>JBGATE010000018.1:0-27369 GCA_044229375.1 Chitinophagaceae bacterium
TCCATTTATATTCAAGATTTTGGAGCGCAATGTTGCCTCTTATTCCCTGACGGATATCAATTTGGTTAACCGGGCTATTTGGGTGGAAGACACACAACTGGAATTTAATTCAGAAGGGGCGCTCGGAGGCCGCTTGATAAGTGGAAATACCGGTAGTGCTCAAAAAGTACTGGTAAATACGACCCGCCTTCGTGATCTGCTGGATTCTAGCATTGATTTTCTTAAAATCGATATTGAGGGCGCCGAATATGAAGTTATTAAGGATTGCAGGGACAAGTTGTCAAATGTGGACAAGCTTTTCCTGGAATATCATGTGATGGCAAATGAACAACAGTATTTAGGCGAAATATTGGAATGGTTGCGGGATGCTGGATTTCGTTATTATATCCGGGAAGCATGGAAAAACCAGGATTACCCGTTTATTCAGAACGCGTCTGCCGGGTATGAAATGCAGTTGAACATTTTTTGCTATAGACGGTAATTGAATATGATGAGAAAGTTGCTTTTGAAAGTTTCTTCGCTTTTTTTGAAATTACATGTATTTTTTGATCGGCAAGCGAAGAAGACTAATTCTCTGAAACCATACATATTGAAGAATGAGCCTTCTGTAAGCGATATAAAGATCATTCATGTCATTGCCAATTTTATAATCGGGGGCAGTACCCAATTGGTGGTGGATATTATTGAACGTACATCACATAAATACCGTCACAAGGTTATTGTTCCTGATTACTCAGACCCCCTTCCTTACCAACCAGTTGATATTCATCAATTTTCTATTGATGAAATGCGAAAGATGTATGAATTTTTGGAGAAGGAGAAACCTGCAATAGTCCATATTCATTATTATGTAAGAGAATCTACCCGTTTTGAGGGAAAGGCGTTTTGGTATTATGGCGTTTTCAAAGTTTGTGAGGATCTGGGAATTCGGGTCATACAGAATGTAAATGTTCCAACCAGCCCTTTTATATCTTCAGCAGTCGTGCATAATGTGTATGTAAGTGCATATGTGCGTGACCATTTCAATGGTAATAATAATGTTCGTAATTCGGTAATTTACCCGGGTTCGGATTTCAGTCATTTTGCTTTCGATAGTGCAGTAAGCAACGTACCTGATGCTATCGGAATGGTTTACCGGCTGGATAACGATAAGCTAAATGAAGAATCAATTGATGTCTTTTTAGCAGTAGTCCGTTTAAAACCAACTGTTCATTGCTATATTGTGGGAGGGGGTCTTTACTTTGACCTGTATAAAAGAAAGGTTCGGGATGCCGGCCTGGAAAAGAATTTCACATTTACCGGATTTGTAAGCTATAAGGAACTCCCAAAACATTATCAAAAATTCAGTTTATTCGTTGCACCGGTACATGATGAAAGCTTTGGCCAGGTTTCTCCATTTGCAATGGGTATGGGCAAAGTAATTGCAGGTTATGATACTGGTGCGTTGGGTGAAATATTAGGATACAAGGACACACTGGTTCCCTATGGAAATACAGAGGAACTGGCAAGCGGGATTGTTGCGTTGTTGGGAGATCCCATAAAGATGAAAGAACTTGCGCGGAAAAATCAGGAAAGAGCATTGGAAACATTCTCCGTGGAAACAATGATCGAAAAATACAGGGCGCTATATGATAGTTACCTGCAATAAACAATCAAAATGAAAAGAAAATTGAAATGGTTCAGTTTATTGCCGGCAGGTATAGCAGTAGGTCTAATATTTATTAGCCTTGTAAGGAAACTATTTCGGTTGCCCATCACATTTTCTTTTTCGCAAGGAGCAGAAGATATCATTTCACAAACAAAAAGGTGTATTCGTGGATGTCGGTTGTAATGAACCGGTCAGGTTCTCCAATACATTTAGTTTTTATTTGCAGGGGTGGACGGGTATCAATATCGATGCGAACAAGGAACTGATCAGGAAGTGCAAACGGATTCGGAAAAAGGACATTTCGATTTGTGCCGCAGTCTCCGACTCGGAGAAGGAAGTGACCTTTCATAAATCCAAAGAATCAGCTGTAAGCACTATTGATTTGGAGAGATTAAAGGAGTGGGAGAAGCTCTGGACATTTGATCAGAGCGATAGGGAGACTGTTAAAACTCAGACACTCACCTCGATACTGGATCAACATTTCAAGCCAGGTCTCAAGATTGATCTCTTGTCGGTGGATGTTGAGGGGCATGACTTTGAAGTGATTAAAGGACTGGATTTTAATAAATACAGGCCAAAAGTCATTATAATTGAATGTCATTCAATTGAGAATATCAGCGAAACGAGGATTTATAACCACCTCCGGTTAATGGGATACAATTTAAAAGGCTTTGCGGTTCTGAATGCTTATTATGTGGATACATTAGGAAACGCGTGATTCGAAGCTAAATGCTAATAACAAAAGCAACGACAACCACTCATAGGTTTCCTTCTAATTTATTCCTGAATGATATTCTGGATTACGAGGGGGAAAAAACCTATAAAACATTCGATTCAGCGCTGTTACCCCTTAATAATGTTTGGGTTTCACCTGACTCTGTTGTGTATAAGAGAGGAATACTGCTTAAAGAAACCCTTGCCTCAAAAGATCTTGGTTCTTATTACAGAGGTAGACATCTTATAAAGAAGATACTGGCTGGTAAAAAGGTAAATCTTGGTAATAAAACAAAGTACCTTCTGGTAACAGACAGCTGGTCGGCTGGTCATTTTCACTGGTTCTGTGATGTTTTGCCAAAGTTGATTAGCCTAAGTGAGATGGCGGGTGATTTTTCATTGCTCATTCCGGATACCCCTTATACCAGGAATATTGCAACTGAATCCCTGAAAAGACTTGATCTCCGGTTCCGGGACATCATATGGATGGATGAAAGTTCCTTCTACAGTATAAAGAACCTATTTTATTTGACAAGGATCACTAAAAGTGGTCAAATGCATAAAAAATTGATGGAGAGACTTCATCATACATTTACGCAAAATTTTTCCGGTGGGAAAGATCGCTTTTATATTTCACGGGATAAGGCAAGGTACAGAAAAGTCACCAACGAAAAGGAGTTACTTCCAGTTTTAAGGGCATACAATTTTGAGATTGTGAATACGGATCTGCTCAGTTTTAGTGAGCAATTCAAATATTTTTCATCTGCATCAGTGATTTGTGGTCTTCATGGTGCGGGCTTAACGAATTGTGTCTTTATGCCTACTGGAGGTAAAATGGTAGAACTTAGGAAAAGAGAAAATGGCCCGTCGAATGTTGGTTACTGGCACCTTTCGGACTCGATGGGTCACGATTATTATTATTATAACGGCACACCGGATAGTGATTTATCATTGGTAGGTCGGGGCTGTAACCTCAGGATTGATCTGTTGGATTTTGAAAAAAAATTATTGAGGACGCTTTGATTATAGTTATTGTTGATACCACATTGCAGGGACCATTAATCGGCGGTGCGCAAACCTTTTTACCTAACCTGTTAAAGGGGCTGGTGGAAAGGGGCCATAAGGTACATCTTGTATCGGCAGGTCGGCCTGATGAACGTGTACAACCGGCGCTTGAAAGCTCAGGAGTTGTATTGCATGACACAATCTGGGATAATAATATGCTTGAGCAAGATGCTGCCGTGTCTCTTGCCGGTTGGGTCAACAAAATGAATCCCGATCTTTACCTGGTTTCTGTATCTCCAGACATTGGGTGGCTCGCTCTGCCCTTACTTGATCCCACAATAGCCACCATGGCAATTGGTCACACGGATTCAGAAACCTTTTACCAACCGGTACGACACTATCATTCTTTTCTAACAAAAGTGGTTGGTGTAAGTAAGCAGGTGAGTGACCAATTTATCTCAAGTTGTCAAATTTCCCCTGGAGATACCCGATGGATACCTTATGGTGTAACCATCAATTTGTTACCACCCACTCAGGATAAAGAAGGCCCTTTAAAGCTTGTGTATGTTGGGAGGCTGGAGGAACAGCAGAAAAGGGTATCAGATATAATAAAAATTATCCATCATTTATCTGAAAGGGGGTTATCATTTCAATTTTCAATTATTGGCGATGGGACTGAAAGAAATAAAATGGAGGAGGCTTTGCAGATGGAAATCGATTCGGGAAGTGTAAAATTTCATGGATGGCTTGCTCCTTCGGAAGTGATTGCATCTATGAGAGAATCTTCCATTTTCATTCTGACATCAGCTTATGAAGGGTTCTGTATCGCATTGGTTGAGGCCATGGCGAACGGTTGCTGTCCGATAGTTACTAACATTCAAAGTGGTAATGAACAATTGATCAAAAACGGATTCAGTGGATTTATCTTCCCGGTAGGAGATACAATTTCCTTCGCAAATAAAATAGCTGATCTCTCCAAAGACCTTACCTGTTTGCATACTTTGCGGAAAAGGGCCTGGGAAACAGGAATGAATTTTAGCATCGAAAAGATGGTAGATGCATTCGAAAATTATTTTTCGGAGGCTATCATACAGAATGGGAAAAGCCTCCGGGAAGCAGATCGCCGATTTCCGCCAATGCCCGGTTGTAGATCGGCATACCCACTATGGATACGAAGAATTAAGAAACAAATCTTTCATTAATAGGATTTATGCAAACTATACTTGTTACCGGCTCGGCAGGTCTCATCGGAAGTGAAGCCTGCAAATTTTTTCACGAACAGGGATACCGCATTGCGGGTATCGACAATGACATGAGGGCCTATTTCTTCGGGGAAGGGGCCAGTACCGGGTGGAACCGTCAAAAACTCGAAGAGTCCTTCCCCAATTACCGGCATTATCCGGCGGATATCCGGGATTATGCCGCCATTGAAAAGATCTTTTCGGAGTACAACAACTCCATTGCCGGTGTGATTCATACCGCCGCACAACCCTCGCACGACTGGGCGGCAAAGGAACCTTTTACCGATTTCAGCGTGAATGCCACCGGCACCCTTAACCTGCTCGAAGCCACCCGGCTTCACTGCCCGCAGGCCGTTTTCATCTTCACCAGCACCAATAAAGTTTACGGGGACACTCCAAACTTCCTTCCCCTCGTGGAACGGGAAACGCGCTGGGAGATCGAACCCTCGCATCCTTATTACGAATTCGGTATCGACGAATCCATGAGTATCGATAATTCCAAGCACAGCATCTTCGGGGCCAGCAAGGCCGCCGCGGATATCATGGTGCAGGAATATGGAAAATATTTCGGGATGAACACGGGGATCTTCCGGGGCGGATGCCTTACCGGGCCGGCCCACAGCGGTGCGGAATTGCACGGATTCCTGGCTTATTTGATCTTATGCACGGTGAATCATAAACCCTATCGTGTATTCGGGTATAAGGGGAAGCAGGTCCGGGACAATATCCACAGCAAAGACCTGATCAACGCGTTCTGGGAATTCTTCAAGGCCCCAAGGCAGGGAGAAGTGTATAATATCGGCGGCTCTCGTTTTGCCAATATCTCCATGCTGGAAGCTATAACTATGATAGAAGAAATCAGTGGTGAAAAACTGGATTATACTATACTGGATGAGGCCCGTAGCGGGGATCATATCTGGTATGTAAGCGATGTGCGTAAATTCCAGCATCATTACCCCAACTGGAAATTTGAGTACAATATGCGGCGAACAATCAGTGAAATGGTGCAGGCGGCTGTGAGTAGGTGATTAACCACAGAGCACACAGAGAATTTTACTCCGTGTCCTCCGTGGTTAAAAGGTTGAAGAAAAACCACAGAGCACACAGAGGTTGAATATTAACCACTGAGTACACAGAGATTTTAATCCGCGCCCTCCATGGTTTGTATTTAACCACAGAGCACACAGAGATTCTTACTACGTGCCCTCCGTGGTTAAAAAACAAAAAATAGTACACAAAAAACCCCTCAATCACCGTTTTTTTCTCTTTTCACAGTCCCCGGTCAGTTCTATTTTCATCACCGGATGCATGAAAATGAAATCGGAACAGTATTATTGAATGCGGCATTGGATGTTCATAAGCAACTCGGTCCTGGATTGCTGGAAAGTACTTATGAGTCCTGCCTGTATTATGAATTGCTAACAAGGGGTTTACGAGTTGAATCCCAGGTTACTCTTCCGGTTGTTTACAAGGAAATAAGAATGGAGTGCGGTTATCGAATCGACCTGCTTCTTGAAAAAAAGGTAATTGTTGAAGTAAAATCTGTGGAAGCTTTTCATAATGTGCATATAGCCCAGGTGCTTACTTATATGAAGCTTTCGGGTTCTAAACTCGGATACCTGCTAAACTTCAACGTAAAAATGTTGAAGCACGGGATTAAGCGAATTGTGCTGGGAGATCTGAGTCAATAATTGTTTTTAACCACAGGGCACACAGAGAGTTTAAGTGATAGAACTCCGTGCCCTCCGTGGTTTGTATTTAACCACAGAGATTGAAGATTAACCACAGAGTACGCAGGGATTCTTACTCCGTGCACTCCGTGGTTTGTATTTAACCACAGAGTGCACAGAGATTTTTGGTCCGTGTCCTCCGTGGTTTATGATTAGCCACAGAGCACACAGAGATTAAAGATTAACCATAGAGTACACAGGGATTCTTACTCCGTGCCCTCCGTGGTTTATAATTAACCACAGAGTGCACAGAGATTTTTGGTCCGTGTCCTCCGTGGTTTATGATTAGCCACAGAGCACACAGAGATTGAAGATTGACCACAGAGTACACAGGGATTCTTACTCCGTGCCCTCCGTGGTTTGTACTTAAACACAGAGCACTCAAAGATCTCAAGAAAAGAATCTTCATTTTCTCCAGGATAAAAAATAGCAACTTCAAATCATTATTTCTCAATACATGGATTCTAATCTACCCAAAGTGAGCGTTATTACTCCCGCTTACAACCAGGGCATATTTTTAAGGGATACTATCGAGAGTGTACTCTCACAGGATTATCCCAATATTGAACTCATGGTCCTGAACGACGGTTCCACCGATAACACGGAAGCGATCCTGAAGGAATATACAGGCCGCATCCGCTGGGAAACGCAACAGAATATGGGGCAGACCGCCACCATCAGCAAAGGTTGGCGGAATACTTCCGGTGAAATCATCACCTGGCTGAACTCAGATGATACCTACCTGCCCGGTGCCGTTAAGGCAGGGGTAGAATACCTCCTGGCTCACCCGGAAACCGGGATCGTATTCGGCGATTCCATCTTTACCGAAGCCGACGGTACGCCCCTGGAACGAACACGCCCCCTGCCCCCTTTTGATTACACTCGTTTTGTGACGGGCTGTGAAAATCCCATTTCCCAGCCTTCTTCCTTTATACGCCGGTCCGCAATGGAAAAAGCAGGGGAGCTGGACCCCACGTATTATTATTTCATGGACTGGGATTTCTGGCTCCGCGCCGGTTTATTTTGTAAAATTGATTACATACCGGAGCTCTGGTCCACCTACCGGTTGCATGCCGAATCCAAGACCGTGGCCCAGTCTAAAAAAGCGGCCCCGGAACTGGCCTATATGTACAATAAATATTTTTCACGAACAGACCTCCCGCCGGCTATCCTTGCCGGTAAAAAAAAGGCAATGATGAACATGTACTTTACAAGCGGTGGTTACTTTCTCCAGGGTGATGATAAAAGATCGGCCGCGAAAATGGCACGGAAAGCATTTGCCGTCAACCCGGCAGGGATCTTTTCACCCCGCGCCTTGCACAAATTCTTTTATTGCTCATTCGGAAACTCCTTTCTTTACAGGCGCTTCCGCGGGTTATTCGGTAAAACTTCCCGGGCCAAATAAACAAGATGTCGGTACACTCCGGTATTTCACTGGTCATACCTGTTTTCAATGAAAGCGCTTCGATCTCTGAATTGATCCGGTCCATTAAGGAGCAAACCCTGCAGCCGGATGAGATCATCTTCGTGGACGGAGGCTCAACGGATGATACCGTAGAAAAGATCACCGCACAAACCAATACTGATTCCCGTTATCGTGTAATCAAAGCCGGCCGGGCATATCCCGGAAAAGGACGTAATACCGGGGCGGCTGCCTCGAAAAATAATTGGATCGCCTTTACCGACGCGGGGATCAGGCTGGACAGGAACTGGCTGAAGTTTATGGCTGAAAAAAGAAACGAAGAACCGGCCTGTTCCGTCATCTATGGTAATTTTTCACCGCAACTGGATAGTTTTTTTGAGCGTTGTGCCGCAATCGCCTATGTACCGGCATTAAAACCGGGTTCGATCAGGTATCGCTCGGTAGTTTCCTGTTTGCTTAAAAAAGAAGCCTGGGAAAAAGTTGGCGGGTTCCCCGACTGGAGGGCCACCGAAGACCTTGTTTTCATGGAAAAACTCGATTCGGCAGGTTTCCAATCTGCCCATGCTCCTGACTCAATGGCCTGGTGGCAACTTCAACCCGGCTTTGCATCCACTTTCAGGAAATTCGATCTTTACTCTATGTACAATGTATGGGCCAGGCGCCAGGCTCACTGGCATTACGGTGTACTCCGGCATTATCTGCTCATGCTCGTCTTTTGTTTGCCTGGTTTTTTTCATCATTGGGCCTGGTTCCTCGGGGTGCCGGCTTGGATGCTGGCCAGGTCGGTAAAAAGGATATATCAGCACCGTCCCGAATTCGGCATCCAAACCCTATTCAATCCCGCTGTCATTTTTATGGTGACGCTTATCACCCTGGTAACCGATATGGCCACTTTTTCCGGTTGGATAAAAGCGCTTGTGAGGCCCAAACCGTTGCAAGTGGCAAACGAAGAAAAGTGAGAATGTGGGTGCGCTTTTTGTTTTTTTTACCACGGAGGGCACCGAGATTCATTTTATATATCCTCCGTGATCTCAGTGGTTTTTTTTACCACGGAGGGCACTGAGAAGCTTATCTGTGCGCTCTGTGGTTTTATTACCACGGAGGACACAGAGATACACTTTATATTTCCTCCGTGATCTCTGTGGTTAATATACTTTTATACTCATTTAATTAATATGCATGTGCGGCATAGCCGGATTTGTTGATTTCAAAAAATATACTGCCGATGAGGTCCTGACCCGCATGACGGATATCATCCGGCACCGCGGACCCGACGGGGACGGGCATTATATTGACAAAACCCCGGAGGCAATTGTGGGACTTGGCCACCGGCGTTTATCCGTCATCGACCTGAGCAACGCGGCCTCCCAGCCCATGCAATACGGGGAACTGCAGCTTATTTTCAATGGTGAGATATACAACTATAACGAGATCCGGGATGAACTGATCGCGAAAGGACATTCCTTCAGGACTCACTCCGATTCCGAGGTCATACTGCACGCATATAAAGAATGGGGGAAACAGAGCCTGCGGAAATTCATTGGCATGTTTGTTTACGTTATTTATGATAAGGAGAAAAAATTATTGTTTTGCGTACGGGACCGGGCCGGTGTAAAACCCTTTCACTGGTATCATAAAAAGGGGTTATTTCTTTTTGGTTCGGAACTGAAATCATTCCACGAACACCCGGGGTTCGAGAAAGAACTGGATACGGATGCCCTTGCTGCTTATATGCAATACGGGTATGTTCCCACACCGCATTCCATATTCAGGCATGCCCGCAAGTTGCAGCCCGGTCATCACCTGACCCTGGATTTAAAAAACGGCCGGGTGGATATTGAAAAATACTGGGATGTGCTGGATCATTATAATCAACCCAAACTGGATATCAGCCTGCCGGAGGCGATCACGGAAACAGAAAAAATTCTCGAAAAAGCCTTTCAGTACCGGATGGTGGCGGATGTACCGGTGGGGGTGTTCCTGAGCGGAGGGTACGACAGTACCTGTGTTACCGCGCTCCTGCAGAAGAACAGCCCGGCGAAGATCAATACTTTCACCATCGGGGTACATGACGCGGGTCTGGATGAAGCTCCCTTTGCCAAAGCAACAGCCGCCCATTTGGGAACCAACCATACCGGTTACTATTGCACCACGAAAGAAGCCCTGGAAATAGTCCCCGATCTTCCCTTTTATTATGATGAACCCTTTGCCGACAGCAGCGCCATACCGACCACCCTGGTCAGCCGGCTGGCGAGACAGCAGGTGACCGTGGCCCTGAGCGCGGACGCAGGTGACGAGGTCTTTGCGGGGTATAATAAATATGATTACATCGCAAGAGTAAAAAATAAACTCAACAGGATCCCTTCACCGCTGCGCCGGGGGATGGCCGGAATGATGCAGCATATTCCCGCACATAAGGTCCCTTACTTCAGCCGCCAGCCTCTTTTCACTACACGGTATAAGAAATTAATGCACCTGCTGAAGGATAATAGCCCGAAGGAACTATTGCATAATATGAGCCGGCTGTTTTTCGATGATGAACTGCAAAGGTTATTGCTTCCGGAAACGGCATCACTGCCCACCTATTTTGACGAACAACTCCGGGAGGAATACAGCGACGACCTGAGCTACATGATGGCGATCGATTACAAGACCTATATGCTGGATGATATTTTACAGAAAGTGGACCGCGCCTCCATGTGTGTCAGCCTCGAGGGCCGCGAACCTTTCCTTGACCAGCATATCATTGAATTTGCCGCCCGGCTCCCATCCAACTATAAGCTGCATAAAGGGATCAAAAAATACATCCTCCGGCAGATCGTACATAAATATGTCCCCCAATCCATGATGGAGCGCCCCAAGATGGGTTTTGGGATACCCATAGCGGGATGGCTGAAAAAGGAACTCAAGCATTTTGTGGACGAAGCCACCGATCCTGTTTTCCTGGCGCAACAGGGTCTGTTTAATGTATCGGAGATACACAAACTGGTCAAAGCGTTCTATAACGGGAAGGAACAATTACATACCAGGATCTGGTACCTGCTGATGTTCCAGATGTGGTACAGAAGATGGATGTGAATGTTTGAATAATGTTGAATGTGGTTGAATAGTGGTTGAAAAGGGTTTAATGTTTTTTGGAATTCCGAAGCAATCTTCAGCTCCCTTCAACAACCTTCAACTATTTTAAACTTCTTCGGAAAAGTCGGTGAATAATAGTAATAAGCGCTTGTGAAGTTGAGAGGTTTCGCTTTTGAAAAAAGTATTATATATATCCTACGATGGCATGACCGATCCCCTCGGTCAGAGCCAGGTGATCCCCTATATTGTCGGTCTCACCCGTTTGGGATATCAATTCCATTTACTGAGTGTTGAAAAAAAGGACAGGCTGGCTGAACGAGGCCCATCGATCAGGGCAATGCTCGAAAAACAAGGGATCAGGTGGACCACGCTGAATTTTTCTTCCCGGCCACCGGTGCTGGCAAAATTCTATGACCAGTGGAAGCTGAACAGGAAAGTGGCCGCCATATGCCGCGATGAGTCGATTGATATGGTGCATGCCCGTAGCTATATTTCCGCGGCGGCTGCCCTCCAGGTCACTAAAAAAACGGGGATACCCTTCCTGTTTGACATGAGGGGATTCTGGGTGGATGAACGCGTTGACAGTGGGTTATGGAATCTTAAGAACCCCATCTACCGTTACGCCTACCGGGTATTTAAAAAGAAAGAGAAAAGATACCTGGCGGTTGCCACCCATATCATTTCGCTGACGCATAAGGCGAAAGAAGAGTTGGTACAAGCTTATGGGGTAGGGGCGGATAAGATAACCGTAATTCCCTGTTGCGCCGACCTTGATCTTTTTGACTACAATAAAATTGACAGTAAGCAAAAGGAGGAGCTTCGGAAAAACCTGGGTATCGGCGCGAGCATGAGTGTATTGACCTACCTGGGTTCGCTGGGGGGTTGGTATCTCACCGACGAGATGCTTCGTTTCTTCTCCGTATGGCTGAAGCGAAAACCGGATGCTGTTTTTTTACTCATTACACAGGACAGCAGGGAAAGAGTACTTCGTGCAACAGCCCGTTACGGGATCCCTGCTGAAAGGGTCAGGGTGCAACCTGCTAGCCGGGGAGAAGTGCCGGGTTACCTGGCGATAAGTGACTGGTCCGTTTTTTTTATTAAGGATGCTTATTCCAAAAAGGCTTCGTCACCTACCAAACAGGGTGAGATTATGGCCATGGGGATCCCCATTGTTTGTAATGATATCGGTGATACGGGAAGGATCGTTAAGGAGTCCGGAACCGGTGTTGTGGTCACTGACTTCACGGATGCGGAATTGGAAAAAGCGGCGGACACCTGTTGGGGTCGGTCCTATGATCCAAAGCATATACGGGATGCGGCTTTGCAATACTACGATCTGAAGGAAGGGGTGGTACGATATGAAAGGGTGTATAAAATGATGGCCCCATGAAAGTCTTGTTTGTTCTGCCCTATCCCTTACACGAGGCCCCCTCGCAGCGTTTCCGGTTGGAACATTACCTCCCCTTTCTTGCGGGGGAAAATATTTCTTATACGGTTTCATCATTTTGGGATCTGAAAAGCTGGAGGATCCTTTACCAGCAGGGTCATAAGCTTCAGAAAACATGGGGACTTGTAAAAGGCTTTGCCAGGCGCTTTGCACTTTTATTCCGGGTGGTATCCTATGAATTTATCTTTATTCACCGGGGGCTGGTTGAAAAACCATGGCAAGGTTGCATCCATTTGCAGCTGGGCCCATACCGTTTCTGTCGGGAATGATTTCCTGGCCGCTTTTGCCCGCCGGTATTGCCGCAATGTAATAGTGATCCCCACAGTGGTGGATACGGAGAATGTACATAACCGGATGCAGGATCAGAATACAAATCAGCCCGGCATTGGCTGGACCGGAACCTTTAGTACCCTGAAATACCTGGATCTTGTTCTGCCGGCATTACAGGAACTGCAGAAAAGACACCCATTCATATTTATCGTTATCGCGGACCGTGATCCGAATTTGCCATTAAAAAATTACCGGTTCATTCAATGGAACCGGGAAAAGGAAGTAGATGACCTCCTGAACTTCCATATCGGCCTGATGCCCCTGAATGATGATCAGCTTTCACGGGGCAAATGCGGATTTAAAGCCATACAGTATATGTCATTGGGTATCCCGGCGGTTGTATCTCCTGTAGGCGTTAATGCCGACATTGTGGATGAAGGCATTAACGGATATGTTTGTGATTTACAGGAAGAGTGGTCCAGAAAACTGGAACTCCTGCTGAATGACACAGACCGGAGAATGAAAATGGGGCGGGAGGCCCGGCAAAAGATCGTAAAGTCTTATTCGGTCACATCTTCGTGGCCTGCATTTTTATCGCTTTTCGGGAGCGTTAAAACTTTTAATAAATAAAAGCCCGGCATTTTTTATTCACAGGACTGACTGAACGTGTTCTTACTTGCCAGATTCATATCGCCCTCTGATATTTTTTTATTTCCGGCGGCTGTACTCCTATGCTTCTTCATTCTAAAGGCGCATGCAAAAAAGCAGCCCGATCCTGAAATCCGGAGTTTGTATTTCCGGGCCTTTAATTTTAAGGTCATCTGTGTTGTTTTCTTCACCCTCCTCACTGAATTTTATTTCAAGGGCGGCGATACCGCCCTTTTTTATCAGGCCGCGAAAGACCTGAGGGCTGCCGTTCAGGACGATTCCGGGAACTTCTGGCTGATGTTGAAAACACAGAAGATAACCGTCCGGAGCCCCTTGTTTGATTTTTTCTATTATGATGGTAATGACCTGGATCTTACCTACCAGTATATGATCGCACCGGCCAATTTGTTTCCGGCAAAACTGGCTTTTTTCCCGCTGATGGCTTTTTACGGAAGCTATATGTGCATCAATATGCTTTTCGGGTTCTTTGCCCTCGGAGGCGCCATCAGGCTTTTCAATTTTTTCCGCAAATATTTCCCGGGGTTAAAAAAGGAACTGGCATTAGCCTGTCTCTTCCTTCCAAGTGTGGCTTTCTGGAGTTCGGGGTTGCTGAAGGACCCCATCACATTCGGTTCGGTAGGGTTCATCCTGTATTCCTTTTATACCCTGTTCCGGGGAGAAAAGATATTCAGCTCGATCTTAATCTTGCTTGTATGCGGGTTTTTCCTCTATATCATGAAAGTGTATATCCTGCTGGTGCTGTTGCTCGGGATCGTTGTCTGGCAGTTCACCGAAGTGAACAAACGTATCGAGAACAAGACCCTGAGCTCCGTGTTTACCGTTTTGGCATTCGGGGTCGGGTCGGTGGTGGGTTTTTTCCTGATGCGCTATTTTACAACCCTGGAAGCTGCCCAGGATTACCAGTTCGATAAGCTGGCGGGAAATATTGAAGAGCAGCAAAGACTTTATTCGGCGATCAACCAGCAGCTTGGCGGTAAGGACTCGCATTTTACGATCAATACCGGCGGTCCCCTGGTAATGATCTTCGGGGGGTTGATGGCCACATTCTTTCGTCCCTTTTTCTGGGAAATAAATACGCCCATTGCTTTATTGTCAAGCATTGAGTCGAGTATCTTTCTTTTCCTGACACTTTTCTTTTTCTTCAGGAAGGGAGTGCGAAAGTTTTTCAGCCTGGCTTTTTCTGATTCAGTAATACTCCTGTGTTTTGTCTTTTCCATCGTATTTGCCGTAGCGGTAGGGGTTTCTACCGCCAATTTCGGGGCTTTGTCACGGTACAAGATTCCCAGTATGCCCTTTTACCTGGTTTTCCTGATCCTCCTGTATAACAAGGCTGGATTGCAATACCCGGTTTGGTTCAATAAAGTGATCAATATTGCAATACCTCCCACCCGGAGATCCCGGTTTTAGCCCATGCCCAAACTCATCCGCATCACCACGGCCCCGCTTTCACTGAAATACCTTCTCTTTAACCAGATGCGTTACATGAATGAGAGCGGATTCGAGGTGTTGATGGTCAGCAGTGAAGGAAAGGAATGGCCCGACCTGCTGAAGAATGAAGGCTGTCGCAACCGTATCGTACACATGACCCGGCAGATCACTCCCCTTAAGGATCTTGTATCACTCTACCGGCTCTACCGTTTATTCCGGCAGGAAAAACCGGATATCGTACACTCACATACGCCAAAGGCCGGACTGCTGGCGATGCTGGCCGCGAAGATGGCGGGGGTGAAGATCCGCATTCATACCATTGCCGGGTTACGCTTTATGACCGCTACCGGGTTTAAAAGACGGGTACTGGTATTCATGGAAAAACTGACAGCCAGGGCGGCCCACCATGTATGGCCGAATAGTTTCTCCCTCCTGGATTATATCAAACAGAACAAACTGGTAAAAGAATCAAAGTTGCAGGTGATCGGCCAGGGATCCAGTAATGGTGTTGACCTGAAGCGGTATTCCCAGGGCGCCATCCTCCCGGGAAAACTGGAGGAGATAAAGAAGCTGGTTAATTATGATGAGCAATACCTGTACCTGCTCAATATGGGCCGTATCGTAAAAGATAAGGGGATTGATGAAGTGCTGAAAGCTTTCAGCATTGTTTACGGCGACAATAACCGGCTCCGGCTGATCGTCCTGGGTGCTTTTGAAGATGATCTTGACCCGATATCGGAAGAAGCCAGAACCCTATTAAAAACACACCCGGCGATCATTCATATCGACTGGAGCGATCATGTCGAATATTTCATGGATATCGCGCACCTGCTGATCCACGCCTCGTACCGGGAAGGTTTCCCGAATACACTCCTGCAGGCAGGTGCCATGAATTGTCCCATTATTTGTTCTGCGATCGAAGGGAGCGTGGATATTGTAACGCATAAGGAGACCGGGTTACTGTTCCAGCCACGCAATACGGATGACCTGCTGGAAAAACTGCAGTATGCCCTCGGGTCACCGGGTGAGATGAAAGGCTATGCAGTCAATTTGCGAAAAAAGATCGAAGAAAAGTTCAGCCAGCAATACCTGCATGAATGCATCCGTCAAAAGTACCTTGAACTTTTACAGCTAAAAAAAACAGCATGAAAAAACCAGTGGCGATCATAGGGTATTCCGGTCATTCCCATACGGGGATCGACCTGTTAACCGCCAGCGGCTATACGGTGACCGCCTATTGTGATAATGATCCCAAGGAAGAAAACCCTTTTGGATTGGAATACCTGGGTCCGGAAATGAACCCCGCGGTGCTGGAGAAATTAAAACAATATGATTATTTCATTGGAATCGGAAACAATAACCTGCTTCGCCGGAAGGTCTATGAATCCGTGTTTCCTTTCCTGGGTGAACCGGTCAACGCCATTCACCCCTCCGCGGTCATTTCTCCTTCCGTAAAACTTTCTGCCGGGCATTTTATTTCCGCCAATGTTTCCATAAACGCCCTGACAACACTCGGGAAAACCGCGGTTTGCAATACCGGGTCTGTTATCGAGCACGGGTGCACGATCGGGGATTTCACCTTTATTGCGCCCGGTGCGGTATTGAACGGGGATGTTCAGGTAGGGGAGAATACTTTTGTCGGCGCCAACTCTGTAATTAAACAGGGAGTAAGGATCGGGAAGGATGTGATCATTGGTGCAGGCAGCGTAATCCTGCAGGATGTGCCGGATGGGGTGACGATCGTTGGCAATCCGGGAAGGATCATCAAAGGGAGATGATTGTTCCTTAAAAATTGAGTGATGCTACTCAAAATTGAACATTGAACATTGATCGTTGCTCATTGAACATTATATTATATTCTGTATATTATTTGACAGTAATACAAAACTGCATACAGTACTATCAATGAATTCAGCAGGTAAAGCATAACTTTAATCCATAACTATCTTCATCAGCAATTACTCATGAAAACCCTCTCACATCAAATTTCACGCAGCCCTATCACCAACAAGGAATATCTCCTTCCATCATCGTTGAACGATAAGGATGGGATCGAGCAATTTCTTTCGCTTCACCCCGGTAAAAAAGTGGTGGTTGTCCAGGGCATGGGTTTTGTAGGTTCGGTAATGGGACTGGTAGTGGCCAACGCGCTCACCGAAGAATATGCCGTGATCGGCATCGACCTGCCAACACCCGCTTCCTACTGGAAAATCTGTTCCATCAATGAGGGCGTGTTCCCGGTACTGGCCAGCGACCCCAAGATCAGCCGGTATTATGAGAACAGCCGGAAGAAAAAGAACTACTATGCCACGGTCGATCCCTACGCCTACAGCAAGGCCGATGTGGTGATCGTGGACATTAACCTGGATGTAAAGAAACATTCCAGTCCCCCGGATGAGACCGGGGAATACAGTGTGGATCTTACGCCCTTTAAAAAAGCGATCGAAAGTATCGGCACCCATTGCAAACCCGACGCGCTCGTATTGGTGGAAACAACCGTTCCGCCGGGCACCACGGATAAAATTGTCCGCCCCCTACTGGAGGACTGCCTGCAAAAAAGAGGACTGCCGGCAACCGATCTGAAAGTAGGTCATTCGTATGAGCGGGTAATGCCCGGGCCGAAGTATATTGACTCCATCCAGAATTTTTACCGCGTATTTGCCGGAACAGATGAAAGAAGCGCTGACGCTGTTGAACAATTCCTGCGCACCGTGATCCGCACGGATGAGTACCCGCTGACAAAGCTCGGGAATACCAACGCCACCGAAATGGCCAAAGTGCTGGAGAACTCCTTCCGTGCCATGAACATCGCCTTCATGGTGGAGTGGAGCCGCTTCGCCGAAGAGGCCGGCGTGGATATCTATGAAGTGGTGAACGCGATCCGGATGCGGCCCACTCATAAAAATCTGATGCTGCCCGGGTTGGGTGTGGGAGGATATTGCCTGACAAAAGATCCCCTGCTGGCAAGTTGGGCAAGAATGAACCTGTTCGGGAGCAACGACCCCCTTCACCAAAGTGAGAAAGGTGTGCGCATCAACGATAAAATGCCTCTCTATGCGTTTGAATACCTGCAAACGCAGTATAAAGATACCCTGGAAGGTAAAAAGGTACTCCTGCTGGGCGTCAGTTACCTGAATGATGTGGGCGATACGCGCTTCACACCCGTAGAAGGATTCCATGATCAGTTGGAGATCGAGGGCTGCACCATTTCCCTGCACGACCCGCATGTGTTGTACTGGGAGGAAAAAGATACCTGGGTGAACCAGGACCTGGATTCACTACTTACCGCCGAATATGATATCGTCGCCATTACCACGGGACACCGGGAATATCGGGGTAACGATGTATTTATTGAAAAATTAATGAACCTGGCCCCTGCATTTATCTACGATACGATCGGCGTACTCTCCAACGCGGATATTGCAAAACTGTCTTCAAGGCACAAGGTCAGGGTGATCGGACGGGGTGATCTGTGAAACGATCGCGGTTTCTGATCCTTTTATAAATGAACACATACTATGGAAAACAATAATTCCCCTCTAGGGGATGGGGGCAAAAATGTCCTTATCCTGGGCGGCGCCGGTTTCATCGGTTTCAATATCGCCAAATACCTTGCCGCCAACCGCGATTACCGGATCACCATCGCCGATAATTTTATGAAGAAGAACCGCGACGAGGAATTCGACACGGTGGTAAAAAAGTACGGTATCAAAGTGATCGAAGATGATTTCTCCTATCCCGGTGCCTATGATAAACTGGATAACGAATACGACCATGTGTATATGATGGCGGCCCTGGTAGGTGTGGACAATGCCAACAGCAAACCGCATGAAGTGATCCGCATCAACACCTCGCTCACCTTATACACACTGGAGTGGATACGCCGTTCAACAATCGGCAAAGTGGTGTTTGCCTCCACCAGCGAAAATTATGCGGGCACGGTGGATGCCTTTGGTTATGCCATCCCCACACCCGAGGAAGTGCCGCTGACCATTAAAGATATCGCCCACCCACGTTTTACCTACGCGGTTACCAAGATCCTGGGTGAATCCGGATTTTTGAATTATGCAAAAATGCTGGGATTCGAGACCACCATCATCCGCTATCATAATGTATTCGGTCCCCGCATGGGTTTTAATCATGTTATTCCCCATCTCGTGATCCGATTCCGCAATGCGGAGAACCCTTATAAGATCTACGGTCATGACCAGACCCGCGATTTTTGTTATATCACCGATGCGGTGATGGGAACCGTGCTCGCCATGGAAACTCCTGGTACCAACGGGCAGATCTATCACCTGGGAACAGGGGTAGAGATCACGATTGAAGAACTGACCCGTGCCACTGGTGAACTGATGGGTTTTAAAGGGGAATATATTAATGCGCCTACCTATCCCGGTTCTGTTTCGAGGAGAAGTCCTGATATTACAAAATCCAAAAAGGAACTGGGCTTTGAGGCAAAAGTGTACTGGAAGGATGGTCTGAAGGAAACAGTTGACTGGTATAATGCTTATTTTGACGCCGGTAAAACAGTTCCCGATAAGATCATATTTCAATAATTCCGTTAACCGGTTTCGCCGCTGAATAGTTATGTACCGATACATCAAACGATTTTTCGATATTTTTTTTTCGCTGATTGCCCTGGTGCTGCTGCTGCCGGTATTTATCCCGATCATTATTCTCCTGTTGCTGACCGGCGAGCACGAGGTTTTTTACCGCCAGGACAGGGTAGGGTATAAGAACAGGATCTTCGGTATCTGGAAATTTGCCACGATGGTAAAAAACAGCCCGAACATGGGTTCAAAGGATCTGACCATGCGCAATG
Organism: Chitinophagaceae bacterium; assembly: GCA_044229375.1. Lineage (GTDB taxonomy): Bacteria > Bacteroidota > Bacteroidia > Chitinophagales > Chitinophagaceae > JJ008. Next base: position 19,479 of record JBGATE010000018.1, read on the forward strand.
ATCCGAGAGTTACGTTCATGGGGAGGTTCCTGCGCAAGTCCAAGATCAATGAACTTCCCCAACTGATCAATATTCTTACCGGCGATATGTCTTTTGTAGGTCCCCGGCCATTGATGAAAAGCGGTTTTGACCGGTACACGGGGGAAATGAAATCAAAGGTCTATAATGTTACACCCGGGCTTACCGGTATCGGCTCCATCGTTTTCAGGGATGAGGAATGGATCATCACCAATAGCAAATTGACACCCGATGAATGTTACCGCCGGGAGATACTGCCGTATAAAGGCGCACTGGAAGTCTGGTACCAGCAGCACCGGAATTTCTATACGGATTTCATGCTGCTCTTCCTGACCGCCTGGTATGTGCTTTTCCCGAAGAGCGGACTGGTTTTTAAGTTGTTTCCGTCATTGCCCAAGCGAGAAATACAAGGTTAATTGGTTAATTAGTTAATTGGGTAATTGGGCTTTTAAGCACAGGGCTTCTCACAGTTTGCAACGTTCACTTTTTCCCATCTCATTATAAAAGGCACAGGATATAGCTTAGGGATGAAAGTGCAATATGAATCAACCGAACGCACTTGCATTCAGGAGATAATTATAGAAGTGAGGAAAACCAAAACCTCCGGGACAAGAAGTAAGTATTGTAGTTTAGGACCTAATTAACCAATTAACTAATTAACTAATTAACCAGGAATAATGCTCTTTTTCAAAAATAAAAAGCACATTCCGGATTACAGCCTCCTCCGTACCGACATGCATTCCCACCTGCTGCCGGGAATTGATGACGGGTCGCCGGATATGGTTACCAGCCTGAAACTGATCAGGGGAATGCTGGGACTTGGTTATGCAAAGCTGATCACCACACCCCACGTGATGGGTGACATGTATCCCAACAGCCGGGATATGATCCTGCAGAAACTGGACGAGCTCAGGGAGGCGGTGCGTGCGGAAGGAATCCAGGTGGAGTTATATGCCGGGGCGGAGTATTTCCTGGATGACTTTGTGGCCCGCTTATTGAAAACCAATGAGCCCTTACTGACTATCAGCGGAAACCTGGTGCTCACGGAATTCTCACTGGCATGGAAACCACATGGCATCAAGGAAATATTATTCGAGATGCAGATGCAGGGATACCAGCCGGTGATCGCCCATCCCGAACGCTATATCTACCTTCAGCACAATAAAGAATTTTATGAGGAACTGAGGGAAATCGGATGTCTCTTCCAGCTCAATATGCTGGCGCTTACCGGTCATTACGGAAAATCCGTCCAGGAACTTGCACAGTACCTGCTTAAGAACAACTATTACGATCTTATCGGAACCGACCTGCATCACGCCGCTCACCTCGAGACCTTCCATAACCCATCCCTCTCACACAAGGTGCAGAAAATTGTTCAATCGGGTAAGCTGAGAAATCCGGAATTGTAATTGTCTCTCGTCAACCGTCTAACCAGCACATTGGCTAATCGGCACATCGGCTAATTGTCAAATCTCATGTCCTCTCCTGGCCGGACATAATTCTTCCGGCAAACGACTCAACACCGGGCTTTAAAGATTGTAGAAAAATTCCCGCAGGTTATAATCGGGCGTGTTCCTGAGAAAGGCGCTATTGTGGAACATCTTCTCCACGGGTCCGGAATCAAGGTATTCACCATGTCTTGAATAGACACCATACAGGAATTTGAAGTTATACTTTATCGGTAGTTGTTTATAAAAAGCGTCTCCTTTTGTGGGTGCTTTGGCGATTTGCAATTTTTCTTCTTTTAACCGGGCCCTCACTTCGCCTAATGTCATGGGTTCCCGGTTTTCATCCAGCGCGATCCAGTCCCCGTTCGTATCTACAGCCATCCAGCCTTTCTTGGTTTTAACTTCAAACATGGCATGTGACAGAAGCCGCTTTTTGAAAAGGTCACTGGATTTCGTAGGGGTACTGTCTTCTGTGAAATAGACGTATAGATGCCTTGTCTTGAACCCGGCATACTTTAGAATTTTTTCCTGGAAAAAAGAGCGGTTGAAGCAAAGACCTTTTCGTCGCGCATAGAGGTACTCCATATTCGCCGAATAGGAAGGAAGGACCTCTCCATTATCAAATTGGTTCACGGTACTGTCCTGGAGGCGGGAAATAAATGCAATCTGATTTTCGAATGACTGGTTTGCCGTTCCCAGGCTTTTATCCATTTTCCATTCTTTTAGGAAGTATTCAATATATCGCTTGTCGTTAGAACTGAGACGGAGACTTCCATTCAGCAACAGGGCGAATAGAAACAGGGAGGACCCGGTAAAAAGAAATGCTTTCAGGAGTATTCTTTTCATGGAAATTGGATTGTGGTCTTGATTACAGGATGCTCAAAAATATCTCATGGCTGCCGGATAGTCAATTGTTTACAGGTATAATTGGCCTGGTTGGAGTGAAATTCCGTACTAGTACCCGGGCCATTTTCGGAAAACTACGATACCGGTTACAGGTAGAACCACTTATTGCCGGCCTTGGTTAAATAACAGGGCTTTTATTCCATTTTACCTGTAAACCGGCACATCTGCACATCGACTAATCGGCACATCGGCTAATCGGCTAATCGGCCCATCAGCTAATCAGCATATCATCTCTTAAAAAGTTCAGCGGAAGCTGAACTTTTTTAATTTTAGCTTGTAGCTATACTGTATGAATGCTTTCACCATCAAGGATCTCGAGAACCTCACCGGGATCAAAGCTCACACGATCCGTATCTGGGAACAGCGGTATCATTTCCTGAAACCGCAGCGTACCGCCACGAATATCCGGTACTACAGCAATGATGAGCTCAAGTCCATCCTCAATATCGCCCTTCTCAATAAATATGGTTTCAAGATCTCCCATATCGACCGGATGGAACCGGCGGAGATCAAAGAACGTATCCTTTCCCTGGGCGACCCCCGCGCCGTTCAGGAAAGGATCGTAAATGAACTGGTGCAGGAAATGGTGAACCTCGACATGGACCAGTTCGAAAAGATCATCGCGAATTTTATAGCGGCAAGAGGTATCGAGCGGACGGTTACCCAGATCATCTTCCCCTTCCTGGAAAAGATCGGGATACTCTGGCAAACGGGACATATCAACCCCGCCCAGGAACACCTGGTCACCAATATCATCCGGCAAAAACTGATCATGGCCATTGAATCCGCCGGGTCACTTATCAGGTACGACAAAACATTCCTCCTCTTTCTGCCGGAAGGGGAACACCATGAACTGGGTTTGCTGTTCATGTACTACCTGCTTAAAAGCAGGGGGAACCGGGTGATCTATCTCGGGGCCAACGTACCCTTCGACGACCTGGAATACGTACTGGAAGTAAAGAAACCCGACGTAGTGTATGTGCACCTGACGGCAACTTGTGATAAGTTCAATTTTGAACGATTCCTGAACCAGATCGGTCAGCGTTTAAAGAATGTCTCAACCGTGATCTCCGGCCAACTTACCCAACAATACCGTAAACATGTCCCACACGGGATCCAACTTAAAAGATCCCTCCCGGAGGTAATGGAATACATATCACATCCTTAAATATTGATATTCAATTTATTACGATTTTAGTTTTGTTTAATTATTTTAACAAAATAATTAAACATTTTATTTGGCTGGCACCCTCATTGTGTTTAACTTTATGTCTTCAATTATTAAACACAATTTTATGTCAACTCCTGAGTTCAGCCAAATGCTTGTCAGCAATTCTGAGTTTTTAAGGCCTTTTGCTATCAATCTTACAAGGGATACCGAGGCGGCCAATGATCTTTACCAGGAGACACTTTATAAGGCCCTTGCCAATCATGAGAAGTATAACAGCGGTACCAATATCAGGGCCTGGCTGTTCACCATCATGCGTAATATCTTCATTAATGATTACCGCAGGAAACAGAAGCAAAAAACCATTTTTGATAATTCTACCAATGATTTCCTGCTCGACCAGAAGCAGGTATCGGTAAGCAATGCCGCCGAAAGCGGTATCCGCATCAAGGAGATCCAGGAAGCGATCCGCCAGTTACCTGAAATATTCAAAACGCCTTTTTTATTGTATTTTGACGGCTATAAGTACAACGAAATAGCTGACGCGCTCCATGAACCGCTGGGTACGATCAAAAGCAGGATCCACTTTGCGCGGAAATTACTGAAAGAACAGATCAGCAGGCATTGATCACAGTCTTGCAGTCCAACAGCCCGGCAGTCGGCAGCATGCCCGCCGAAGTATTTCGTAAGAGGTTCCGCAAACCGCACTCAACTTTTTGCTTTAAAAATTTCATCTTGCAAACTTTGCAATATCTTTCGACCGGCGCTTTTTGAATTATCAGAGAGATAAAGCTCCGGGTTCCTTTAGGCAGTTATACACTATTGGACCTGTTTAACTAATTAACCAATTAACGTATTAACCCTTTTGAATAAACGTTCAGTGATCGTCATTGGCAGTGGTTTCGCCGGTTTGTCTGCCGCCTCTTTTATGGCAAAAGAAGGGTGGAAGGTGACCGTTATTGAAAAGAACGATACACCGGGCGGAAGGGCAAGGCAGTTAAAAGGGAACGGGTTTACCTTCGATATGGGCCCGAGTTTTTACTGGATGCCGGATGTGTTTGAACGTTATTTCAACCAGTTCGGGAAAAAAGTTTCTGACTATTACAAATTGCATCGCCTGGATCCTTCGTACCGCATCTACTGGGATAAGGGGTTTACCGATATGCCCGCGGATTATGAGGCGTTGAAAAAGGTTTTTGAATCCATCGAACCGGGCAGCGCTGAAAAACTGGACGACTATCTCCGCGGGGCCGCCTATAAATATGATGTAGGGGTCAATAAACTGGTGTACAAACCCAGCCGCTCCCTGCTGGAATTCATGGACTGGCCCACGATCAGCGGTGTTTTTAAACTGCAGGTTTTTTCTTCCATCAGCAGGCATATCGCAAAATATTTCACCCATCCCAAACTCCGGCAGATCATGGAGTTCCCGGTTTTATTCCTGGGGGCCCTGCCACAGGAAACACCGGCGCTTTACAGCCTGATGAATTATGCGGATATAAAAGGCGGCACCTGGTATCCCGAAGGCGGAATGTATGCGGTGGTGGATGCCATGTACAAACTGGCACTTGAACTGGGTGTGGAGTTTCAATTCGGCGAAACAGTGAAAGGTATCCTGGTACAGAACACCAGCGCTAAAACCGTTTCCACCGATAAGGATTATTACCGGGCGAATGCCATCATCAGCGGAGCGGATTATCATTTCACCGAAACCAGGTTGTTGCCGGAAGAATGCCGCAGCTATTCCGATAAGTACTGGACAAAAAAAGTAATGGCGCCTTCCTGTTTATTGTATTATGTGGGGCTGAACAAAAAACTTAAACAGGTTGTCCATCATTCCTTGTTCTTTGATGTTCCTTTTGATAAACACGGCAAGGAAATCTACGGAGATCCGAAATGGCCTTCCGAACCTTTGTTCTATGTAAGTGTTTCTTCCCTCACAGAAAGCAACATGGCGCCGCCGGGTTGTGAAGGCATCGTTTTCCTGGTCCCGGTTGCTTCCGGGCTGGAAGGAGACACGGAAGAACTCAGGGAAAAATATTTCAGGATCATTGCCCGGCGAATGGAAAAACTGACCGGCGAATCCATCCTTGATTCGGTGGTGTATATGAAAAGTTATTCCGTCAGTAATTTTGTGGAGGACTATAACTCTTTCAGGGGGAATGCATACGGACTTGCCAACACATTGCTGCAGACCGCCATCTTCCGCCCGGCCATTCGCAGCAAGAAAGTCAGGAACCTGTTTTATACAGGTCAGCTAACGGTACCCGGACCAGGTGTTCCGCCCAGCCTGATCAGCGGGGAAGTGGCGGCCAAATATTTAGTCAGGAAAATGCGATAATTTATCTATATTCAAAGCATGGTTAATTTGTTTCATACGACCAGTGAAAGTTGTTCCCGCGTGGTCACCCAGCGGTACAGCACTTCTTTCTCTTCCGCGATAAAGATGCTGCACCGTGATCTGCGTACGCCCGTGTTCAATATCTACGGGTTTGTCCGTTTTGCCGATGAGATCGTCGATACTTTTCATGAGCATGATAAGTCCGCCTTGCTGCAGCAGTTTAAAACAGAGACCTATGATGCCATTCAGCGCGGGATCAGCCTCAATCCCATCCTGAACAGTTTCCAGCGCACGGTCAATGAGTTCAATATAGACCTGAAACTGGTGGATGCTTTTTTCCGGAGCATGGAAATGGATCTTGAGAAAAAATGCTACGACTGCGAAGGATACCAGGAATATATCTATGGTTCCGCGGAAGTGGTGGGACTGATGTGCCTCTATGTGTTCTGCGAGGGTAAAAAGGAAATGTATGATAAACTGGAGGCGCCGGCCCGTTCCCTTGGCGCCGCTTTCCAGAAAGTGAATTTCCTGCGGGATATCAAGGCTGATTTTAACGGCCTGTCACGTGTCTACTTCCCCGGCTGCGATTTCAATAATTTCACGGAGGCAGAAAAGCAAAAGATCGAGGAGGATATCCACAAGGATTTCAGGGATGCCTACCAGGGCATACTGGAGCTGCCGATGAAGGCTCGCTTCGGGGTCTATGTCGCTTATAAATATTATCTCTCCCTGTTCAAGAAAATAAGGAAGATGAAACCCGCTTCGGTACTTGAAAAAAGAATACGCATTCCCAACTACTACAAGGCCATGATCATCTTCCGGGCAGGGGTGAAGAACCAATTGCGGCTGATATAAGGCCCCCTGTCCCCCGCAGGGGGAACTTAGTTCAACTATTTCATTACCAATAACAGAGGTGCACAAAGCATTCAGTTTTTTGCAGGTCAAATTGCAGGTTATGATAATTCTATCTGTTAATCTGTGTAATCCCCGCCTATTCATTGCTTCTGCGGGCAAGTGTGGCAAAACATTTTCAAATTTTTTGTGTTTTTTCGTGTTAATTCGTTGCAAATAAATTGATAAATTCCGAACATGCAGATCACTGAAGTTGTTTTAGTGGATGAACAGGACCGGCCAGTCGGCAGTATGGAAAAGATGCGGGCCCATGTGGAAGGAAAACTGCATCGTGCTTTCAGTGTTTTCATATTTAACAACCGCGGCGAAATGCTGCTCCAGCAACGCGCCGCCGGAAAATATCATAGCGGCGGGTTGTGGACCAATGCCTGCTGCAGTCATCCCGGCCCCGGCGAGGAAACAACCGCGGCGGCGGAGAGAAGACTAAAAGAAGAACTGGGATTTGTGACCCCCGTAAAGAAGATATTTGATTTTGTGTATAAGGCCGGCTTTGAAAATGGTTTGACCGAATATGAGTTCGATCATGTTTATACCGGGCGGTACGATGGCGGTATCGACTTTAACAGGGAGGAAGTGATGTCGGTGGCCTGGCGCAGTATGGAAGATATCCGGCATTCGCTGGATACCGAACCGGAATTGTATACGGCCTGGTTCAGGCTGGGGTTCCCGCGTGTTGAGGCTTGGTTAATTAGTTAATTGGTTGACTGGTTAATTAGGCTCTATAGCACTGTGTGTTCGAGAGGCTGATGCGGCGTAATTACAAGTGGCATGTTGAGTTGAAACAAACCGGCCAACTATAGGAATTTTTATACATTAGGACCCAATCAACCAATTAACCAATCAACCAATTAACCAGTTAACTTTGCACCAGCATGCACACATTATATTACATACTCGTACTAATAGGCACTTTCATCCTCATGGAAGGCATCACCTGGTGCACGCACCGCTATGTCATGCATGGCTTTCTCTGGATCCTCCATAAAGATCATCACCAGGTGCGGCCGGGAATCTTTGAAAAGAACGACCTGTTCGCTTTCATCTTTGCCGTTCCCAGTTTCCTGCTGATCTACTTTGGTACCTACGATCATGCCTGGT
>JBGATE010000190.1:0-5344 GCA_044229375.1 Chitinophagaceae bacterium
CAAAATTGACATTGCCGAGTTTGTCGCCGTCTCCGCGGGACCATCCGCCATGCGACCACGGCCCCATCACCAGAAAGTTATCTGTTCCGGGATTTTTCTTTTCGATCGAATTATATGTGTAAAACGGTCCCATTGGATCTTCCGCGTCAAACCAGCCTCCAACGTTGAGAACTGCGCACTTGACATTGTTCATGAACTTCCACAAGGAACGTTTCTGCCAGAATTCATCATAATTGGGATGGCTGATGATTTCGTTCCAGAAAAAATTATCGTGGTGGAATTTTTCCGTGATATTCTTCAGCGGTCCCATTTTCAGGTAATAATCATAAGCGTCTTTGGCGGGTTTGCCGTAAAAGCGAAGGATCTCGGGTATGAACCAATCCTGCCGGGTGGTGTCTTTTTTCTGGTAACCAAAAACCGCGAAGGCCGCGGTATAGCTTTGCAGGTAAGTGCCCATGTGGTGAAAATCATCAAAGAAAAAATCGGAGATCGGCGCCTGGGGTGAAACCGCTTTCAGCGCGGGATGCGCATCGGGCAGCGATGCCGCGGAATAAAACCCCGGGTAGGAAATACCGAAAATGCCCACCCTTCCGTTGTTCCCTTTCAGGTTTTTGATCATCCAGTCAATGCTGTCCCAGGTGTCGGAACTTTCATCAACAGCTGTTTTATTCTTCGGATCGTTACCCGGAATGTTGGGCGTCATATTGGTAAACTGTCCCTCGCTCATATACCGGCCTCTCACATCCTGGAACACCAGGATATAACCATCCTGCACCAGGTATTTTGAAGGATGACCGTAGGTATTCCAATTGCCGTAATTGGATGCATTGTAACAGGTGCGGTTCATCAGGATGGGCCAGGTCTTTGACTTGTCCTTTGGCATGTACACCAGGGTGAAAAGATGTACCCCGTCGCGCATGGGGATCCTGTACTCGAATTTGTCGTAGTGTTCCCGCATATAGGCCGAATCCGCGTTCGGCTTCTGTCCAAAAACTGTAAGTTGACAGAATGAGGCAAGGGCTACTAACAAAGCATACCGCATAGAAATGAATTTTGTCCGCCTAAGCTACGTAAAAAATTACAAGGCAGATGGCGATGAGGTAGGACCTGTAAAATGGAAAGGAAACAACCTTTGCAGGACAACCGGGAATGATTATTAGCTGCACCTTAACAAGACTTTCATACGAAAGCGATTATCCCACCGTTAGTTTTGATTTACAACCTGTGTAATGAAAAAATTTTCTGCATCCTGCCTCAAAAGGCCGGAAATGAAAATAACCAACCACACATTCTCCCTCTCGGCTTTCCTGTGCATCCTTATCACGACATCCTTCGTATCCCTTGCACAGCCTGCTGCCGTAAAAAAAGATTATAAACCGGGAATCCTTTCCATCGCGCATTTTGTAGAAAGCGCGGGCAGTTCTGTCAATTCCATCAACAGCCTGCTCAACAAGGATAATTACCGTAATAAGATCACCACGCTCAACAACCCTACCAATATTGAACTGGGTTTCAGTCTGCGGAATGAGATACTAAGTGCCCTGAAGCCCCTGCTGGACAAGGCCCGCAAGACGGACAGTAAAAAATTCAAGGAGGTGATTGAGAATTTCCTGAGCAACCCGGAAGACAACGGTATCAGTTCAGTAAAGAAATACCTTCCCGCCCTGGGGATCTTCAGTACGGTGCTTGCACTTGTCGGCAACCTGGTGATCGCTGAAAAAACAATAACAAAAGACGACCTGAATATTTTTGTCGGGAAGATCCAGCAATACTTCACCCAGTATGAGAAACTAAATATGCTCAACCAGCAATTTGGCAGCCAGGTGCAGAAACTACTTGACAGGACAGTGGAACTGAAGGAAGACCTGAAGGAATTCCTTATCGACTGTATCTGCACAGTTGATAAAACAAAAAAGAAGGCGGCGCTGAAGGATCTAACCGTTGAGGCACTCGCCCAGAAATACTATGACCCGCAAAAACTGCAGAACTGGCTGGATACAGCAAAGACAAAACCGGAAGGCACATTGTTTCCTCCTGATGCGCCCACCACGATCAAGATGCTCACATCCGGCATAAAAAAACTACAGAAGGAATTCGATGCGCTCTACAGCGATAATCATAGGCAACTAAAGGAACTGATCGCTTCCCTCAAGACCACACTGCCCAATCTCGATCAGAAACAACTTGACAAAACCAACACTGACATTGATAAATTATATAATGACAGCCGCCAGGCCGACCTGGTCAACCTGAACATGATACAGGTAGATGAAAGAATGGATATGGCATGCAAGGTTATCAACGCAATGCGGTGAACCGTTTCAGCGGCTTGCCCACAAGCGAAAGAGTTTGTAATTGAAACTAAGGGTAAACAAAAGATGCCCGCCGGCATGGGTTCGATCCTCTCTTGTTATAACCACCCCTTCCCCGCTTTCATTGACTCCGATCTCCTTTCCGAAGTGAAGCATGTATTGTCCGGACAAGGAAAGATCAAAACGGGACGTGATATTGATATGCGTTCCCAAACCCGCCTGTGTGGCCATGCTGAGCCGGCTGGCATTGTTAGGTTTGTTTCCCTTTTCGGTCACCACCGTTTTATCAAAACAATGGCCCGCGATGAAATAGGGTTGCAGCAACCGGTCGCCGGTGTAATTATTTCCCGGGTAAAACAGGAGCGACCAGCCGATATGGTAATCGTTACGATACACAGGGGATCCGTCACGGGAACTGATATAATCGAAGAACCATTCCGAGTTGAGTTTTTTTCCCAGCCGGATACGGAATTGCCCTCCTATTCCTATTCCGGCCGACCCGTCTTCGTTAAAGATGCTAAACGTGTTACGGGTACCGAGACTGAACTGGCCGGCCGGGTTACCGGAGGTTTCGGGTTGCTGGGCGAATAAAAAGAACATGGCATGCAGGCCGGCCGCAAGCAGTAATGCGTGTTTCAATTGGCTGAGGTTTAGGGTAGAATTCGGCCGGGAGCGGAAATTTATTAAAAAACGGGCAGCGAATATTTTTATTGCGCTGTCCTTAACAACTGAACCAACCACATGAAAGGAAAAGGAAATTCCCTGGTAAATTCCGTTATCACGGCAGGTTTGCTCACCGGCACCCTGGATATTACGGCCGCTTCACTACAGTATTTTGAAAGGACCGGCAAGGGCCCGGGCAATGTGCTGCGCTTTATTGCCAGCGGGGTGTTTGGCACAAAAGCGTTTGCAGGAGGTATGGCAATGGCAGCATGGGGACTGCTATTACACTATATCATTGCCTTCCTGTTCACCATTGCTTTCTTTTTACTGTATCCAACGATCTCTTTACTGAAAATTAACCGGGTGGTCGCAGGAATTCTCTACGGGGTGCTTGTATGGGCCGTGATGAATTTGCTGGTTTTACCGGCCAGTTTGGCACCACCCATACCTTTCCATACCGGGAGGGCCCTAGTAGCCGCCGGCATCCTGGTAGCATGCATCGGGCTTCCCCTCTCTTACCTCGCCAATAAATATTATCTTTACAAAAAATAATTACCCCTATGTCATTACTCAACCAGAAAAACCAGAAAGGAAAATCCAAGGCAGACAAGAAAGGTAAGGGCCAGTCGGGCCAGGGTTCCAAATTCATCCAGAAACCCAAATCCGGTTTTGTAAGCAAACAACAAAACACCGGTTCGCAGCGGGGAAGCTAGTTGAAGGGCTTACTTTTTACATTGATCTTATACCGCATCACCACATCGTCATTGTAGAGCAGGTAAAGCCACTGCACATCCGCGCTGGAAACCGTATAGCTATACTGGTTGCGGGTATCCGATGACGGTTCAGGCTTAAGAAATACCCAGGACGGGGAATAGCTGAAAAAAGCGGAGTCCACCAGCAGGGAAGGCGAGACGGTTCCCCTTTCCGTTTCCCGGGCCTGCAGTTGCAGTACAATGGTTTCCCCTATCGCGGCCTCGATGATCCCTTTCACCGGTGAGAAAGAAGTAAACCCATATTTGGCAAAAGAGCGTTGCAGGAAGGGTGATCGCCGGAATTCTTCCGGCACTTTATCATCCGGGAGCAGGGTCCAGCGGGGATCGTCGGGATAATGGTCCCGGATGAATATCCCGGGTGATGCAAGGAAATAACGGCCATTATAGTTCCTCACAAATTCTCCGTCGCGCAAATTGATATAACCGCTGGCCCAGGTGGCATCGAGCAACTGCCATTGACCGTCGAGGAAAACCGCGTTCCAGTAATGGTTCACCCCGAATTTTGTATTGGGTCTTCCAAAACCTCCGTTGGCATAACCGCAGATGATCTCGGACCGGATACCGGCAAGATCGCAGAGCGCCGTAAACAACCGCGCATACCCGTCACAAAAGGCTGTTCTTCTTTTCAACACCAGTTCACCCACCCGTATATTGAGCGATTGGAGCGGGCCGTCATCATCGGTTTCGTTGATGACCACCCGGCTCTTTTTGGATGATTTAGAAAAAGTGGTATAGGAAATATTTTGCGTGATCCAGTCAAATATGGCCGTCACTTTCTGGCGATCGGTTTTGCAATTTCTGAGGAGGTTTTCTGAAAGGGAAGCAAGATCTTTCTGTGCCTGTGCAGAAAGGGAAAAGAATAGGATTAATATCGTCAGCCGCTTTTTCATGACCTTCACCTGCCTGAAGTTAACGATTTTTATACAGGGAGCCTTTTATATTCAGCACACGAGACCCAGGCTGAAAATGAGAATTAACCGTACGGGATTTTTCTCTGCCTGTAATAAGAAACTTTACAAAATCAGCAACCCATTGACCATTCACCATTGACCATTCACCTTTTCAGGAACCTGTTCTTCAACAGCTTTTCCATCACTTCCTCCTTCTGGTTGCGGCTGATGGGGATATGCTGCTGACCGATACGGATATCATTTCCTTCGATGCTGTCGATCCGGGAGGCGGCAACGATATAGGATTTATGGACCTTGAGGAATTTATCGGCCGGGAGATAATCCTCCACCGCCTTGAACGTAAGGTAGGTCATGTATTTTTTGGCCGGGGTATGGATCGTCACATAATTCTGCAGCGCCTCCACGAACAGCACTTCGTCATAGAATATCTTCACCAGTTTATTATCGGCTTTGATAAAAAAGTAATCATTTGAACCGGGTCCGTCCAGGTTCGTTTCCCGCACCTCGTAATATTCCTGTGCCTTAAGCGCCGCTTTCAGGAAACGGTCGAAGGTAAAGGGTTTGACGAGGTAGTCGAGTGCATTCACTTCAAACCCTTCGAGGGCGAACTGCGGGTAGGCGGTAGTGAAGATCACCGGAGGAGGGTGCTGTAATGACTTGAAGAGATCGAGACCGGTGATCCGGG
>JBGATE010000191.1:0-5206 GCA_044229375.1 Chitinophagaceae bacterium
CTATCCAGGGGAATGCAACGGATCGTGGCCTTGGTCTTTTCCTTGATCGCATCCTCTGTCTCTGCTGTGCCATCCCAATGCGCGGCAATGAATCCGCCTTTCTCATCCAGTAGTTTTACGAATTCTTCCCAGTTACCGGCCGGGGTGATATGCTCTTCCCTGAAATACCTGGCCTTATTGAACATACTTTCCTGTATATCTCGGAGCAATACTTCAATATAGGGAGCGATCCCATCCAGGCTTACCGATCGCTTTTCCTTTGTATCCCGGCGGGCCACTTCCACCACGTTCTGCTCGAGGTCACGTGCCCCGATGGCCAGTCGCACCGGTATTCCTTTCATCTCATACTCGGCAAATTTCCATCCGGGTCTCGCATTGTCGTTGTCATCGTACTTCACGCGCACCCCCAATGCCTTCAGTTCCTTGACTATTTCATGGACCTTCCGGTCGATAAGGGTTTTCTGCTCATCCCCTTTGTAGATCGGCACGATCACCACCTGGGTGGGAGCCAGTTTTGGCGGCATCACCAGTCCGTCATCATCACTATGCACCATTACCAGGGCGCCGATCAGCCGGGTGGTCATTCCCCAACTGGTGGCCCATACATATTCCAGCTGGTTTTCCTTGTTCGAAAATTTAACATCGAATGCCTTTGCGAAATTTTGCCCGAGAAAATGTGATGTCCCTGCCTGAAGCGCTTTCCCATCCTGCATCATGGCCTCGATACAATACGTTTCTTCCGCGCCGGCAAATCTTTCATTGGCGGTTTTTACCCCTTTAATTACAGGAACAGCCATGAACTCTTCCACAAATGTGGCGTACACACCCAGCATCATTTCCGCTTCCTCAACGGCCTCCTGCCGGGTGGCATGGGCCGTATGCCCTTCCTGCCAGAGGAACTCCGTTGTACGCAGGAAAAGCCTGGTCCGCATTTCCCAGCGCACCACGTTGGCCCACTGGTTGATCAGCAGGGGGAGATCTCGATAGGATTTTATCCAGTCCTTATAGGTGTTCCAGATGATCGTTTCGGACGTCGGCCGAACGATCAGCTCCTCTTCCAGTTTTGCTTCGGGGTCAACAATCACAGCTCCGCCATCCGGGTCGTTCTTGAGGCGGTAATGGGTCACTACGGCGCACTCCTTGGCAAACCCTTCCACATGGGCCGCCTCCCGGCTGAAAAAACTCTTGGGTATGAAAAGAGGGAAGTAAGCATTCACGTGACCGGTGTCCTTGAACATTTTGTCCAGTGCGGCCTGCATATTCTCCCATAATGCGAATCCATAGGGTTTAATCACCATACAGCCCCTTACGGCTGAATAATCAGCCAGGCTGCCTTTTATTACCAGGTCATTGTACCACTGTGAATAATCCGTTGCTCTTGATGTGATCTCTTTGCTCATTTTTATGGTTTAACTCCTTATCAATCTTTAGATTTAAATTAACAGGGCTCTCTGCAATAATTCAGTAGAATGGCTAAATCTTTGCTACTGAATTATATATGATTTTGCTCACTGCTAAAGTGGCACAAAAGTAGTAACTTCATTTTTAACCCGATAAACCATTTGCCATGAAAACATTTAGTCTGCTCCTGGCATTATCCGTTATCCTTCTCAGCAGTTGCACCACCGCCTACAAATCCGGCCAAACTCCCGACGACGTGTATTATTCCGCGGCTAAACCACAGGACGAATATGTAGAAACTGAAAAAGAAAGGGACCCTTCGTACCGGTTTGATGATGAATACTACGATAACCGCTACCTGCGGATGAAAGTGCGTAACCGCTACCGCTGGGACGACCTGGACGGCTGGTATGGCTACGACCGCTACAGCATCGGGTACAATTATTATTTCGGCAGCTATTATAACCCTTATAATACCTGGAACTATTTCTACAATCCCTATTGTCACCCCGGCTACATTTATTATAATCCCAAAACACCCGTTTCACAACCCCTGGTGAAAAGAAATTTCAGTTTGACCGGGTACACAAATACAGCCTATAACAATACGAATAATTCCGGCTTACTGAAAACACCGCGTAATACCACCACCAGGCCGGTGTATGATAACAGCAACTACCGGACGAACAACGGGCTCAGCGATAAGGTAAGGACCATTTTCTCCAACGATAATTCCGGCAGCGGTTCTTCCCGAACCTATAACCCATCCTCATCGGGCAGCAGCGGCACGGGTGGTTCCCGCGGTTCTTCCGGCAGCAGCGGGGGCGGTGGCGGAGTATCAAGACCAACCAGGAACTAACTTACTTTGAAA
Organism: Chitinophagaceae bacterium; assembly: GCA_044229375.1. GTDB lineage: Bacteria > Bacteroidota > Bacteroidia > Chitinophagales > Chitinophagaceae > JJ008. The sequence goes on from JBGATE010000191.1 coordinate 2,273, forward strand.
AAGGGTATAGCCGGAAGCAAATATTTGCTTCTCCTTCCCCCCTGTTGTTTCACCACTGATCTTAGTTTATGAAAGCAAAATTTTACGCGACCCTTTTAATCCTGATCTCTCAAAAAATTTTCGCACAGGTCCCCGAAGAGGCCATCCGTCTTTCCTGGATCCCGCAGTCGGGCACGGCCCGTAACCAGGCCATTGGCGGCGCGATGGGCTCGTTGGGCGGTGATGCCACGGCCGCGCTGGTGAACCCGGCGGGACTGGCCTTCTTCAAAACATCGGATTTCATTTTTACTCCCACCTACAGGTTTGGAAAAGACAGGAGCAATTTCCGGGGCACCGACTATACCGGGATCAATAACAGCAAGGCAGGATTCGGGACTTCCGGTTTTGTGTTTGGGGGTTTCGGCTATAAAGCAAAGAACAGCTTTGCCATCAGCATCACCAAAACAGCCGACTTCAACCAGTGGCAGAACTATAACGGCCAAAATAATTACAGCAGTTTTGCCGAACCCCTGGCGGATGAGTTTTCTGCATCCGGATTGACCATTGACCAGGCACTGAACAGCGGCGATATTTCTCTCACCACCAAAATGGCGCTCTGGACCTATCTCGTGGACACCGCGACGATCAACGGCAACCCGCAGGTGATCGCACGATCTGAATTCCCCTCCCTGCTGAACCAGGAACAGACCACGGAGACCAGCGGCGGCATAACAGAGATCACATTTGCCATGGGACATGAACTGAATAAAAAATTCATGATCGGGGGAACGATCGGGATCCCCATCGTAAAACTGGTGCGCAATACCTACTACCGGGAATCGGATGCCACCGGGAACTCTGACAATGACTTTAATTTCATGGCCTACCGGGAGAATTATGAACTGAAAGGCGCGGGCTTTAACCTGAAGGCCGGTCTTATTTACCGTCCCAAAGAATACATACGGCTTGGATTGGCCCTGCACTCCCCGAATATGCTGATGCTGACGGAATCCTTCAACGCGGGTATGGCGGCCGACCTGGAAAACTTATTTGATCCTAACCCGGGCTATGACAGCGTAGGCGCTTCCACCATTACCGGAGGGCCGATCACCGACTACCGTTATTCCTTTTACACACCTGGCAGGATCATTCTCAGCGGATCCTATGTATTCCGGGAAGTGGAGAATATCAACCGGCAGAAAGGGTTCATTACGGCTGATATCGAATATGTGAATTACAAGTGGAACCACTTTGGCCCTGATGGAGATGTTACTGCCGAAACAAAGGCCCCCTTTGAACCTTATAATAAAGCGATCGATGCGATAGCAAAGGCTTCGCTCAACTTCCGGCTGGGGGGAGAGCTCAAATTCAAAACCATCATGGCCCGGCTGGGTTTTGCCTACTATGGAAGTCCGTATAAGGACAAGGAACTAAAAGCAAATAAGATGAATCTCAGCGGCGGATTGGGTTACCGCAACAAAGGCATCTTTGCGGACCTCACCTATGTTCACCGCCTGAATAAGGATGTGAATTTCCCCTACCGCGTGAATGCGCCAAGGGCCAATACCTACGCGAATCTAAAAGACAACGGAGGAACCGTACTGCTCACGCTGGGTTTTAAAATTTAGTCGTAACCAAACCGCTGCACGAGGGGCACCTTTCGGGTGCCTTTTTTATTGGGGGCCGGACCACGAACCAGCACAATCAACCGTTGATGAGCGTCTCTGTTTGTCTGAATTGAGCCCCCCTAAAGCAAACGGTACACATGGTTACACAGACCGGATACTTAAAAAAATCCTATTTGCTTTTTGATGTGCCTGTGTTCCATGTGTTTCACAGATAATGTAACGGAATTTTTAAAATGAGATGCTCCTTCCAATTCCAGTTTTTCGATAAAAAACAAAAATTTGCGTAGCTTTAATGTGCACCCTTCACAAAAACCAACATGCCATTTCTTCCCGCCATAATGATCTGGCCTTCTATCCAATATAACTCCCTCTAACCTAAACCTTAATCCCCAGCTTAACTATGGCCGCAATAACTAAAAGATCAACCATTAAAACTGTTGACGAATACCTCCGATCATTCCCTCCCGCCGTTCGATCTGTACTGGAAAAGATCCGCAAAACGATTAAGTCTGCTGCCCCCGGCGCGGAAGAAAACATCAGTTACGGGATACCCGGTTATAAATACAATGGTATGCTGATCTATTTTGCGGGCTTTAAGAATCACGTGAGTGTTTACCCTGCGCCAAGGTCCGCGGAAGAATTCAAAAAGGAACTGGGAGCCTATAAAGGAGGAAAGGGTACCGTGCAGTTCCCCCTTGGCAAGCCCGTTCCGCTTGACCTGGTCAGCAGGATCGTACGGTTCAGGATGAAAGCCAATGATGAAAAGGCAGGGTTGAAAAAGATTAAAGCGGCTGTTGCGAAAAAGTCAGCTCAAAAAAACAGGTGATGCGGAAAAGGTAAGAGCCTGGCTTCACCAACTGGCACCCGCGGTGAAGAAGGGGGATCGGGGCTGAGTTCTCATTCATCCTTCTCATCATTGCCGAACTGGTTTGCGGGATGCTGGTACTGCCGGTTTTCTCACACGGCTTTCCGTAATTCCAATATTCATCGCCATGTTCGTGGCGTATTTCATAGCACATGCCAAAGACCCTTTCCCGGTAAAACAGGCAGCCATTGTCTATCTGCTGCTAACGGTGGTGATTTTTATCCCGGGAAGCGGCCGTTTTTCCGTTGACGGATTACTGCAAAAAAGAAAACCATCCTGATAATCACCAGGATGGTTTGGAGGGACTGTGTTCTTGTATCTTTTACACCTTGAAGTGAGCAAAGGCCTTATTGGCCTCCGCCATACGGTGTGTATCTTCTTTCTTTTTGAATGCCGAACCTTCGCCTTTTGCTGCGGCAACGATCTCACCGGCGAGTTTATCCGCCATACTGCGGCCGTTCC
>JBGATE010000192.1:0-5198 GCA_044229375.1 Chitinophagaceae bacterium
CAGAAAAAAGTGCTGCCAACTGCCTGCCATCCATCCGTTCCGAAGCCAACGGGATTATTTGTCCTGCATATTTTGCCGTATCAGAAAACACCTGTGCACTGACCCGGCCAATATCATCCGCACCGATGAACTGCTGAACTCTATCTGGCTTAACCGGCGAAACCAGTTTGCCTTTACTGATACGGCTTTTTACCTGCGGTAACAGCAAATTCTCATAGAGGGAAGCCGGCCGGAGTATCGTGTGATTCAACCCGGATGCCCTGATATGCTTTTCGATGATATTCTTGCTTTCCCAATGCGGAATACCGGTGTTCAGATCGCACCCGATCACTGAAGAATATACCATGTGACGCACTCCTCTTTCTTTCGCCAGGCTGGTTAATTGTACACCCTGCCGGATCTCTTTATCCACTCCTTCATTAAAATGGAGGTTACAAAAAACTAGATCTGCTTTGCTGAGATGCCGTTCATAAGAAGACGGGACATTCAGATCTCCGACAACAATTTCAATATTCCCGTGAATGAGGCGTTTTGCGCGTGCAGAACCCGGATCTCTTACCAGTGCTATTACACGGAAGCCATTCCGAAGCAGGTGCCTGGTCACAGATCCTCCCTGATTACCCGTCGCGCCAGTTACAAAAACAACAGAACCGTTTTCCATATGCAGTACCTTTTACCAAATATACCGTATCATGGCATGAATCCGTTTTATACTTAAAAGCAGGTACGGTTTTCACTGCCACAAACCTTATATGAATACGGAAAGGAGAATGAAAGGAATAAACGATCCTTCATCCGGAAAGAAAACAGCTGAGAAAAATTGATCCGTTTACGGATTAACTAACTTCGGTGGGTTTAAACACTGTTTGTTGTGAGGATCATCCTTGTAATATTTTTCGTTTGTGTTTTACACACTATGTCCATCTCGCAGGATGCCTTTGCATTCAACTGCCGGGTAACGGTAAACAATATGCCCTTTGTGTATAAAGGTTTCCTGCTCCGCCTGGCCAATGGCAGCGGGTTTATCCGCCTGAACGGATCCGATAACCAGCGCAATAACAATATTTACGATCTTGAATGGGGGCCTTACCGTTCCGGAGAGGACCTGATGACAAATTACGCGGAGCAGCGGATGCACTACCCTTTCTCAAGCGATAGTTTTCTTTGCATCAGGGCCCGGTTCATACGCACCGTTTCCGGCCGGGGAAACAGTGACCTCAGCAGCCTTACCCTTTGGTTCAAAAAAAACAGGTCCGGAAAAACCTATGAACCCGTGAGCGGCCCCATCCCGGTTTTGGACGGTGAGGAAAACAAGCCATCCGGTTACAAAAGACTGCAGGCACGGGACCTTGGCAAAAATTTCCTGTTGTCTTTCTTTACTGAGAGGGAATTAAATAAAAACAGTTTACTGACTTTAACGCAACTTATCTCCGCCCGGAATAACCATAAACCGGTCTTTTATGTGATCGCGGTCCACTCGGGTGAAGTTCTTTGCCGGGAGGATGCCGCAACTGTTACAGATTATTATGAGGAGTTGAGCCGGTTCATGAACTTACCCTTCCGGAAAACCATACTCCGTGACAATGATTTTAACATTAAGACCATCACCCGAACCATACAGGCTCTTACTCCCGGAAACAACGATATCGTCATCTTTGCCTATTCGGGTCACGGGTTCAGTTACAGGGAAGATGAACAAAACAAATTTCCCCAGCTGGCCCTATGGCATGGCGATTCGCCCAAAAAAGATTTTATACGGGTCAATACCATCAATCTCGAGGAGATCTACAATATGATCCTGGCAAAAAATGCCCGCTTGAGTATTGTAACCGGTGATTGCTGTAATAGTTATATCGAAATGAGACGTCAGCATACCGAGCCGACAAAACCCGGTGTTTTTGGCCCCCCGGATAAGACATGGAATCACAAAACCGTGTCGGAGCTGTTCCTTGAAACCCGTCAGTCCTATTTGATCGCTGCCGCCCGGAAAGGTGAAGTGGCCGCCTCGCACAGGTGGTACGGTGGTTTTTTTACGTTTAGTTTCCTGAAAGCGGTCAATGAAACACTGCTGGGCCGGCATAATGGCAAAGCAGGCTGGGAGGAGATCGTACAGACGGCAGGTGGAGAAGCTTCAGAGCTGAGCCAGCGTTATCCCTGCCGGCAAAGTCTTTGCGGACAACATTTGGTTTCGAAATCGGGGAAATAGTTCCCCTCCTGTCTTTAACGGCAAACATCATCTCATCTGCAGGAATAATAATTTATCTTCATTTAATAAACCAGGAGGTAAATATGGCAACGATCAAAGAAACATTTTCTCTCAAAGGTGAACAAGTGCTCAAAAAGATTAAAGAGCTCATTGAGGAAGGCAATGTACGGAAGATCACTATCCATGATAAAGCCGGTAAAGAGATCATGTCCCTGCCGCTGACGATCGGAGTGGTTGGCGCTGTACTGGCCCCGGTGCTGGCGGCCGTTGGCGCACTGGCAGCGCTGATCGGCGAATGCAGCATTTCTGTTGAAAGAGAAGAAGAAGAAACCCCCTAATAACGGAACCATAAAGCAGCCGGAATGATCTCCGCTTCGATCTTTTCGGCCGTATAGTATTCACCGTCCAGGTGATACTGGATCAGCATATCACTTTCGACCCTGATCCAAACTGCAAAAAAATTACTGACAAACGAACGATCCAGGTGTTTTCCTTTCTCAATGACCGGCAAGTACCGTAACCGCTGAAGGGGGCTGAGCGCATCGGCGATCACCACATCCAGGTAGCCGTCATCAGCAAGGGCTTCGGGCGCAATATGAAATCCCCCGCCCGCACGACGGCCATTGCAGATATCGATCAGCAATTTCTTACCCTGGCCTTCATACGCATCCGACCGGATCACATATCGTTTGCAGCGGTAACTGAATATCTTCCGGATTACCGTAGCCATGAACGAAGCCTGCCCCGGACGTTTTTTCTTACCGGTGAGGGCTCTTGCCACTTCTCCTTCAAACCCGATACCGATGCCATTGATAAAATAGCGGTCATTGCATTTACCGAGATCAATGGGTTTGGTTCTGCCGTTTAATGCAAGTTGCCATTGCTCTTCCTTTGATTTATCGCCGTAGAGCAGCCAGTGAAAATCATTTCCCGTGCCCCCTTTAAAGACCGATAACGGGAGTTTACAACCCGGGTAATGATTGATAAAAAAATTGAGTGTGCCATCCCCGCCAACGATCCAGGCATCGGTAAAGCCATGCAGCGCAGCCGGCCAGTCTTCTATGAAGAGGGAATGCGCGGTCTGTGCACCCAACAAATTAGTTGCAAGTTCCCGGGCAAGCGAAACGGCTTTTCCGGCCCCGGCCAGCGGATTGCAGAGAAGGGCAATATTTCTCTCAGTGACGGGAACCATCGGATGAAAATACAGTTTTCAATATAACCATTCCGCCGGCTTTATTTGCATAAAAGGGTGCCATCCTATACAGGAAGTTTTTAAACCCGTCACATTCATCATTCACTATTCACCCTTCACCACTCACCTCACCAACACCCAGGCCGCCCATTTATACGGATCATTCCGGTACTTGTTTTTCATTGCGGTCTGCGCATTATAAAAAGCGACCTGTATCGTTTGCCGGTAAAAAAGATTTTTATAGAATTCCTGCATGAACTCTGCTGTTTCCGCATCGGGTACTTTCCAGAGACTCATCACGAGGTTCTCCACTCCCGCGATCCGGAACGCCCGTTGCAGTCCGTAAACGCCTTCACTCCCCTGTATATCACCCAACCCGGTTTCGCAGGCCGAAAGTACCGCCAGTTTGGTGGCGGGCAGGTACATATTGGACACTTCGTAGGCAGTGAGAATGCCATCCTCCACACCCGGAACCGGTTTTCCCTTCCAGGCATTATTGGCCCCGGCCAATGCAAGCCCCGAACGGATCAGCGGGTTCTCCGATTGCCTGAACGCGGTGCGTACCCAATTCCCGGCATTCTTTTCCAGGCGAGAAGGATCGGGAAAAAAGAAGCCATGGGTTGCAATATGGAGTATGGCCGGCGAATGATTTCCCGAGAGACCCTTTACCGACTCTTCCGTGGCACCGATGCCGCCCGAAACGATCACCTGGTTATCAAATGACCCGGCCAGTTTCTTTATCTCATTTACTTCTTTTTCCGTTCCCGCCAGGTAGTTAAATCCGCCGATGCTGCTTCTGGAAGCAACATCCAACCAGTTTGATTTGGCCGGATCGCTTCCCTTGTACTGCATCACCGCCAGGCGTATCGCGGAGGTATCCGCCGTATACTGTACACCTCCGTAAAGCGCCAGCGCATCCATTTTTTCGATGACGGAAACAGAGGGCTGCAAGAGGGAGGAAATTGAATTTAACTGCACCAGTTTGTACTGATCACTCAACAATGTTGAGACGTTCACCGGCAATGCTGCGAAGGATACTTTATGCAGTTCGCCCGCGGGAGAAAAATATACGGTACGGATACCTTCCAGTGAGCTTTCCAGCGGTTGCCAGATCAGCGAATAAAGGGAATTGCCCGAAGCGGGGTTACCTTGCTTACCGGGAGCGGCATACATCTTCCGCAACAATGGTTCGCCAAAATTGCTCCTGGAGGAAAGGGCACCCAGTTGTTTTTTATCAAAGAGGCGGACCAGTTGCGGAGCCGGTTTGTCTTTCCGGATCACAATGGCAAGATAAGCAGTGCTGTCCGCCCAATCTTTTCCATTATGATAATCATAAGCCGAGAACTCAACCGCCGCTTCCCCGGGTTGCAGTTTTTCCTGTATCTCTTTCCATGACCCGGAACGCTGTTCATTCCTGAAAGCTGCCGACCTCCTGTTCAGTTCTTTTTCTAACATTCCGGCTCTTTCTTCCAGTTGCGAAACATCCGTGGCCCGATCACTCATTGGCCGGCTGTACCAGAATGCAAGCTGTTCCCGCGTATCGATCCAGCCGGCAAACAAACGCCGGAGCGCCGTATCCTCACTTCCGCCGATGACCTGCCGCAATCGCTGGTCGGCATTGACGACCAGGTTTTTATTGGCCAGGGAAACTTCGCATACAAATACAGCTGCCTTATTACCCGGCATGGAAGCGCCGAAAGAAAGGAAGTAGTTCCGGTATTCATTCACTTTCTGCAGGTATGCCTGTTTCTCCGGCTCCGTGGTAAAGCGAAATATCTTTTGCAGCAGTTCCTGCTGGGC
>JBGATE010000193.1:0-5163 GCA_044229375.1 Chitinophagaceae bacterium
TATTCCATGCAATATGCGAAAATTGAGTAAAAAAGGGGCTAAAATGTTTCGGAGGGTTTATTTTTGCTTTCACACCCCAAAAAACAAAAGACAAACATTTCAATTTGAAGGTTGCAGGCTTTATAGCAAACCGCATCGCATTTAACCAGCAAAGATCCTTTTCCCGGTTCATCATCCGCCTGTCCACGGTGGCCACCGTGATCAGCGTGATGGTGATGATCATCGCTCTCTCCCTGGCCAACGGCTTTAAGGAAACCGTGAGCAGTAAGGTCTTCAGTTTTATCGGTCATATCAGGGTACTGGAAAAGGAACCTGATAAAGCCATCATATCCGAAGAAACACCGATCATAAAAAATGATTCGGTGGCGGCGGGTATCCTGCGCCAGCCGGGTGTGAAAAGCATCCATACCTATGCCAACCGCTATGCCATACTTAAAACCGCCGACGAAATCGAAGGCATCCTGCTAAAAGGATTTGACAGTTCATTTGGCTCGGGCAACCTGAAGGATTTTATGCAGGAAGGTAGACCGGTCCGGTACAATGACAGCAGCTACAGCCGCGAGATCGTACTTTCCACCATCACGGCGGAACGGCTCCGGATCAAACTAAATGACCGGATCCTGATCTATTTCATCCGCCCCGACGGCACCCTCCGCCCGGATAAACTGACCGTGACCGGCATCTACAAGACCGGCATCGAAGAATACGACAAGACCTTTGCCATCGGTGACATCAAACTGATCCAGCGGCTGAATGAATGGGATCCGAACGAGGTCAGCGGCTACGAGATCTTTCTTGATGATTATAAAAAGATCAATTCAGTGGCGGCGGCCATTTATGAACAGGATGATTTCCCGCTTACCTGGAATACGGTCAGCGCGCAGAGTATCTCACCTAATATTTTCGACTGGCTGAACCTGCAGGATAAAAATACCCTGGTGCTGATCATCATCATCGCCGTGGTGGCAGTGATCAACCTGATCACCTGTTTTCTCATCCTGGTGCTGGAAAGAGTGCGGATGATCGGGATATTGAAATCGCTCGGCGCAACCGACTGGACCGTACAAAAAGTTTTTCTCCGCCACGCGGTCATCATCACGTTCACGGGCATAGCCATCGGCACGGCTCTCGCCCTGGGACTATTGTGGCTGCAGGATGCAACGGGATTTATCCGGCTGAAGGAAGAAGCCTACTATGTGAGCTCCGCTGCCGTTAAGATCGTTGGGTGGCAGGTGCTGGCGGTTGGTGCCGGTACACTTATCCTTTGCTTCTTTGTACTCATGATACCTTCCCTCCTGGTGAAGAAGATACAGCCGGTCAGGGCCGTGCAGTTCAGGTAGTCGTAACAATAACTTCTTTGAAACTGAACCAGGGGTCATTGCATTACACCCGTTCCTTCTTACTCCTTCTTCTCAAATCGTGGTTCAGGCTAAATGTGAAAGAATGATCCCGGCCGCCACAGCGGCATTCAGCGACTCTGCCTTTCCCTTTCGCGGAATGGTGATCCTGACGCTGGCCAGCTGAAGCAGTTCCGGGCTGATGCCCTTTGATTCGTTACCGATCAGGATGACCCCCTCCTTTGGTTTTTTCATTTCATTAATGTTCATTCCTTCCAGTGCGGCGGCATAGATGTGAATACCTTTTTGCGACAGCAGCCATTGTTCAAGCCCGGTATAAAAAACATTTACCCGGGCGATGCTTCCCATGGTGGCCTGCACCACTTTGGGATTATATTGTTCCGCGGAATCTTCACTGCAAACCACCTGTTCGATCCCAAACCAGTCTGCTATACGGAGAATAGTACCCATGTTTCCGGGATCACGGATACCATCGAGCGCCAGCAGGATCCTGCCGCGGGTGACGATTGCTGATGAAGGCTCAAACTGCTTTACGAGCGCCAGTACCCGGTTCGGTGTACTGAGTTGTGAAATTTTTTCCAATTCCTGCAGGCTGATGGCGGTGCAGGCTGATTTTCCAATAAGCGCTTCGTTTTCGTTTATCCATTCTTTTAAGGCGAAGAGCTCCGCTACCGATGACCGGCGGGCCTCCAGCAGCTCAGCGACGATCTTCGGTCCCTCCGCAATGAAACAACCTTCCTGCTGCCTGAATTTTTTCTGGCCTAAAGTTTGGATATATTTGACCCTGGATTTCGAAAGCATATCACCTGATTAAAAATTTATGTCAACCGGTCATTCCCTTTTTTCCAGGAAGATCCTGAATATCTGTTGCACCGGTTCTCTCCTTTTGCTGATCAGTTCCTGTACGATTGTAAAGCATTACCCGGCCGGTAAACCTTTTGTTTACAAAACAAATATCAATGTTCAGGGCGACTTTACAAACGAAGAAAAAGAGACGCTCAGTTCCCGGCTGAAGGTACAACTTGATGACAGCATGCGGTCCCGGTCGGTTTCCAAGATACTCTGGAGTGTGATGAAGAATCCGCCGGTGTACGAAAGCGCCAATGCTGACAAATCCATTCTCTTCATGCGGGCCCTGCTGACCTCACTGGGTTATTTCAAAGACACGATCACCTACCATGTTACAGTGGATTCTTCGGAAAAGAACCAGTACCGTGCCATTGTTGACTTCACGGTAACACCCGGAAAGGTGGTACGCATCGATTCCTTTTCTTATAATATCAAACAACAGGAATTGCAGCAGCTCGCCGCCTCCACACAGCGTGAGGCGAAATTAAAAGAGGGCGATCCTTTCGCCAAAGCCGCCATCTCTGAGGAACTGGACCGCCTGGTGTTGCTCTACCGCAACAACGGGTATATGCGGTTTGGCCGGGAAGAACTGATCGGGCTCTGGGATACGCTCGACATTTCCCTGCTGCAACCCAGTTTTGACCCGCTGGAACAATTGGAACAGCTGCAAAAACTGAAAGAACGGAGAGAAAACCCGACCGCCAACCTCGAGATCCGCCTGCGACCCGGCTTCGATAGTGCTAAACTCAGGAAGTATTTTGTGGGCAATATCACCGTTTACCCGGATCTGCCGCTTGACACAACGGGGCATACCCGGAAAGAAACGCAGCTGGGTCATGTGAAAGTGGTTTCCTACCTCAACAGCTTCAAGCCAAAGATCATTCCGCAAAATATTTTCCTGCGCCACAGTGAACTCTACGACCAGCGGAATTATTTCAAAACCATCAATCGTTTCAACTCGCTTCTTTCCTGGCGGCTTATCAACATTGAACAGATGCCAAGAAAGGACCAGGATACGGCCGACTTCAATATCAGGCTCACCCCCGCCCGTAAGTATTCTTTTACCGCCAATATCGAAGGAAGCCGCAACAATAATTTCGTATCAGGCAACCTGTTCGGTATCGGAATCAACGTGGGATTGCAGAACCGGAATTTCGCCCGCACGGCCAGCCAGTCGGCCACCAATATCCGCTTTGGTGTGGAAACGGGCAGGGATACGGCCACCGATATCAAATTCATACAAACAAGACAACTGAGCATCAACCACACGATCAGCTTCCCCCGGCCGATACCCCGGATGCAGTGGCTCCATCCGAATATCCGGAACAGTTTCCGCAGCGTGCTGGTGTTCAACGCCGCACTCACCGAAAGAAGGGCCCTGTATAACCTGCGCACCGTTAACGGATCCTGGGGATACGATTTCCAGTGGGGTAAAAAATTTATCACCCTCCGTTTCCCGAATATTGAATACTCCAGTTTTAAGTCATTGCCCAAATTGGATTCCATTTTTTCCAGGAACCCTTCCCTGCGCAATATTTTTGCCGACGGGTTCATTTCTTCCATGCTCGGGGGTGTAAGGGTCACCGGCGGAAAGAACAAAAATGTCAATGTCTTCAACTTCAATGTGGAAGTGGCCGGCTTTTTGTCCGGGCTCATCAACAATGATTATCTCGACAGCAATCTTTTCCGTTTCATAAAACTGGATGCGGAGTTTGCCAGGAAGATCAGTATCAAAAGGTCCGCCCTCGTGCTCCATGCATTCGCCGGTATCGGTTATGAATTCAATTCCACCGTGAATGAAAAAAGAAGGTATAACCTTCCCCTGTTGCGGCAATATTTTGCAGGGGGACCCAACAGCATGCGGGCCTGGGGATTACGTAAACTGGGGCCGGGATCCTCCATCAAGGATTTCGGAACCACCGGGTTGCCCGACCGTTATGGCGACCTTCACCTGGAAGCCAATATCGAATACCGTTTCCCTCTCTTCAAACCATTCGGGATAAATATTGAAGGGGCCCTGTTCACCGATATCGGCAATATTTGGTATATGAAGAACGCTCCGTCAAGACCCACCGAGGAAGTGTTTTCCATGAGCAGGCTCGGAAAGGACCTGGCAGTTGGAGTGGGTACGGGATTCCGCATCGACTTTAGTTTCTTTGTACTCCGTCTCGACTATTCTATCAAAGCAAAGGACCCCAGCCCTTCGTCTGTTAATGCGGCGGTGCAGAATAAATGGTTTGGTTATAAGAAATGGAGAGATGCCGACCAGTTCCAGCTGGCGATCAGTTATCCATTCGTGCTCTGAACCGATCGGATGGATTGTTCGAATGATTCAATGCTCATCGAATCCTTTACATCGTAATCACCGATCCTGGTACGGCAGAGACTGCCGAGGTAGGCGCCGCAACCCAATGCCTTCCCGAAATCATTCGCCAGGCTGCGAATATAAGTGCCGGTTGAACAGACCACCCGGAAATGAACAACCGGCATTTCAATGGAACCTATTTCAAATTCCTTTATGGTGACCTTCCTCGGTTCCAGTTTTACTTCCTTCCCCTGCCGGGCCAGTTCATATACGCGCTTGCCATCCTGTTTGATCGCAGAATGAGCGGGTGGAACCTGCAGTATCTCCCCGGTGAATAGTGAAGTTGTGTTCCGAACCTGTTCCCCGGTGATCCCCTTGATGGATTTAAAATCCGCTGGTTCACTTTCCAGGTCGTAGGTGGGCGTGGTGGCCCCCAGGATAAATGTACCCGTGTACTCCTTCTCCTGTGCCATGAACTCGTTGATCCTTTTGGTGAATTTGCCGGTGCAGATTATGAGCAAACCCGTGGCCAGCGGGTCCAGGGTACCGGCATGACCCACTTTCATTATGCGGATCAGGTTGCGGATCTTTCGTACGGCATCAAAGGAGGTCCAGCGAAGCGGCTTGTCGATCAGCAATACTTTCCCCTCT
>JBGATE010000194.1:0-5081 GCA_044229375.1 Chitinophagaceae bacterium
CAATGTCGTCGCAGGAATGCGCGCGGATCACAACAGCCTCTTCGGGTGGTTCGCCACACCCCGGCTGCATGTCCGTTACGAACCGGTAAAAGGAACTACGATACGGCTGAGCGCGGGTCGGGGCCAGCGGACGGCCAATATTTTCGCGGAGAACAACGCGGTCTTTGTGAGTTCAAGACAACTGAACATTATAACTGCTGCCACGGGTAAGGCATACGGACTGGATCCCGAAGTAGCCTGGAACAAGGGGATCAGCCTGGACCAGAAATTCAAATTATTCAACCGCAATGCGAATCTCGGGTTTGATTTTTTCCGGAATGACTTTAGTGAGCAGGTGATCGTTGACCTGGAAGATGCGCGGCAGGTAAGGTTTTATAATCTTGATGGCAGATCGTATTCCAATAGTTTCCAGGCCGAATTGAATTTGGAACCGGTAAGAAAACTGGAGACAAGGATCGCCTATCGTTATTTTGATGTAAAGGCCACCTACGGCAGCCAGTTATTGCAAAAGCCATTTACCGCCAGGCACCGGGCCTTTATGAACCTCGGTTATGAATGGAGCGGCTGGAAATTTGATTATACATTCAATTACAACGGATCGAAGCGCATACCCTCCACGTTGATCAATCCGCCTGCTTTACAACAGCCGGTCTCATCGCCATCTTATGTACTGATGAATGCCCAGGTGAGCAAGACCATTGGCAAGAAGCGCCCGGTTGATCTTTATTTAGGAGGGGAGAACCTGACGAATTTTTTGCAGCGGGATGCCATTGTCAGTGCCGATCAGCCCTTCGGGCCATATTTTGATGCGGCACTGGTTTGGGGACCGGTGAGCGGGAGGTTGATCTATGCCGGTTTCCGGTATAAGATCAAATAAGGTAAGGGTAAGTGTTGATCTCATTTCCCTTTTCCGAAACGGAACGAACAACCCAGCGCCACATAATTGGGACAATTGATGATACTGAAACCACCCGATATATCCAGTTTCAGGTTATCGGTTACATAATATGCCAGTCCGCCGTCAATCCCGTGCTGGGGCCGATCGCCCTGACGGACACCGCCGTAGGCTTCAATATAACCATACCATTTTTCCCCGAGATTGAAACCCGGTGCAATGGTATAGATCCACCAGGGAGTGGAAGAGAAACCGTCCCATTCCGCACCGAGGTTATAACCCAACCCGATGCCATCCGCCAGCGTATGCTGCATGGTAAACCGGAAATTGGGCGCCCAGTTATCGTACCTGTAATTTTTACTGGCCAGTTTGGGAATGGCAAGATGGAATATCAGGGATGTCTTTGGCAAAAATCCTTTTTCCTCCCAGAATGCGACTTTCCCACCTACCTGTACCGGCAAAAGACCCGTTTCGTATTTATTGCCGGAAGGCATAAATGAAGTCTGTGCCGAATTCAGTTCGGTGATGAGGCGAAACTCAAATCTTTTCGAAGCGCCATATTTCCACAGGATGGTGGGATGGACCCATGTATTCAGGCCACCTTCATCTTCAAAATTGAAACCTATTTCAGCCTGCACCCATTTGTGTTTTACGATAAACGGGCATTCCGTCTGGTCGGGACGGTCCGTTTCCATACGGCCCGTTTGTTGGGCACTGGTAAAAATGGCGAAAACGATAAAGAAAAACGAGAGGAAAAATTTAATCATCTGCAAATATAATGTCCGCGCATTTATTGACGGTAATCCTCTCTTACCGGGCAGAAAGTATCAATAACCTTACAGGCTGTTTTGGCCACCGCCGAATGAGGAACATCGGACCCGATCACGTGATACATCCCCGCAGTCAGTAGGCAGGGTTCACCGCCGATCAGCATATCGAGTTCCCCTTCGATAAGGTAGGTGATCTGCTCCTGCGGATGGCTATGCAGGGGAATGCTGCTTCCTGCTTCCAGTTCCACATAGCCCAGTGTCATTTTCTCTCCATGAGCATAGTAACCCGTTATTCCCGGTACGAGTACTTTCGGCGCAATATTTTTGATAGCCTGCATAGGTAATAATTTATTCGGCGGGTTTGAAATCCTGGTTCGTTACCGGTGGCAATGAGGGAACTGTTACCACGTTAAACACATGGGCGGTGTTCTTATGGCAATTGTTGCATTTTTCGGTCAGTAAATAATAACTGTTTTTAAACTGTTCGGGATTTTTATGTTCGATGGAAGCGGCCATGCTATCCAATACTCCATAGATCATCGTAACGGATTTGGTTTCCGGTCTGTCGCGGCAATAGGTCCGGATATCTTCCAGCCCTTCCTGTATCTCCTGCACTTCAAAGTTGGCAAGCGCCCAGTTATTATTCAGACCGGCGAACCAGAGTTTGGCATGATGTGCCTGCACCCCGGTCATTATTTCCCCGAACCCCGGCTTGTACGTATTCTCCAGTTCTTTTTGCAGGCTGTCGATCCTGGCCTGCAGTCTTTCCATGTCGGAAGATCGCCGGGTGCAGGATGCCGCAAGCATTAAAAGAAATAGTATTCTCAGCATTTTCATTTTTCAAAATAACAGAAACTTCCGCCCACCCATTCCTTGTCCTTGTTGTACCGCACACCCACCATCTTTCCCTTACTCAGCCTGGCCAGGTTATTGGCGGCCACAGGTCTTGCCGCACCGTCCTTCCAGAAATAAAAGAGGCGGATCTCCGCTTTGGCGGGTACATCCGGCGTTTGTATCACTTCGGCGTATCTCACTTTTCGCTGCAGGATCCAGTTCTCCGGGTCCTTTACTTTTTCAATATCACCGCGGGTTACATCGATCACCACTCCCTGCCCGGCAAAGGAGAAAAGGGGTTTCAGCACATAATTCTCCAGGTCGGCAGGGATTTGTTTCACTTCGTTGAGGAAAAAGGTCGGCGGTACATAGGGATGCCGGATCAGTGGCAGGGTATACTTGCTGATACGGTAGAACCAGTGGGGGTGGGGGCACCATTCCACTTCGAGTTCCTCAAATAAGAGTTTGCCCTTTTCCTGCACTTCCGCGGTTTGCTGTTGCAGGTCGTCGAAGATAATGCGGTTGTAGATCCTTTTTACTTCGGTTTTCTTTCCTTCATTCAGGTAATACAATTTCTTACCCTCCCGTATCAGTTCCGTGAGGCACACCATTTTGATGCCGATATAATCTTCCGTGCAGAAAAAATCGATCCTTGTTTTCTGCTGGCGGGGAAAGATCTCGAGCAGGATCACATGCTTCGGTTCGTGACCGGCGATGATGATCTCTTTGAGTGCCTGTATATAGCTCCCGCGGTTGTGCCCGCCCAGGTAAGCATCAAAATTTTCCGGCACCGGGAAGTGATTCCGGAACACGTCATCCAGCAGCACTTCATAGGCAAAAAGAGAGGGGAAGCCCTGCATCTCGATCAGCTGGGGTTCATATTCACCCGCATCGTTGATACAGATCCCGAAATCAAAAGCGATGAAATTCGTGTGTTCGTTCTCCCCCGGCACCTGCAGACCCGTTGGGATCGCATTTTTAGTGAGTTCTTTGAAACCGGGGCTGCTGATAATGTCCACGATGCTCCCGCAGGCATCCAGCATTTTATCCAGTGCGCCGGGGTGGGCCTCGCCCAGTTCTTTCAAAAAAGCCCCGTATTGCTCCCTGGTAAATGCTTTATTGAACGCGCTGCGTATATCGGGTATCATAAAATAAAAGTTACCCGATAAAATTAGGATATTGTTCGTTTCAAATGGCTGGCTCAATAAAAAGCAGGGCGCGGGGCCCTGCCTTTCTAAAGTAACATCCTGTAATTTAATTTCACTGGTTAATCACCGGCCTGTCCTTCACTTTGAGGTCCCTGACCGGTTTAACGACAGCCGGGGCTTTTTTGGCAATGATCCAGGCGGCCCTGCGGCCAATGTTGTTCGAATTATACTTGATCCACATGTAGCCATCCTCTCCCCAGTCCGTTCCCCAGGAGTTTTTCATCAGCCAGGCGCCTTTGTTGTCATCCCAACCCACAAGTACTACGGCATGATTGGAAGAAGGACTGTTGTAATTGCTGGGAAATTCATAGAAAACGCCATTCGCGTAATTCTGGAACAGGGAAGTAACCAGTACGCTGACGGCGATAGGGCCGTATTTGCACATGGCCTCTTTGATATCGGACACGGAAGCGATCTTGTTGATGTCGCCGGAAGGATCCACAATTCCCCAGTCGGTTGCATAGTAATTAGTAGAGGGAGTTCCACCCGCACAGGGCTGGTTTGTCCCGGCATCGGGGATCGCTGTTTCCGAATTCAGGTTCTTGTTCTGGTCCACCATCCATTCCATTATTTTATAGGCAAGACCTCCGCCGCAATCGCCATCCACGCAGTTTTCGGCATGTTGTTCAGACGCGTTGATAAAGGAGCCGTTTATTTTCTTGTAGCTTCCCTCATACGCGCCAACAGCGGAGTAGGCCCAGCAGTTTCCGCATTGCTGGTTCCTGACGGGAGTAACATATCCCTGGTTGCGGGCATCATAGGTTTTGGAGGAAGCAAAACAACCCAGGAGTTTAACTTTGATGATCTCCATTGCGGCGGGACTGAGTTTACGGGTTGATAAATATTGTTTGACCCGTAATTTTTCATTTTCCGGAATTTCCTTCTCCCCGGTTATCTGAGCCATTGTTTTCGTGCTTACACCCGTGAATCCCACGTTGAATTCTAATTTTTTCTGAACGATAACCGCTCTTTGCGATTCCAGGGTTGTTTTCAGCCCGGCAGGCGCATTGACTTCGCGTAATACATATTTCTGCGGGAGTTTGGCAGTGGGTTGCGACTGCGCCGACAAAACACAAACGAGGCCTGCAAGAACCGGCAGCAGGTATGTTGTTATTTTTTTCATGATGTGGTAGTTTTTGGATTATAATATATTGGTCATTACTCAATGAAAACGGTAAACGTTTTTTCCTTATCCGGCGGAATGTCTTTCTCCCAGGGCCGGGCATGAATGAAATGAAGTTTTGTCTTGCCCTTTTTTATGCCGGTAAAATAGAATACCTGGGTGTCGGGGGCATTATCTTTCCCCTGCACATCGTTCAGCACCCTGGTTGAATCAAATGTCAGTACCTCGCGGTACAATGTATCCGCAAGACT
>JBGATE010000195.1:0-5066 GCA_044229375.1 Chitinophagaceae bacterium
TAAAGTTCCGGGGCCGTTGACTGTTGATACGGAAAACATGCAGATGAGAATTGAGAATTGAACAATTAGCATAGAAGATTTTATTATACAAAATAAAAATAACTACATCGGAAACAAACTGACGACTGCCGGCTGCCGACTGAGTACTGAGTACCGGGAACTATCGAACAAGCAGCACCGTTCCCTTCTGAAAATACTTCCTGTTATCCAAACCGATCGCTTCCATCATCCACACATACACCGCGGAGGTTTGTAGCTGCCCCTGCACATTCCCGTCCCATCCCTTGCCGCCGGCCTGCTGGTTGTAGACCATCTGTCCCCAGCGGTTAAAGACGCGGAAGTATTTTAATTCCTTTACCCCGAGCAGGATCGGGCGGAGCAGGTCGTTGCGGCCGTCGTTGTTGGGGGAGAAGGCCGTGGGCACGTACACTTTCACTTCCTTGATCGTTTGCACATGCTGCGTATCCACGGTGAGACAACCGGCCGCGGTATTGATGTCGATCGTAAAAGTTTGATCATTGAGGATAAGCGGTGTGAAATTCGGAGTCATGATATCCGGATCGTCAAGCCCGAAAGGTGGTTGCCACTGATAGCTCACGCCGAAATCACGGGCCTTCAACTGAACCGGGTAGTTCAGTACGGCATATTGTAACGGGTAGCGGATCCCCGGCCGCGGAATCTCGATCGTGATCTTTTCCTGTCTTGTGCTCAGCGAGCATCCTTCATTGCTGAACATG
The DNA here is from genome assembly GCA_044229375.1 of Chitinophagaceae bacterium. GTDB lineage: Bacteria > Bacteroidota > Bacteroidia > Chitinophagales > Chitinophagaceae > JJ008. The sequence continues at coordinate 738 of JBGATE010000195.1, forward strand.
CGCGCATAGTACACACCGCTTTGTCCCACCTGGTATCGCGGCTGGTTGGCGCCGAAGATCGCCGAATTGTTCAGGTACCACTGCACGCTGTCTTCCGGCTGCACCTCCAAAAAAGTGGTCTCGCCCGATGTGATACAATAAAATGTTTTACCGGTCAGTTGCAGGGAACTGTCGATCACGGAGGCTTTCACCAGTACCCTGTCCCTGTTCACGCAGCCACCCCCGGGGCTTCTCACCGTAAGTTCATATTCCGTGGTTATCGCGGGGCTTGCCCGCGGGTTCGCGATAGCGGGATTCGATAACCCGGTGGCCGGGCTCCAGCTATAGGTTCGCCCCTGTTTACTGTTCTCGCCAATGAGCATCGGGTTCAGGTTGCAGGAAGTAACATCGGCTCCCGCGTTGGCGGTAAGCGTAAGCGTATCCACCAGGTTGGCATAGAGCGTATCCTGGCAGCCGTAACCATTATAGGGGATCAGTTCCACCGCCACCCTTGTGCCGGAAGGGGGTGGGGGCTCCAGCCGCAAAATTTGCTGGTTGCCCAATACCTGGGTGAAATTTTCATCAAACCAGCGGTAACCCTGGTAACCATAGGGCGCCGTTACAAGCACGGCGGTATCATCGGGGCAATACGTGGCGCCGGTGAATTCGCTGCTGCATTCGGTGTTCACGTCAATATAGGCATAGCCGAAATGCCGGCGGAAGGTGCAATCGGCCGTTTTGAAAAAGAGCACGATCTCCTTACCCGCCATTCCGTTGAGATTGATGGTCACGGCCGACCAGTCTTTGCACCATACATCGGTGGAGTCTGATTGTCCCGAACGGAAAAACCCCGGTAGCGGCGAACCGTTGGGAAAAAAAGTAAAAGAAGAACAGTCGATCAGTTCCCCGTCGGTTCCGTTCCACACTTCGAGCACCAGTCGCGGCTGCTGGAAATCCAGGTGAAAGGGATCCTGGAACACCACCGCGTAATGATAGATCAGGGAATAATTGCTCCTCCCGGCAGGGATCGTAAAGGAATAGGAGATCCCTTCAGCCTGTGCCCCCCCGCTGGTATTGCCCAGCTTCATGGAGTAACCGCTGCCATTGGGACAGATAACGGGAAAATTGCCGTAAAAATCCCGGTCGCCCCCATTGGCAGCCGCTGAAAAAAGACGGTGCTGGTCGGGCAGGGGCGATGAAGGAGAAAGATAGATCACATTGGCGTTATTGTAGGCCGCAACATTACCCGTATAACAGGTCCACCCGTCGAATGTACCTCTCTCAAAATCGATATTGGGCGGGCAATCCTGTGCGGCCAGACCGGTTACAAGAAAACGGGATATAAACAGGAACAGGAGGGTCTTTGAAAAGAAACCGGAACGGTTTGAAATATAGGGACACGCTTGTTTTCGCACTATGCCGGGGTTTGTATTAAAGGTAGAACATTAATAACTATCAAACGACTGTTCCGCCTGCCTGGTTGCCCCGGATGTTCGTATATCTACTAACCCCGGGAAATATTTTTAAGGACCATATTGATTTTGATAAAGCTGCATATTAACTTAGTGATGCAAGCGACCACTCATGCCATCGTTCCTGAAAATCCATGCCTACCGTACCTGTTAATCCTTCCGGGAAAAATTAGTATCCGGCCGGGAGGTATCCCGCAGAAGCACGGGATTCGGGTTGAAACCAGGAAGTAAAGATTTTAGATCCCGCATTTGATGCGGGATCAGTGTTTCAGGCCCTGAACGGGGATCGGCCGGCAATGCTTATCTTCCTATCCCAATGACTGCCACTACCTCCCTCGCCAAAAAAATCGGTTTCTGGTCCGCAACCGCCATCATCATCGGGAGCGTCATCGGCTCCGGTGTTTTTATGAAACCGGCCAGTATGGCGGGGCAGCTTGGTTCGCCGGTATGGCTTACCCTGGTTTGGGTGATCGCCGGGATCTTCTCGCTATTCGGGGCGCTTGTGTATGCCGAACTGGGCGCCATGTTCCCCGAGACCGGCGGCATCTATGTGTATTTCCGGAAAATGTTCGGCGACTTCGTGGCCTTCCTCTACGGCTGGTCCGCATTTTCCGTCATCAATACTTCCGCGGTGGCCGCGATCGCGTTCGTTTGCGCCCAGTACGCGGATTATTTTCTTCACCTGCCGCGGTTTGACCCGGCTACGGAACTTTCGGTGGTATGGCACCTGCCCTTTGTGGGAGACCTGTATCCCTTAAAGAATTTCGGGGTAAAATCACTGGCCATCGCGCTGGTGACCGGGCTCACCTGGCTGAATTACCGCAGTGTAAAGGCAGGAGGATCTTTCCAGCTTATTTCAACGGTGATCAAAATTGCCGTGATCGCGGCATTGGTCATCGGGATCTTCTTTTTCGGGAAAGGTTCCGTTGAGAATTTTTATCACGCTGAAAACGCCAAACAGGGCGCGGCATTGTTCAGCGGCATCATCGCGGCGCTAACCGGCGCCTTCTTTGCCTACGATGGCTGGATCAATATCACGTTTGTAGCGGGGGAGATCAAACAACCGCAGCGGAATATTCCGAGAAGTTTATTCACGGGCGTCATCGCCTGTATCATCGTGTATGTGCTGGTCAACCAGGCCTATCTCTATGTATTGCCGGTGGAAAAGATCGCCGCCTCTTCGCTCGTGGCCTCCGATGCGATCGCCGTTGCCCTGGGCTCTACCAGCGAAGCGATCATCGCCGCGCTGATCGTGATCTGTACGCTCGGGGCCATCAACGGAAATGTGATGGCCACTGCGAGGATCACCTATGCCATGGGAAAGGATAAAGTGTTCCTGCCCTGGACCGGGAAAGAACACCCTCGCTACCAAACCCCGGGCAATGCCCTCTGGCTGCATACCGCCTGGATCTCGCTGATGGTCATCTCCGGTTCCTTTGATATGCTGGCCGACATGATGGTCTTCATGAGCTGGTTGGTGTATGGGTTGGGCGCCATCGGCATATTCCTGCTGCGCAAAAAAATGCCGCAGGCGGAACGTCCCTACAAGATCTGGTTACATCCCTTCGTCACCCTGCTCTTTATTCTCTTCGCCGCCGTCTTCCTGGCGATCACCGTGTACAACGATATCACCAATTATCTTAACCACCGCCAGCCGGTGGTGAACTCGTTGCTGGGAATCGTTATCACTGCGATCGGCATTCCGTTGTATTTTTATTACCGAAAGAAGAATTAGTCTTGCAGTCTGCAGTCTGCAGTCCACAGTCGGCCTTGCCCGCCGAAGCATTTGCGTAGGTGGGAGTCGGCAGTCAAAGAACTAAAGATCCAGGGCCGTTGACTGTTGATACGGAGAACTCGCCCTTGAGCATTGAACATTGAAAATTGAGCATTGAACATTTCTCATAGAACTTTTCGCATTGAAGATTTAACTATCTATAAGAAAACTAACACCATCAGAAACAGGCTGCCGACTGCCTACTGCCGACTGATTTTCCCCAGCATCATCATCCCCCAATCCATATCCTCGCTCCAGGGTTTGCCGAAACTGATACGGATGAAATGATTGTAGTTGCAACCCGCCGAAAAGATGCGGCCCGGCACGACGGAGATATTATGCTTCATCGCTTCGGTGCGGAGTTTAAAGGCGTTCACATTTTTATTGAGCTGCACCCAGAGCACAAATCCTCCCTGCGGGCGGGAGACCCTGGTGTCTTCCGGGAAATGCTCGATGATGGACTGCATATACCGGAGACATTGCGTGTATAGCGATTTGCGCAGGTTCTTTAAATGATATTCATAGCGGCCGTTCTGCAGGAAATGCGCGATGGCGGCCTGGGTAAGGGTGGGAGAACTGATATTGTTCATCCGTTTGATCAGTTTCACTTCCTCCAGGAATTTTCCGGGGATCACCCAGCCGATGCGGTAACCCGGCGCCAGGGATTTTGACAAGGAGGAACAATGCATCACCAGTCCCTTTGTATCATAGTATTTGCAGGTACGGGGGCGGTTCCTGCCAAAATAAAGTTCACCATAGATATCATCCTCGATCAGCGGGATATTTTTTTTGCTGAGGAGTTCCACCAGTTGCCGCTTATTCTCATCCGGCATACAACCGCCCAAAGGGTTGTTGAAATTCGGTGTCACGAGCAATGCCTTCACCGGTACGTTTTTCAATACTTTTTTCAAACAATCCAGGTCAAGACCTTCAACAGGAGAGGAGGATATCTCCACCACTTTCAGTCCCAGGCTTTCGATCGCCTGGTAAATGCCGAAATAATTCGGCGACTCGATCGCCACCGTATCACCGGGTCGGGTAACGGCCCGCAGGCACATGGTCACCGCTTCCAGGCAGCCGGAAGTGACCACCACTTCCTCGGGT
>JBGATE010000196.1:0-5035 GCA_044229375.1 Chitinophagaceae bacterium
GAGGAAGTCTTTACTGCGGATATTCTTGAATAGTTCGGTGAATTCGTTGTTGTCGAACATTATTTCATAGTAATCAGCGCTGCCGATCCGGTGGTGAAAACTGCATTTAGGGCAAACAAAGAGGTTTTCCCTCAGCTCGGTGACGGTGCAAATGAAATTGCAGTCGGGGCATTTAACCCAAAGCCCTTCCGGTGTTTCCTTCTTTTCAGAGGTCTTGGTGCTGATACCTTTTTTGATGCGTTTGAACCAACTGGACTTCGTTTCTTCTGTCTTGCCTTCTTCACCGGCCAGGTTGGCGTCAAAATCTTCAACTTGTTTGGCCATAACCGTTTGTTAATTTACAAATATAGGGAACTTGGCAATAGGCAATGCTGAAGGGGCAGTGGTGAACGGGCAAAAGACAATGGGCGGTTCCTGCTCGTTGTGGGGTAAACCTTTGTGAATGAAAGTACGCGAAACTCATTCGACAACCCATTCACCATTCACCCGCCTACGCAAAAGCTTCGGCGGTCAAGCCATTCACTTCTTCAACACCGTCTCAAACAACTTAAAGATCCTCTTATACTCATCCGTCCAGCTACTGGGTTCAACGAAACCGTGGTCTTCCATCGGGTAGCTGGCCAGTTCCCAGTTGTCCTTGCCAAGTTCAATCAGTCGCTGGGTAAGTTTGACGGCATCCTGGTAATGCACATTCACGTCCACCATACCGTGGCAGATCAGCAAATGACCTTTCAAACCTTCCGCAAAATAATAGGGTGAGCTTTTCCGGTAGGCGATACTGTCGTTGAATGGCTCATTCAGAATGTTGGCGGTGTAACCATGGTTATAATTGGCCCAGTCGGTAACGGGGCGGAGTGCGGCGCCCGCCGCAAATACATCCGGCTCGGTGAACAACCCCATCAGTGTAATGAATCCTCCGTAGGAACCGCCATAAAGACCCACTTTTTTCGGGTTGACACCGAACTGGGTCACCAGGTATTTCACTGCATCCACATGATCGCTGAGGTCTTTTCCACCCATATGACGATAGATACCCGTCCGCCAGTCGCGGCCGTACCCGGCGCTGCCGCGGTAATCGATATCCATAACATAGTATCCGTTATCGGCCAGCATATTATTGAACATATATTCCCGGAAATAACTGCTCCACCATTTATGGGCATTCTGCAGGTAACCGGCTCCGTGAACAAATAAAACGGCCGGTTTACCGGGGTGAGGGTTCGCCGGTTTATATACCCGGGCATATACGGTTGCTCCATCGCCCGCTTTAAAGGTTATCACTTCAGGATCCTTCCAGTTGTACGTTTTGAACTCGTCACTTTGCGCTTTGCTGGTTATTTGCACCGGCTGAATGACACTTGTTTTTTTACCGGCCGGCCAATTTTCCTGCAGGTATAGCTCCCAGGGTTTATTGGAATAGGAATGGAGTATGGCCATCCATTTCTCATCCGGAGAAAGGGTTACCTGGTTAGCCCCTGTCATCGTGGTCAGCTTTTCCTTTCTACCGTCGGCGATCCCAAGCCGGTAATAATGCTGCTCACCGGGATGCACTTCATTGGTGCTGATATAGAAATATTTTTTGTCATGGGAGAGCAATGCCTGTTGTACTTCATAGGTGCCGGATGTAAGCGCCTTTTTTTCACCCCTGGTTACATTAATGGAATAAAGATGGGAATAACCGGTTGCTTCGGAACGAAACCAAAATGTCTGATCATCGATCCACCCGGTATTACCGCCTCCAAAACCACCCGTACCCGGACCGCCGATCCATGCCTCATCTCTTTGCCTGTCCAGTAATTTCCATTTGCCGCTGGATGTGTCCAGCAACATCAGCCAGCGGTCCTTGTTATCCTGTGAGCGGATATCGACCACCGCATGAGTTCCCTTTGGTGACCAGTTGAGCGAAAGGATCGTAACAGGGCGATTGGCTGGTTTCTTCTTTTTTTCATCCAGTTGTTTCGGGTAATCTTTTACGTAATCGGGCAGGTCCTGTATGCCGGGAATGGAATCCGTCCGGATGGAAAATACGCTGTCCCTGACCCTGTCGTAGATAAAGGACTCAGAACTGCCTTGCACTGCCCCCACTTTTGATCGGGAAGGAATATCTGTGGTAAAACCGGATTCTGTTACAAAACTCGGAACGATCGTGGTTTTTGCACCCGAAGCGGGAGCTGCTTTAAAAAGCCGGTAACTAATGAACCTTCCATCGGGGCTGATAGTGAGTCCCTGGAGTGTACGGTCATCCAGGTTAATGGTACGGAGCTCCTTTTCCTTTGGGAGCCTTTTGTTGTAAGCCGCGGTTGCTTCTCTTTTTTCTTTTCTCTCCCTGAGAACCTGGAAATAACGTAACTGGTCATTTTGCAGCCAGGTTTCCTGCGGGTTGTTTCCGGAAATGGTTGTGGTACGAGGTCCGCCACTCCCTGGCGCAGCTTCCGCGGCTCTTATGTTGGTGAGTTGCATGGTTCCCCCATCGGCGATATCCCAGGCATAAAGATTCTGGTTGCGGTTATAAACGATCTTTGTTTCACTGAAAGAAAACTGGGGGTTGGTTTCTGCATCGGTTGTTTGTGTGATGCGCCTGGTTTTCCCGGTCTTCAGCTCAGTATAATATATATCACCGTTCCTGGCTACTACATATGCTGTCCTGGACTGGTTGTAGTTATTCGTTCCCTGCACATTCAATGCTGTTTTTTGTTCAACCGTAGCCTTTACGGGAACTTTGTTGGAAGGATTGATCAGGTACAGGGAATCCGCGGGGGCATTATCGGGATTCCAGTTAAAGAACAGGTTGTTACCGTCATTACTCCATGAAATGCCGGAAGGGGAGCTGCCGATCCATTTGGGATCCCGCATTATTTTTTCAACGGTCAGGCTGACCGGTTGCTGGGAAAATGCGGGAATAAAACAAATAAGGGATAAAATGACAAGGAATCCTTTTCTCATATTAGCCGGTTTTGGCTATAAATATATTGAGAAAGAGAGGAACTGAAGTAACCTTTCGTCATTCGGGAAAAACTAGTTATTCGGCGCCCCGCTGTCGATCCAGCATAGAATGGAGTTTTTTTGTGAAGAGCTGAGCGTACTGCCCTGCGGCATCAATCCGGAAGAAACGGCCGACCGGATCTGGGCGCGGGCACTGAATACCTGTGCGTAATTGGTCAGTGCACCCGGACCATTGGAGCTGCCATTGGCATGACAACCGGCCGCGGCGCAAACGGTCTGTATGACAGGGTTTACATCGGCGGCAAAGGCTTTGTTCGTTACCAAACTGCAATTGACGGTGGTTCCGCCTCCGCCTCCGTTATTCTCTTTACTGCAGCCTGTGATCACAATAAGGGGAAGGGTGATAATAGCGAAAAGCCAGGGCGTTTTTTTCATACGTTAATTTTAAGGGTGCTGGTATCCTGCTAGTATGAAACGGGAGATTTTTTTTAAAGTTGCCTGCCAGGTCCGGAATCGGTAATTATTCATTGCACAACAGGACTTTTCCAGGTGGTTCACCCCGGCCCGTAGGGATGGATAGGGGATCGCCTCAATTATTCGGCGCACCACTATCGATCCAGCAAATGATATAACTTCTCTGGGCATAGCTGAGTGCGCCTCCCGGGGGCATGGTTCCCAGCGACATTACGGATCTTATCTGAACGCGGGCATTATAGATCTCTGTATAAGTGGTCAGCGCGCCGGGGCCATTGGTACTGCCGGCTGCGTGACAACCGGACCGGTTACAGGTTGACTGGATGATCGGGTTCACATCGGCGGCAAATAATTTGTTCGATACGGTATTGCAGTCAAGGTTTCCGGTAATAACCGTGCCCGAACCGGGATCGCCTCCTTCTTTTGTACAACCTGCAATCAACAGTATAACTGGAATGAGAAGCAGTGCTGAAATGAGTTTTCTTTTCATAGAGGGTTAATTTGTAATTCCGGCCCGGCGTTTAAATTAATAAAAAGTCCTGAATCGGTTTTCTAAATTATTTCTGCGATTTGTTTATTGATATTCTGCGATAACAATTCCGTGGGAACATCGTTGGAGTCGCCGCTGAAAGGATCCTCGATCTCTTCGGCGATCAGTTCCAGGCTGGCCAGCACATAAAACACAAAGGCCACTACGGGAATGATATAATAACCGAGTTGGAAAACATAACCAAAGGGAAGGGTCATGATATAGAAGAAAATGAATTTTTTAATGAATACGCTGTAGGAAAAGGGAATGGGAGTATTCTTGATCCTTTCACAGGCGCCACAGATGTCGGTAAAAGACTGCAGTTCGGCATTGAGGAACAGCAATTGTTCTCCGTTGATCTTTTTATCGGTATAAAGCTGCTGCACCCGGCGGTAGATGATCAGTGCCAGCTGATTGGGTACATGCTTTTCGTGGTCGATATGCTGTAAGAGGTGTTTGTGTTCTTCTTCAGCGAAAAGTTCCAGTCGTGTCCTTTCTTTGTGCAGGTGGTTATGAAGGGAGCACGCAAATGCAGGTATCATCTTCCGGAAGAAACTCCTTCCTGCTTTGTCCTCTTTATCCAGGATGACATCCATTTTCATGGCGAGGTTCCGGCTGCTGTTTACCAGGCCGCCCCACAATTTACGGCCTTCCCACCAGCGGTCGTAGGCGGTATTGGTCCGGAAGACCAGCAGCATCGAGATGGCAAAACCCAGCATGGTATGCATAACCGGAATATTCCTGACATAATTGGTATCGGAAAGCTTCCAGTATTCCAGTTCCAGCCAGGCTATGAGGCCGGAATAGATACAGATCCCGAATATCATCGGAAGCAACTGCCGGAACGTGTCGGCCTTGTGAAAACGGAATATGAAGGTGAACCAATCCCTGGGATTATAGGAGATCATAACCGGACTTTATCCAAAAATAAGGATTGGAAGGAAAGGGGGAAGTTTATTTCTGGTATGGAACAGTCAAAGGTCATAGCGTGAAACTGCGAAACATGCGGACTCCCGGAGCAAAAAAAAGGTCACGAAAAAGATCGTGACCTCTTGAACAATTTGATGGATGCGATTATGCTATCGTGAT
>JBGATE010000197.1:0-5001 GCA_044229375.1 Chitinophagaceae bacterium
CCGATGTATCCCTTGAAAGCCTGGCGGCTATACTGTCACGGATGGCCGCTCTGCCGGATGTTGGCATTGAATTACGGCTGTAACTGACAGCGTCATCGCTGTAATAAGCCGCTACTTTGTCTGCATCCTTGGCTTTTTCAGCGGCTGCAAATGCGTCTTCCAGCGCCTGGATCTCCGGTTTAACTTTTTCCAGGTCGAGCGGTTTAACTTCTTTCGATGCGGTGGAACAGGCGGAAAGCAGAATGGCCGAAAGCCCGGCAAAAACAATTGAATGAATGGTGGTTCGCATAAAAAATTAATTTAAGTGAATTTGCAATTAAGGTAAGGTAGTCATTAATTTTCAACACAGTAAAAAAATATCAGTCCCGGGAAAGAAAAAGGCTATACGACTCTAACGAAGTAGTTGGCTGAAAAAGAATTACGCCTCCTTTTTTATTGATAACTTCTTTACGGCGTAAATAGCAAAGGGATCTCTTTTCCCTCTTAGCAAGGGGCTGTCGATGTAGGTAAACCTGTACGATGCTGCATCTTTCAGTTCCTCGTAGAGTGTCCCTGAAATGAGTAATGTTTCCTGGTACTGGTTGCATAAGGCAACGATCCTTGCCGTTGTGTTCAGTACATCACCTGAATATACAATGTCTTTCTTTACCGTACCGATCTCACCCGTAGCCACGATCCCGGTATGGATGGCAGCCTTGAAGGCCGGCACTACCCCGAATTGCCCGGTAAAAAAGGCTTCTTTCTCCATTACCGCATCCCGGGTTGCGTAAAAACAATTCAGGCACCGGGCCTTGCTGAGCCCCGCTTTTTTATCCCAGGAGATCACGATCTCGTCTCCCACATACTGGTATATTTCGCCGTGGTTGTTAATGATGACCTCATTGGCCAGCTGGTAAAAATAGCGCAGCATGCTGAAGTAGCGCTCATCACCGATCTTCTCCGCAATGGTGGTCGACGATTTCAGGTCAAGGAACATAAAGATCCGCTCTTCCTTACCCGGGGAATGGTATTTGCCGAGCAGTAATTTCTTTAATGTGCCGGATCCGTATTTTTCACTTACATCCAGCAGGAAGATCGTAAGAATGACGATAAAATACCAGTTGATCAGCAAACGGAGCACCCGCAGGCTGGTAATATCTTCGTAAAATGATTGCAGAAAACCCTGGGCGGAGGGATTGAAAAGCGCCCCGATCAGCCCGGTTCCCAGGATACTTATACTGACAAAAAGAATATAAAGTCCGGAATGGATCAGCAGTTTGTTCAGGTAAGTACTGCCTTTTAATTTTTCCCGCTGGTAAAATACGATGAAAGATCCTCCCAGAATGTCGCCGAAGAGCGGGCCGATGGCCGTGATCAGTAAATGTTCGAAGGCGGTCCGTCCGAAAAAAAGTGAAGTAGCGGTGCGTAACCGGGTCATAGTTTACCGCGTTGTTAAGCTCCAGCAGCACGCCGGCAATGATCCAGATCACCGTAATGATCGCCACCTGCTGTGCTTTGTATAAGAAAGCGGGATTCTTTTTCATTCTGTTTACACAAATACCCGGCAAATATGCACTTGTCCGGATGATTAACAAATTTTATGATTATCGCCCTGTCTGATCGTGTAACTTAGGGCAAAATTTAATGAAATGAGATCCGGAAATCCTTTGCTTCTCCGTTATATAAGTTTTCTTGCGCTGGCCTTTACCTGTTCATTTACAGGGTTTGCCCAACTTAGCAGCAAGGACCAGAAGATCGTGAATGACGCCAAAGCGGCCAAAGAAGAATTTATCAAAGCAGATGGCCTGCTTCGGAATCTTTTCAGTAATTCATATGGCTATGTCATCCTGCCCAATGTTGGTAAAGGAGGCATGGGGATCGGGGGTGCCGCCGGTAATGGAGCCGTCTTTGAAAATGGTACGTTGGCAGGAATGGCGAAAATGACCCAGGTTACAATCGGTTTCCAGTGGGGCGGACAGGCCTACCGGGAAGTGATCTTCTTTGAGTCAAAAGCCGACCTTGACCATTTTAAGGAAAACAGGCTGGAACTTTCCGCCCAGGCATCCGCTGTGGCGGTCACCGCGGGTGCATCGGCCAACGCTAAATACAAAAACGGTGTGATGATCTTCACCCAGGCAAAGGGCGGGCTTATGTATGAAGCCTCTATCGGGGGCCAGAAATTCAAATTCAGAAAAATTTAACGAATAGTTGAGCTCCCGCTGATTCGGGTCATGCCTGTTTTGCAGGGATTTCCTTACCCTTGCAGCAGTATGATCCCCCGGCAAATCATAATTGGAATTGTCGCCTCACTTTTTATGTTCTCCTCGACGGAGTTGCACCAGCTATTGCGTATACCCATGCTGGTGAGCCACTACCGCCTGCACTCCCGGGAAGACGCATCCATGGATATCGGCGATTTCCTGCAATTGCATTATACCGGGACACACCCGGATGACCAGGACGATGAGGATGACCGGGAACTTCCTTTCAAATCGATGTCAGGTATCAACCACCTGGATCAAACCTGGCCCTCTCCTTTAGTAGGGGTAACCGTTCCTTGCTTCCCGCAGCAGACGGTATATAACTTATATTTTCAGCAAGGGTCCCTGTCCCGCTTTGTTGACGGGATCTTTCATCCTCCCCGGTTCGTATAGATTATCATGAGTTATGAACAGTTGTGGAAGGTACCGCAGCGTTATTTTTCCAACACAAAATATATTTTATATGAACGCAGCTCAAATTCACCTGGCGCTGAATCATGCGCCCCTGTTCCTGTCCGTTATCGGCGGCGGGATACTGATACTCGGAATGATCCGGAAGAACGAAACATTCAAAACCCTGTCCCTTTTCCTCCTGGTTGCAGCGGCCCTGTTTACCATCCCGGTGTTTCTTACCGGGGAGGGCACGGAAGAATTGGTTGAAAACCTGCCCGGCGTAACGGAAAATATGATCGAAAAGCATGAGGATATGGCGAAGATCGCGATGATCGTGATTGCCATTTCCGGGGTGGTGGCGTTGGCCGGGATATTTCTCCGGAAGAATGCTGCCTTCGGCAAATTCATTTTTATCGCCTGCTTCCTCCTGGCGATTGCATCTTTCGGAACCATGGCGCAAACGGCCCATTTAGGCGGGCTGATCCGGCACAGTGAGATCCGGAACGGAGCTGCCGGCGCCGGGGAAAAAGAGAATGAAGAAGAAGAAGAAGGTGGAAATAAAAAGGAACAGGAAAAACCTGCCACGGATATGCAGAAAAGTTCCGAAGACAGTCTCAAAGCGATTAAGAAAGCGTTAAAGAAGGAAGTCGAGGATGACTAAAAGGTTAAGGGGTGCTGCCAAACCCGGGTTAAAAACCGGGAACATTGTTCAGCACCCCTTATTCATACAGGTCTTCCTGTGAACGCAGTATTTCCCTGTATTTATTGAAAAGTTTTGTTTTGGAAATAAAGCTGATAAATTTTTTCTCTTTATCAAGTACAGGCAGGTACCAGCTTTGCGTAATATCGAATTGCTCCATTACCGAATGCATGTCCTGGTCATACTGAAGGATGGCCGGTGGTTTCTTCACCAGTGACTTTATAGAAGTAGTTGCAAAATGTTCAGGACTGAACAACCTCTGCTTGATATCATTCAGTTCAATAACACCCGCAAACCTTTCCTGGTTGTCCACAACGGCAAAAATGTTCTTTTCGCTTTTTTTGATGATGTCAACCAGGTCCGTTAAATGCTTATTGATGCCAATTTTTTCATAGGGTTCATGGAGCAGGTCGGAAAGAGAAATGCTGGTCAGGATATTCCTCTCCTTTTTATGGGTGAATATCTGTCCTTCCATGGCCAGTTTTTTGGTATCCATTGAATACGGTTCATAGGATTTAACAATGAAAAAGGATATGGATGATACGATCATTAAGGGGATAAATAATTCATACCCGTTCGTTATTTCAGCGATCAGGAATATCGCGGTCAGCGGGGCATACATAACTCCGCTCAGGATTCCCGCCATGCCCACCAGGCTGAAATTGCTCACCGGAATTTTGATCCAGGGGAAGTGATTCACCAGGCTTGAAAAAAAGAACCCGAGATAGGATCCTGTAAAAAGGGAGGGTGCAAAATTACCGCCGTTCCCCCCGCTACCGATCGTGATCCCGGCAGCCACCGGTTTCATGAGCACGATCAGTCCCGTGAATGTGATCAATCCCCAGTTGTCAGTAAAATAGCCGAACAGGCTGGTATTGTCGGAAAAGGTATCCAGTGTGGCGCTGGCCACCGTTTTTACATGGTCATATCCCTCGCCAAACAAGGGCGGGAATACAAAATAGATGATCGCCAGCAGGATCCCGCCGGATAAGGCCCGCCAATAATGATTCATCCTTGAACCCTGCAATTTTTTCTCAGTGATTTTGTACACCCTGGCGTAGTAGAGCGATGTAAAACCTGCGATTAACCCAAGTGCCAGGTAAAAGGGAACATTCCGGTAATCAAAGGACTCCTGCAGCACAAAATTAAAAAGAGAGGATTCGCCAAGGGTGATCTTGGAACATAACACACCTACTACGGAGGACAGGATCAACGGAATAAAATAACTCAGCACCGTTTCCGTAAGCAGGACCTCCACGGCAAATATAACACCGGCCACGGGGGCATTAAAAACTGCAGCGATCCCGGCGGCCGCCCCGCAGGATATCAGCAGGGTCCGTTCCTGGTAATTGAGGTCACTGATCCTTGAAATGTTGGAACCTACTGCCGACCCGGTCGCCACGATGGGCGCTTCAAGACCCGCAGAACCTCCCAAACCCACGGTTATGGAACTGGTGACAATATGTGAATAGGTATGGCTGAGCGGGATAAAGGAGGATCTGCGCGCGATGGCCTTTAATACCATCGCAATGCCACGCTCAATTTTCATGTTAAAAAAATGCCGTATGATAAAAGTGACGAGGACTAACCCAAGTGCCGGGAACAGCAGGTATGCGAAACGGTTGACGGCGATCTCCTGGATCCTAATCTGTATAAAATGAACGAATG
>JBGATE010000198.1:0-4995 GCA_044229375.1 Chitinophagaceae bacterium
TCTCCGCGGCTTTTTCCGCCTGCTGGTAAGGATATTGTTCTACCGATGCGATGGGAGGTTCATCGAGATAGGAAGTGATGGGAAGATTGGCATAACTGACAAACGCGATCTCCCTGTTGATCTTTATTTTTTCTGACCGGCAATATTTCATTGCTTCCAGCGCCACGTAATCGTTGAAGGCGATCACCGCGGTAGGTCTGTCCCGCAGCGCCAGCAGTTTATGCATGGCGTGCTGCGTCTTTGTTTTTGTCAGATCGGTTGTTACCACAAGCGCATTGTCCCTTTTCAGTTTATGTTTTTTAAGCCCGGAATAATAGCCATTCAGCCGCTGAACCGAATGCACCAGGTTATCAGGACCCTTGATGAAACCGATCCGTTTATGTCCTTTGCTGATCAGCCAGTCGATCAGTTCCACGGAACTGTTTTCGAGGTTGCAGGAAACCGTATAGGCCCCGGGCCAGTCCGGCACCCGGTCAAAAAAAACTACAGGGATATTGTATTTTTCCAGTTGTTCGAAATGCGCGTAGTTTTTGGTGGTTTTGGCAAGGGATACGATCATACCGTCCACCCGTTGCCGCCGCATGGCCTCGGCGATCTGCTCCTCCCTTTTTACATCGTCATGCGACTGCCCGATCAGTACGGTATAATTATTCCGGGTGGCCACATCTTCAATGCCGTTAATAGCGATGGAGAAGAATTCCTCCCCGAGGTCGGGCAGGATAAGACCCAGTGTCATGGACTTCCCTTTCTTGAAGGAGATCGCAGCCTGGTTGGGTTCATAATTCAGTTCCGCCGCCAGTTGCTGTACCTGCATCCGGGTACGCAGCCCGATACTCGGATGATTATGCAATGCTCTTGAAACGGTTGACACGGAAACGTTCAGCTTCGCGGCAATTTCCTTGATCGTGGCGGGTTTCTGTTCCATGAGGAGTTAACCGCTACAAGGTAAAAAAATGCATGCATATTGTCCCGGGGGTTTTATAACTTGACTCAATGAACCGGAATAATGACAGGAAATGGACCGCCTTGATCCTGCTGCTCTCCTCCCTCCTTTTTTTCATCATGGGATTCCTGTTTCCGCTGCTCCAAACAGGTTATGGTATCGGTCCGCTGGTGCTGAAAAGGGAATACATCTATCTCTACTCCTCTTTCCGGTTCTTTTTTGACAAAGGGGAAGCATTTATCGGCTTTCTCCTGCTCTTCTTCACGATCCTGTTCCCGGTATGCAAGTATATCTTCCTCTTTCTCACATTATCCGGCCGCCGGCTGCCGCGTCACCGCTACCTTAATACGGCCCTGGAGGTCATCAATAAATGGGCCATGCTGGATGTATTTGTGGTGGCGGTGCTGATCCTTAACATGAAATTTGACTCGCAAATCATCGTTTCCAAACTGGAACACGGCACCACGCTTTTCGCGATCTCCGTAGTGCTGATGATGATCAGTTCACTCGTGGCCGGCAAATGGCTGCAGGAGCAGGATCAGGCAAAATAGTTTTGGTACAATTTTGATTGTTTTGTACTTTACGTATGTAAAAATTTTCAATGAATACGGTAGCCTCTGTTTTAGCAAGAAAGAAATTAGCCCCGGTCAGCGTTTCCCCGGGCACCACGGTGAATGAGGCTCTCCGCATCATGGCCGAAGTGAATATAGGCTCGGTCATGGTAATGCAGGATAATAACTACCTGGGCATCGTAACGGAAAGGGATTATTCCCGTAAAGTGGTGCTTAAAGGCAAGAGCTCAACCGTTACCAAAGTGTCCGAGATCATGTCCACGGACCTTCCTTCCGTAAAACCTTCCGACAGTATTGAACACTGCATGGAACTGATGACGAAACTTAACATCCGTTACATGCCGGTATTTGACAATAACCATCTGGCAGGCATCATCTCCATGAGTGATGTGGTGAAAGAAACGATCCTTTCGCAGAAAGAGACCATCAACCAGTTGCAGAGTTATATTTCAAGCTGACTTACACGCTCATTAAATACCAGCGAAGCCCCGTAAGGCTTCGCTTCTTAATTTTCATCCACTTTTTTTTCCTTTACGACCACCAGGTCCTCCAGGTCTACCTGCATGGGCAGTAATCCAATTTTTACCACGGCCCGCTTCCCCCGCAACTCCGTAACCTGGCCCACCTGGTGATTCTTTCTCATTTTCACCTTATCCCCCACTTTTATGGCTCCTCCCACTTCCGCGAATTTAGAATCGATCTTTTTCTGCATTTTACTCACCGCCTTCTGCTCCTTCCCTTTTGACAGCAGCGCGTCGATCTGTTTGATCACTTTCTGTTTGTTCTCTTCTTTCCTCCAGTCCATCACCAGTTGTTTCAGCTTCCGTTCCATATCCTTCAGGTAACTGATGCGATCCTCCGCAATTCGGTTTTGTTCTTTCTGCAGTTCCAACTGCTGGCGGTGTTTTTCTTTGTCGAGCGTTTGCTGCATCTCCTTTTTCAGCTTTTCATTTTCTTTCAGCAACTGCTGCAGTTCTTTTTCCCTTTTCCCGATCTCCTGCAGATCCTGTTCGGTGCGGTTCAGGAGTTTATCCAGCCTGAACTGGTCCTCATCCACCAGTTGCCGGGCCCTGTTGATAAGTCCCTTATCCAACCCGATCCTTTCCGCAATGGAAAACGTATAGGAACTCCCGGGTTTGCCTACCAGGAGCTTGTAAAGCGGCTGCAAATGTTTCTCATCAAAGGCCATTGCCCCGTTGATGATACCGGCTGTTTTGCCGGCCAGCACTTTCAGGTTGAGGTAATGCGTGGTTACAATGCCGATGGCATGTTTCCTGGCCAGTTCCTGCAGGATCACTTCCGCAAATGCGCCGCCCAGGTTCGGGTCGCTGCCACTGCCCAGTTCGTCAATAAAAAACAGCGTACGGCCATTTGCCTCTTCCATGAACTGTTTCATATGAAGGAGGTGACTGCTGTAGGTACTGAGTTCAAATTCGATGCTCTGGGTGTCCCCGATATGGATCATCAGTTGTTTGAATATCCCGAATTCCGAGGAGGGATGAACGGGAACCAGCAATCCGCTTTGCACCATCAGTTGCAAAAGACCGACTGTTTTCATCGTTACGGTTTTCCCGCCGGCGTTCGGTCCGCTGATGACCAGGATCCTGTTCGTTGAATCCAACCGGATGGAAACCGGGATGGTTGATTTTCCTGAACGCTGGTTATAGAGATATAAAAGCGGGTGATAGGCATTCACCAGGTGAATACGCGCATTGGCATTGACGGAAGGATATTCCGCCTTTAATTCAATGGCCAGTTTTGCTTTGGCACGGATAAAATCATACTCTCCGGTCACTTCATGCCAGTCGTTGAGCAACGATGCATAAACGGAAAGTTTGCCGGTGAGTTCACGCAGGATACGGTACAATTCCTTTTTCTCACTGTTTTCCAGTTCAAAAATGGTGTTATTCAGGTCAATGGTCTCTTCCGGTTCCACAAATGCCGTCTTACGGCTGTCGCTCTCCCCGTGCAGGATCCCTTTGACTGTCCTTTTTTGTTCGGCAAAAACGGCCAGTACCCTCCTGCCGTTCAGGAAACTTTCCTCGATCTCGGCCAGGTAACCCTGCTTGTTCAGTTTCGCGACGATCCGGTCAAACATCCTCCGCAACTCGTTTCTTTTGCGGTAAAGACTCATGCGGATCTCTTTCAGCTCATCAGAAGCATTGTCCTTAACCTGCCCGTTTTCATCCAGCACTTCGTTGATCAGGGCGGCCACGGCTTTTTCATAATGGGTATGGGCAATGACCTTTACCAGCCCCGGATAGGCTTCCCTTCTTTCCGGGTCGAACCAGCGGAAGATCTTTTCCAGGCTTTCAGCGAGTTTCCTGATCTGCTGCAATTCATCGGCGGAAAGGACGGCACCCTGGATGGATAAGAGTTTTAATTCCCGGGAAAGGTTCAGAATATGATCATTGGGGAAATAAATGCCATTGGCCAGCAGTTGCCGGTAATCATGACTTTGCCGGAGTTCGGTCTCCACAAATTCCAGTCGGGTATGGATGCGAAGTTCCTGCGCTTTGCAGCGGGCGAATTCGGTCTGGCAATAATTGGTGAGTAGTTCCTTGATCTTATTGAACTCCAGTTGCACGGGTGCCGATTCGGGGAAAAGTTTCATACTGCCGGGTGAAATCAAATTGCTGTTGCCGGCAAAGTTAACCGTATTCCGGGATGAAAATCACATACCATAATGTGGTTTATTTCCCACCATTTGCGCCGCGTGAGCTGCCTGGTTTAAATAGGTGAGCAACCCTGTTCTCCGCGACTTCGTGTCTTTATGTTTGAAAAGGATACGTTGACAAATAGAAATTGAAACACGGAGGCACAAAGGAGTGATCTTATTTAGCTACAGGAAGCAATACATAACTTAAACCTTTCCCCTCCCCGGTTGTTAATGATTCCTGAAAGAATACGTTTTTTCATATACCGGGGAAACCATTCAGCCGGGACTGACGTAAATTGCGTAAACAAAGAAAACTGAATAAAATTTCAATGAAACTATTGTTAACCTCTGCTGTTGCCGGCCTTGCCGCCCTGTTCTCCTGCGCACAGCAATCCGCTTCATCCGATCAGCAAACAACCTCAATCAAAAAAACGATGAACACTGAAAATGCAAAGACCGGAATCCCGGGCTCAACCGATACCGCTACACTGGCCAATGGCTGCTTCTGGTGCACCGAGGCCCTGTTCGAACAACTGGACGGCGTTATCAGCGCGGTATCGGGCTATACGGGCGGGCAGGTGGAGAACCCGACCTATAAAGCGGTCTGTACCGGCGAAACCGGGCACGCAGAATGCCTGCAGATCGTTTATGACCCTTCCAAAATCAGTTTTGATGAACTGCTGGAAGTGTTCTGGCAAACGCATGATCCCACCACCCTGAACCGCCAGGGCGCGGATGTGGGTACCCAATACCGCAGCGGCATATTTTATCATAACCAGGAGCAGAAAGAAAAAGCCGGGAAGTACAAAGCCGAACTGGAT
>JBGATE010000199.1:0-4993 GCA_044229375.1 Chitinophagaceae bacterium
CCAGTTCGGCGATCACTTCATCCCGCTCCACGTATTCCCCGTCTTTCTTATTCCATTTCAGCAGTGTCACTTCACTGATGGATTCACCTACTGCCGGAACTTTTCTTTCAATCATAAAAGCGAATTTCGGTTTTAAATGCTAAATGCGGTTTCAATTATTTCAGCCTGCTCCTGCAGGTGCACTTTATTATAGCCCGTTGCCGTGGAAGCGGAAGCCTGCCGGCCGATGAGACCGAAATTGAGTGAGCGCAGGTTCATCTGCAGGAAAGAGGCCGCTCCCATATTCAGCGGTTCTTCCTGTACCCAGAACCAGGTGGCATTGCCATATTTCTTTTGCAGCGCATCCAGTTGTTTATAGGGTAACGGGTATATCTGCTCGAACCGCAGGATGGCAACGTCTTCCCGTTTTTCTTTTTCCTTGCGTTCTACCAGGTCAAAATACACTTTGCCGCTGCAGAACAATACTTTTTTCACTTTTGCAGGATCCGCCGCCGCATCATCGATCAGTTCCCTGAAACCCCCGGATGTAAATTCATCCGTGGAAGAATAACTGCCCGGATGCCGCAGGTTGGCCTTGGGTGAAAGATTCACCAGGGGTTTGCGGAAGGGCCAGGCAAGCTGGCGGCGCAACGCGTGAAAGAAATTGGCCGAGGTAGTGATATTCGTCAGCACCATATTCTGTTCCGCGCATAATTGTAAAAACCGTTCCATCCGGGCACTGCTGTGTTCCGGCCCCTGTCCTTCATAGCCATGCGGAAGTAAAAGGGTAATACCGTTCATCCGGTTCCATTTCTGTTCACCGGCCGCGATGAACTGATCGATCATACCCTGCGCCACGTTAGCAAAATCGCCAAACTGGGCCTCCCAGATCACGAGTGCATTGGGATTGGCCAGGGCGTACCCGTATTCAAAACCAAGCACCCCGTATTCGCTTAATAAAGAATTATAGATCCTGAATTTCCCGCTCGCGCCGGGGATATGGGAAAGCCTGTTATAGGGTTTATCGGTGTTCTCATCACGCAACACCGCATGACGATGGGAGAAAGTACCCCGCCGAACATCCTGCCCGCTCATCCTGACGTCTTTCCCTTCCAGCAATAAACTGCCATAGGCCATCAGTTCGCCGGTTGCCCAGTCCACTTTACGTTCGGTCTGGAATAATTTTATCTTATCCTGCAGGATCTTCTCCACTTTTCTCAAAGGCTTGAATTCCGCAGGCCATTTCATTAACGCATCAAACACTTTCTTGAAGTTCTCGCTGCTGATAGCCGTCACCGGTGAACTATCAAAATCATCCGCTACCGCCCTGCGCAGTTTTTTCCAGGCCAGTTCAGGAGGCTGGTAATGATATGGCAAGGGGTTTTGCTTTACCTCATCGAGCCTTTCCTGGAGATCAGCCCAGAATTTTTTCTCCATTTCCCGGGCCAGTTCCTGCGCGTCGGGTTCGCCGTTCCCGAGCAGGTATTTGATATACACTTCCCGGGGATTGGGATGCTTGTCGATCAGCGCGTATAAATGTGGTTGTGTGAATTTGGGGTCATCGCCTTCGTTATGCCCGTGGCGGCGGTAACAAACCATATCAATGAAAACATCCGAATTGAATTCCTGCCGGTAGCGGGTGGCGATCTCCGCGCATTTGATCACGGCCTCGGGGTCATCACCGTTCACATGAAAAACGGGCGCCTGTATCGCGGCTGCCAGCGAGGTACAGTAATCGGAACTCCTGGCATCATCGAAGTCGGTGGTGAAACCGATCTGGTTATTGATGACGAAATGGATGGTGCCGCCGGTATAATAACCTTTCAGGTAACTCATCTGCAGCACTTCGTACACGATGCCCTGTCCCGCGATGGAGGCATCCCCGTGGATCAGGATGGGCAGAATTTTGTCGAAATCGCTGTGATACATGATATCCGCCTTTGCCCGGGAGAATCCCACCACGACGGGGTTGACCGCTTCGAGATGGGAAGGATTGGGCATCAGTTTGAGGTGAACTGTTTTATCGTTCAGCGTCTGCACCTCACTTCCGTAACCCATATGGTATTTCACATCACCGCTTCCCATGGTCTGGTCCATTTTGGCAGTTCCTTCAAATTCGCTGAAGATCTGCTCATAGGTCTTGCCCATGATATTGGCCAGCACATTCAGCCGGCCCCGGTGGGCCATGCCGATCACCACTTCCTGCACATCATTGTCCGCCGCGGTGCTGATGATGGCATCCAGCGCGGCGATGGTAGTTTCCCCGCCTTCCAGGGAAAATCTTTTTTGCCCCACATATTTTGTATGCAGGAATTTTTCGAACATCACCCCCTGGTTCAGTTTCTCCAGGATCCTTTTCTTCTTTACCAACGGCAGCGATTCCATCATGCCCTGTTCGATCGCGTAAGTGAGCCAGTCCACTTTTTTAGGATCGCTGATATACTTGAACTCGAAACCAGCATGGCCGGCATAACATTTCTCCAGGTGCTCCAGCAATTTCCGGAGTGTGCAGGTACCCAGTCCGACCAGGTTACCCGCCTGGAAATCTTTTTCGAGATCCGTTTCAGTAAAACCATAAAAAGCGATATCAATATGCGCCCCCCTGTCCTTTCTTTCGCGGATGGGATTGGTCCTTGCCAGCAGGTGACCTTTGTTGCGATAGCCAAGGATCAGGCGATAAGCCCGTAATTCCCGCATCCAGTCAACATCCACGGATGAAATAACCGGAGTTGCCGTACCCGGAGTTTTTCCGTTCCCGTTCACCGGGGGGTTGCTCATGGCAAAATCAAAACCTTCAAAGAATTTACGCAGATCCGGGTCCACATTGCCGGGGTCCTTCTGAAATTCTCGATAAAGGTTCTCGATAAAAGCCGGGGAAGAATTGGTGATATAGGAGAAATCCTTCATGAAGGGAATTGTTTGAAATTGATCTGCCGTTTCCTTTTGAATTCACGCTGGGTTCGCAAAGGCCGCAGGGTTTTCCGGACAATGACCCTGTTCATGGCACCTGGCGTGAAATTATAACTACGAATACAATCCGAAACAGCAAGGTTTCGGGCTCACAAATATCGTTGAAAAAACCGAAAATGGGGTCTCATTTTGAGGAGGTTAGGTTGCCCTGATTTGAGGTTTTCCCGTTTTGGGCACCCCTAATTCACTGGAAAAGAAAGCCTCCGGGAACAACCAATTAAACTACTGAAAATTTGGTGATTAAGCCTCTCCATCCTACCTTTGCCGTCCCTAAATAAGGGGTAAAAAATTACAAGAATGGCTAATCACAGCGCAACAAAGAAAGATGCCCGCCAGGCGGCTAAACGCCAGGCAAGAAATAAATATTATGGCAAGACCACCCGTAATGCCATCCGCGACCTGAAGGCCTCCAACGGCAAGGAAATGGGAGAGAAATTACCCCTGGTCGCCGCTATGATCGACAAACTGGCAAAAAAAGGTGTGATCCATAAGAATAAAGCCGCGAACCTGAAGAGCAAGCTGACAAAGAAAGTGAACGCAACGGCGAAATAAACGATCTTAATAATTTATCTGAAAGGCATTCCAATACGGGATGCCTTTTTTATTTTTACCTGCCCGCCAAACCCTGGACCTGATCCGGGGTCTTGCCGACCAACAACACCAACATGAAAAGATCCCTCCTGTTCATCTGCATCAGCTTCTCCTTTACTGTTTTTTCCCAGGAAATAACAACAAGGTTTGAACGCTCGAACGGCACCCAATCGCCTCCCTATGCGGAGATCATCGACTGGTGGAAGAAGCTGGATGAAAGATCCGGAAAAGTAAAGATGCTGACCATGGGGATGACCGATGCGGGTTACCCGCTGCATATCGTGGTGGTGGCCAATAATGGTGATCATAATTTTCAAAATATCCGCAAGCAGAACAAAAGGATCATCCTGGTCAACAATGGTATACACCCCGGCGAGCCCGACGGGATTGATGCCAGCATGCTCTTTGCCCGGGATGTGGTAGCCAATAAATACAGGATACCCGATAATGTGGTGGTGGTGATCATCCCGGTCTATAATATCGGGGGTTGCCTGAACCGCAGTGCCAATTACCGGGTGGACCAGAACGGACCGGAAGAATTCGGGTTCCGCGGCAATTCGCAGAATCTTGATCTGAACCGTGACTTTATCAAATGCGATTCAAAGGATGCCCGTGCATTCACCGAAATATTTCAATTGCTGGATCCGGATGTTTTTGTCGACAACCATGTAAGCAACGGGGCCGATTACCAGCATGTAATGACCCTGCTGACCACGCAGCACAACAAGCTTGGCGGTGTGATGGGCGATTACCTTGAAAAGGAATTTGAGCCGGCACTGTATGCTTCGATGAAAGAAAAGGGTTTTGACCTTATCCCCTATGTGAATGCGTTTGGCGATAAACCGGAGAATGGCTGGCCGGAATACTGGGACAGTCCCCGCTATGCCAGTGGTTACGCCGCTCTCTGGCATACGTTCTCCTTTGTGCCGGAAACGCATATGCTGAAATCCTATGATCAGCGGGTACGATCCACATACGCGTTAATGAAAAGTTTTATTGAGTTCACCGGGAAGAACAGCAACGAGATAAAAAGGCTTCGGGACCTTACCAAATCTGCCGTATCCAGGCTGCCGGAATTTCCCATCAGCTGGTCGCTCGACAGATCAAAGTACAAGGAAGTTCTGTATAAAGGATATGAATCGGGGCAGAAGGCCAGTGAGGTTTCGGGATTGCCCAGGTTGTACTACGACAGGAACAAACCTTTTGATAAGACGATCAGGATCTTTAACTATTATGCGGTAAAAACCGTTGTTCAAAAACCAGCGGCCTATATCATCCCGCAGGGCTGGTGGAAGGTGACCGACCTGCTAAAGCTGAACAAAGTGCAGATGACGCAACTGAAAAAAGATACCAGCATTGAAGTGGAAGTATATAAGATCGAGGATTACAAGACCCTTGCCCGGCAGTATGAAATGCATCATCTGAACAACGATGTCAAGATCAGCAGCAGCCG
>JBGATE010000019.1:0-26085 GCA_044229375.1 Chitinophagaceae bacterium
TTGGCGATATCAAGCGTTTCGCCCACCACGGTCCTGTCGGGCGCCGTATCGGGGATAAACACCCCATAGGTACGGTTCGAAGGCTTATAATATTTCCGGGCCGCGGCTTTCAGGTCTTCCACGGTCAGTTTTTCCAGCCTGTCGCGGTTCAGGAACCAGAGCCGCCAGTCGCCGGCACCGATATATTCGGTCAGGCCGATTGCAAAATCAGTGGTTTGGTTCATGGAGTTTTCAATGTCCTTGAGAAGGCTGTTCTTTGCGCGGGTAAGATCCTCTTCCGTGATATCCATTGAAATGATCCCGTCTGCGGCTTTCAGCAGTTCCCCTTTGGCGCTGTCGATGCTTTTTTCTTTCGGAACTTCCAATTCGAAGTAGGTGATACCGGGATCGTGGAGGGTATAGGTATAACCGGAAACCTTGGAGGCCATCTTAGTTTCCACCAGTTTTTTATAAAAGACCCCCGAAGGATCATTGGTGAGAATTTCCACGAGTGCGTCATTGGCACTAAAATCCTTGTCGGCCATCGGAGGGGTGTGGTAACCCATCGAAACATACTGGATATCGCCGGTTCTGCGAAGAGAGACCTGTCTTTCACCATCCTGCGGAGGCTCTACCGTATAAGTGGGTTGCAGTTTCCGGGCGGGTTTGGGTATCGGCCCGAAATACTGCTGTACATACTGCAATGCCTTTTTCTCATCGAATTTGCCGGCAATCACAAGTACCGCGTTATCGGGCTGGTAATATTTTTTATAGAACACTTTCAGGTTCTCTGCTTTAACCCTTTCAATGTCCTCCTTGCTGCCGATGGTGGATTTGCCGTAATTGTGCCAGAGAAACATGGAAGAAATGACCCTTTCCATCAGCACCCCGTTGGGATAGTTCTCCCCGATCTCAAATTCATTACGGACCACGCTGAACTCTTTGGCCAGTTCTTCCGGGAGGATCTTTGAATTCACCATCCGGTCGGCTTCCATGTCAATGGCCCAGCGGAGATTTTCGTCGGATGCCGATAATATTTCATAGTAATTGGTCCGGTCGTACCAGGTGGTGCCGTTGGCAAAAGCACCCTTGTCGGCAATGGCCTTTTTGATATCGGTGAATTTCTTGCACTGCTTGAACAGCATATGTTCCAGCAGGTGGGCCATCCCGCTTTCGCCGTACCCTTCATGGCGGCTGCCCACTTTATAAACGATATTGACGGCGATATTGGTCTGGGAAGCATCGGGAATCAGCAAAACCCGGAGTCCGTTGCTCAGTTCATATTCATTGATCCCCTCAACGGTGGTGACCAGTTTAGGTTTTGTTTGTGCACAAAGTTCGTTTGAGCCCGGCCATAGCATTCCGGACAGAATCAACATCAGGATAAGTCGCATGATTATTTGGTTTAAACTGAAAATAAGCCAAAAACACAACAGCGCAAAACGGGCCGTCACAAAGGATAAAATACCGGAATCGTTACCGTATCACCGTGATCGTGCCTTTTTCGGTAACCAGTTTATTATCGGCATTATAAAATTCAAGGATCCACACATAGACACCGGTGGGCTGTTCAACCCCTTTGAACCTGCCATCCCATCCTTCCCCATAGGTTTGGGTGAAGTAAACCAACTGACCCCAGCGGTTGAATACGGAAAAACTCTTTAACCCTTTCATCCCGACCAGGTAAGGGCGGGCCAGGTCATTCAGGCCGTCGTTATTGGGTGTAAAGGCCGAAGGCAGGTAAAACCCGGCCTTTTTTAATACGAGCATTTGAAGCGTATCGGTGGTAACACAGGTATGTTCATCCGTGATATCAATAAAGTATCGGACATCATTACCATCGGCAAAGAACTCGGTATAAGGGGTGGTATAGCTGCTGAGATGAACAGTGGGCCGCCAGTTATAAATGTTACCAATGGTATCACGTACATGCACAAACGCAGAACTGTACTGCGGCACCGTGATGTCGCGGTAACGGTGACCCGGCGCCTGCCGATTCACCTGGATTGTTTTGACAACGGTCTGCGTATCGTTCTCGCAGCCCAGGGTAGCCATCTTCAGCATCACATCCAGTTTGCCCGGGGCGGTATTAAACGTGACCGGCAGCGGATCCTTCAGGGTGGAAAGCGGATCTCCGTTATTGAAGTTCCAGACATACCAGGTTTGGGGCGAACTATTTTCATTACTCTGGTTGGTGAAAATGAAGTGGTGGTTACCAGTTTTACGTTATACGTGCCGGTCTGTGTGAATGATTTAGTGGCATCCAATACCTGCTGCCAGGAACCATCACTGAAGCGCCAGATATGATCCATGGGAGCATTGTCCGGTGCATTTGATGTATTGCTGAAAAGAAATGAATGATTGGTTATGCAACCGGTGTCATTATTAACGGTAAAAGACGATAGGGGCAGGTCATGGATACCCACCGTTACATTCCTGGTGCTGTCCAGGCAGCCGCTCTGCGTGATCTCTGCCCAGAAAGTGCCGGATATCAATGGTGAAAAAGTAGTCCCGGTGGCCCCCGGAACAGGACCGGTGACCACTTCGATCCATTGCACATTGGTGGATGTACTATTGACTGCAAGTGTCGTACCTGGTTCACCAACACAGAAATCGGGGTTACCCGTTATGCTGAGCGTTGTATCCACAAAGAATGTTGAAATTATGGTGGTATCCGTGGAGCTGCAACCTGTCAGAATATCTGTGGTCGTAACGATAAACTCCGTTGGGTTAGTGGTAGCCGGCTGCGCGAAAGGGTTTGAAATAATAGGATTACTTACTTCCCCGGCAGGTGTCCATGAGTATGTATGGCCTGGTAAGGGCGGCACCCCGAGTTGAACCGGCCGGCTCTGGCAAATGCTTTGGTCCGGCCCGGCATTGGAAATTGGCGCAGGCGAAGATGTGATCGTTGCATATAATGTGTCATAGCATCCATAGCCGGGAAACGGACCTACAATCACCGGAAGAACTGAACCAACAGCAGGCGGTGGGGTCAACGTAATATTTTGGGTAGTTGAAAGTAATGTTGTAAAAGTTAGATCCGAATACCATTCATAGGTTTGATAGCCAAAAGGAGCATTCAGGGAAAGTGAAGAAATCCCCGGACAGATCGTAGTGCCCTGAATGGCCCCGTTGCAGGCTGTATAGACATCCAGATAGGCATACCCGGCATGACCATTCTGGGCACAATCCTGGGTTATAAACTCCAGCATAATGGTCCTTCCCAGAAATGCATCCAGGTTAATACTAACAGGTGTCCAGTCCTTGTACAAAACCTGGCTGCCCAAGTTTCCGGGAATCGGTGATATCTGGAATCCGCCAGGAGCAGTTGAAGATATAAAGTCAAAATCCACACAGGGAACAGGATTACTAGTTGCAAGGTCTATTATCCTTGCCCTGAACCTGGGTTGATTGGCCAGTGGATGACTTGCAGGATTTTCCAGAACGACCGCATAATAAAACAACATGGAAAAATTAGGAGCGGTAAGGGGAATCGTATAGGTAAAGGAAATACTTTCCGCCTGGGATCCGTTAACCTGATTTCCCAGTTTCACACTAAATCCGCTTCCATTGGGACATAATTCGGGGAAAAAACCAAAAGGATCAAATCCTGCGGTGGCTGCGGAAATAATTGTATGACGGCCAGGTATCGGGCCGGTAATGGGTAAAGGGTAGTTATTTGCCGTTCCAGCCCTGCACTCCCACCCTGAAAAATCCCCCAGCTCAAAATCAAGATTGGAGGGGCAAAGTCCGCCCTGCGCCCTCGCCTTATTGAAGAAACTGCCTGCCAGTAATAAACAAAGGATATATCTCATAACCGGGTAACGCATAGCCTGAAATCAGCACCAAACTTATCCAAAAAAACGGTAAGATGCTAATTTATACTCCAAACTCTTTTCGTTCGATCTGCAATCATTATCATTGGCAAAAACATCGTTTCTTTGCGGCACGATACCCCCATTCATCAATAAAACCCCCTAAAAAATGAGTTATATCGCTGAGATCGTTGCCAGGCAAATACTGGATTCGAGAGGAAACCCGACCGTGGAAGTGGATGTACTGACGGATGAAGGAGCACTGGGCCGTGCGGCAGTACCCAGCGGGGCCAGTACCGGTATCCATGAGGCAGTGGAGTTAAGAGACGGTGACAAAAGGTCCTACCTGGGTAAAGGAGTGCTGAAAGCGGTTAAAAATGTCAATGAAATCCTCGCACCGGCACTGATCGGAAATGACGTTGCAGACCAAACGGGTATCGATGAAATGATGATACAGCTCGACGGATCTCCCAATAAGGGGAAACTTGGCGCCAATGCATTGCTTGCGGTTAGTATGGCCGTAGCCAAAGCCGCTGCAGAAGAAGCCGGTTTGCCGCTTTTCCGTTATATCGGCGGAACCAATGCCAAAATACTTCCCGTTCCCATGATGAATATCCTGAATGGCGGGGCCCATGCCGATAATAAGATCGATTTCCAGGAATTCATGGTGATGCCGGTCGGCGCTTCCACGTTCAGCGAAGGCCTTCGCTGGGGAGTGGAAATATTTCATGCGCTGAAATCAGTACTGAAGAAAAAGGGATATAGCACCAATGTAGGTGACGAAGGGGGGTTCGCTCCGGATATACAAAGCAATGAAGAAGCGATCGATACGGTAATGACCGCCATAAAGACTGCCGGTTTTAAAGCGGGCTCACAGGTAGCTATTGCCATGGATCCTGCCGTTAGTGAAATGTATGACAACAGCAGGAAAGTTTACCACTTTCATAAATCCGACGGCAAAAAACTGGGCTGTGAAAAAATGGCCGACTTCTGGGCAAATTGGGTGAAGAGTTACCCTATTGTCTCCATTGAAGATGGCATGGCGGAAGACGACTGGAATGGTTGGAAATTATTAACGGATAAGCTGGGTAAAAAAATACAACTGGTAGGCGACGACCTCTTTGTAACGAATGAGACCCGCCTGCAGAAAGGCATCGATTCCGGTGTTGGCAATGCCTTGCTGGTAAAAGTAAACCAGATCGGCACCATTACAGAAACCATCAATGCAGTTACCCTGGCGCAGCATAATGGTTATAATACTATTATGAGCCACCGCAGCGGAGAAACGGAGGACACCACCATTGCCGACCTGGCCGTTGCACTGAACTGCGGACAGATCAAAACCGGCAGTGCTTCCCGAACCGACAGGATAGCCAAGTACAACCAGTTGATCCGGATCGAAGAATTGCTCGGTATGTCGGCCGTTTATCCAAAAGGAAAGATTAAATTTGGAAAATGATTCAGTCGGAAGTCGGCAACAGACTGAAGATTGAGGACCGAAGACTGATATCTAAATATCCAACCATGAAATTACTGACCCACTTACCCTCCTGGCTCAAAAACAAATATTTCATTGCTTTTGCGGCTTTTTGCGCTGTTATGCTGTTTTTGGATAAGAACGATGTATTTACCCAGCTCGACCGGACCCGGGAACTGAAAAACCTGCACCAGAGCAAGCAATACTATACGACCCGTATAGAAGCGGAACGCAAAGAATTAGAGGGACTTAAGCATAACCCGGCCGTCCTGGAAAAATATGCCCGCGAAAAATACCTGATGAAGCGGGACAATGAGGAACTCTTTATCATACCGGAAAATTACGATTCACCAAAGAATTAGCAGATCCGGCACAATAAGCCCTTTTATGCCCCGTTAATATCACGGACGTTTTTAATATCTGGCTACCACGGACAATCACTATTTCTGGACAAATTTAACCGGTTTGCTAATGACCAATTTTACTCCTGAGGACCTTTTATTGTATTTATACAAGGAAACCTCCGACGAACAGACCACTGCCATTGAAGCCGCACTCGAAAAGGACTGGACACTCCGTGAAAAGATGAACGTGCTGAAAGCCTCCATGCAACGACTGGACAAACTCACTGTTTCGCCCCGCACGGAAGTCGTACTGAATGTACTCAACCATGCGCGGGAACAGGCTGCCGAAGCCGTTCAGTGATCCGCTGCGGTGAAAAAGCATTGAGCATCCTGGTTACCGGGATGCTTTTTTTTGGCCACGAAAGCACACGAACAAACACGAAAGGTTACATAATGTGTTCCATGATCAAAGATGAATACGTATCATCCGGATTGGTTTTGTTAATGCTAGTAAGGTAAAGCAGTAATTTAGCAGCCCCCGACTTCCGACTCCCGACTCCCGACTCCCGACTCCCGACTCCCGACTCCCGACTCCCGACTCCCGACTCCCGACTCCTGACTCCCGACTCCCGACTCCTGACTATCTTGCAGCATGACCCGTAAAGAACGCTACGCTTTGGTTATCGATCATTTTGAAAAGAACATGCCGGTGGCGGAAACCGAACTGGAATACAATGACCCTTACCAGTTACTCGTGGCGGTGATCCTTTCCGCCCAATGCACCGATAAACGGGTAAATCTTACCACCCCCGCTCTATTTCATAAATATCCTACCGTGCAGGCTTTAAGCAGGGCGACATTTGATGAACTTTTCCCCCTGGTCAAAAGTATTTCCTACCCCAACAATAAAACCAAACACCTGATCGGCATGGCCGGGAAAGTGGTGCAACAATTCAACGGTACTATTCCTATGACCGTGGAAGAACTGATTCAATTACCGGGTGTGGGGAGGAAAACGGCCAACGTCATTACTTCCGTGGTGGATAAACAACCGAATATGGCGGTTGATACCCATGTATTCAGGGTCAGCAAACGGATCGGGCTGGTACCCCAAACAGCCTCCACACCGCTGGCCGTGGAAAAGGAATTGATAAAAAATATTCCCGCCGCCCTTATTCATAAAGCCCATCACTGGCTGATCCTGCACGGCCGGTATGTTTGTGTGGCCCGAAATCCCAAATGTGAACACTGCGGATTAAGACCGGTTTGCCGTTATTTCAAAATGAAAAACCCCGGCGTATAAATCTCTCCCTCTTCCCAAAGGGGAAATCTTCCATGTAAAATTTCATGCAGCGTATCGTAAATGTTTTCCACAGGAAGCATGGTTTAGCATAATCCTTGTAACAAAGGGAGTATTCAATTCCGTTAAAACCGCCTACTGTTGAAGAAACTTAACCTGTGTGGATGTTCCTTACTATGTCTTTGTCTCTCCCTGTCTACCCGGGCGCAATTGCCGCCTCAGCAATGGGCGCGGCAATACGGGGGCGCTAATGTTGATATTCCTTATTCCATAAAAGTTACCGTTGACGGCGGGACTATCGTTGCCGGTTATACAGACTCTGAGAACGGGGACGTAAGTCCGCAGCCCAACCGTGAATACTGGGACCTGTGGGTGTTGAAACTTGACCGTTGTGGTATCATACAGTGGGAACGTTCTTTCGGGGGAACCAATTATGAAAGCGCGAGAGATGTGGTACAGACCGCGGACGGCGGTTATATTGTGGCCGGGGAAACGAATTCAACCGATGGCGGAGTGATCAGCGGCTACGGGGGCACCAAGGATATCTGGATACTGAAGCTGAATGCCGCAGGCACCCTGCTCTGGCAAAAAAGATATGGCGGAAACGGGCTTGATATCGCCAACCATATTCATCTGCTCCCGGATGGCAGTTTTTACGTTACGGCTTCTTCCTCTTCCAATGACGGGAACATCAGCGGTAATCACGGCACAGCCGGTTATACAGACGGTGTGCTGATGAAACTGGATGCCAACGGCAACCTGGTATGGAGCCGGTGCTATGGTGGTAGCAGGAATGAAGAAATATTTGATCTCGAAGTGATCAACGGAAGGATCTACCTGGCCGGTTTTGCCAATTCCACCGACGGGGACATTCCTCCCCAGCAAAAAAATTATGACGTCTGGCTCCTTGCGCTCGATGCCAGCGGCAACAAGATCTACAGTAAGGTGTACGGCGGTTCACAGAATGATGTGGCTTATGCCATGACCCGGGGTAATGACGGTTCACTTACCCTTGCGGGATATACCACGTCCAATGACGGGGATGTAAACGGCGCCCGGGGTAGCCAGGATTACTGGGTGATCAATATTAACCCGGCAACCGGCAACAAGAACTGGCAAAGGGTGCTGGGCGGTACGGAAGCGGACTATGCCAGTTCCGTGATCACCGATGCCGACGGAGGATACATCATTGGAGGTATCGCTTATTCTTCTGACGCGGATGTCAGCAATCCACTGGGCGAAGGAGATTACTGGGTGGTAAAACTCAGCGCCACCGGCGCGGTTAGCTGGAACCAGAACATCGGCGGCAGCGGCAACGACAACCTGCGTTCCATTGCCTTTCAGTCATCGGTAAAGGAATATTTCCTCTGTGGTGATTCCGACTCCGGTGACGGCGATTTCAACGGCGCGCAGGGTGAGGTCGATTTTGGTATCATCAAACTGAAATTACCCGATACCTTACTGCTGGATTCAACCGTTTGCAGTCTTACCGGTTTCCTGCCACCTGTTGATACACTCCGGGATATTTGCGGGAATGATTCGGCCTTTGTCACCTACCGGCCCGTTATCCTCGGTGGCCCGTTTGACGGGATCAAAAAGTCCGATACCATTTTCACGGGTCAATCAATGCAGTTACCCGCCAATTCCGGCGGCACCATTACCTGGAATTACGATCCCAGTTTAAGTTGTACCCTTTGTCCCCATCCGATTGCTTCTCCTGCCATAACGACAGTTTACACCGCCACCAAAGAGATCGAAGAAGGGTGCCGGCGCAGCGACCAGTTCACCCTTGTTGTACTGAAGGACGCGGTCATTCATATTCCTTCCGCCTTTACACCCAACGGCGACGGGTTGAATGACTGGTTTGGCCCGTTGGGAAAAGTGCCCAACGAATTCTCAATGCAGGTATTTGACCGGAACGGAACCCTGTTCTTTAAAAGCTCATCCACCTATGCCAGGTGGGACGGCCGGGTGAACGGGGTGGTGCAACCACATGGTATCTATGTATACCTCGTTCAGTACCGCGATATGCAGGGCGCAATGATCCTGAAAAAAGGAACCGTGGCACTGATCCGGTAAGTTGGATCACGAAGGCTTCCCGGAACGAAACACCGGGTTGTTTCAAACATAATTGTATACCGTTAAACCGATCCATATGGACAGAAGAGAATTTTTTACCAAATCGAGAAAGAGAAGCCGGGCATTTTACCGCAGCATGGCCACCGGTCTGAATCCTTATACGGGGAACTGGACTTCCAATGAAGTGGCCCACTTGCTGAAACGTACCCTATTCGGTGCCCCGAAAGCAGATATCGATCATTTCCTCGGAATGTCGCCCGCTGCCGCAGTAGATGAACTGCTGAATAATATTCCTCCTCTCAGTACACCACTGAGAGATTACGGGCTTATCCAGGATGAGGATGGTGTGCTGCATGATGATCTGGGTGTGCCGCAGGGGCAAACCTGGGTAAACGACCTCAACCTATTAAGTGACCCCATCGTACGCGGGAGTATCAACAGCCTGCGTGCAGCGAGCCTTTATAAATGGTGGGCCGGAGTGATCGTCAACCAGAACAGGAGTATTACCGAAAAAATGGTCCTCTTCTGGCATCATCATTTTTCGGTACAGCAGGAAGAAGTGAGTAATGCCACTTTGCTCTGGCGTCATCACAAGATCTTTCGCGACAACCCGCTGGGCAACGTGAAACAACTGGTACGGGACGTAACCATCGACCCGGCGATGCTCTATCATCTGAACGGCTACCTGAACAGCAGGCTGGCACCGGATGAGAACTATGCAAGGGAATTACAGGAGCTTTTTACAGTGGGGCGGGGTCCCGATTCACGCTATTCCGAAAATGATGTGATCGCCGCCGCAAGGGTGCTCACCGGCTGGAGGATCGACAGCCAGACCCTTACTTCCTATCTTGACAGCGGTGCCCATGATTCCGGCAGCAAATCATTTTCCCCTTTTTACAACAATACCACGATCGGCAATGCCGGCGCGCAGGAAGTGGATGACCTGGTGAATATGATCTTCAATACCACGGAAGCAGCGAGGTTCATTTGCCGCAAACTGTACAAATGGTTTGTGTACTACCAGATAGATGAAACAACGGAGACCGGTGTTATCCACCCACTGGCCGATATTCTCCGCGATAACAATTTCGAAGTAAGATCCGTGCTGGACGTACTGCTGAAAAGTGAACACTTCTTCGACCCGTTGAACCAGTCCTGTTATATCAAGAACCCCTTTGACATCATTGTGGGCGCCCTCCGTGAATTCAATGCAAGTGTCCCTGCTTATACCGATTGGCAGAATGGTTATCCCTTTTTCGACAGCATCTACCGGAAAGCAGGTGAAATGCAGCAGGTGCTGTTCCAGCCCCCCGACGTATCCGGCTGGCCTTCCTACTTCCAGGATCCGATGTACTATGAACTCTGGGTGAACAGCAACTCGCTTCCCCGCAGGGCCAATTTTACCGACAGCCTGGTGGATGATGATGTGATCGATGTGCGGAGTTTTGCCAATGTCACTTCCAATCCCGCGGATCCGGACCAGCTGATCAGCGATATCACGGCATTGTTGCTGCGCTATCCCTTATCCGTCAATTCCAGGAACTATACAAAGAACAGGTTCCTGCTGAACAACAGCTCCGACAACACGGTATGGACGAATGCCTGGAACAGCAATAATAACGCACTCATCAACGCGTCGCTGAAAGAGCTGTTCAAATTCATCATGAACCTGCCGGAATACCATTTATGCTGACCCTTGAAAATGTAATACTATGAACAGAAGAAAATTCTTACGCAATACCGTACCCGCTGCCGTGGCGATGCCTTCGCTGATCAACGGGTTTTCCTTTACGGCGCATGGCGCATCCACGAACAGCCTGCTGGCCGGGTTGCTGGGTGAAACCGCCTCGAACGACCACATCCTCGTACTGGTGCAACTGGGCGGTGGCAACGACGGGCTGAACATGGTGGTGCCGCTCGACATGTATGCCAACTACTACAACGCAAGACCCAATGTAGCCATACAGCAAAGCCGCGTATTGCGACTGGATGGCACGGACCGTTCGGGGCTGCACCCCGCCATGACCGAAATGCAGCATTTGTACAATGAAGGAAAGGTGAACATAGTGCAGTCGGTGGGTTATCCCAACCAGGATTTCTCTCATTTCCGTTCAACCGATATCTGGATGACCGGTGACAACAACAATAACCGCCTGACCCGGGAAAAAAGGGGCTGGCTCGGCCGTTACCTGGAAACCGAATACCCGGGATACCCGGATGCCTATCCTGATGCGGAAATGCCCGACCCCCTGGCCATACAGATCAGCAGCGTGCCTACCGTTGTGGTGCAGGGATCCATTTTTTCCATGGGTCTTTCCATTACCGACCCCGAGAATGTTTACAATTTCACCAATCCTTTTTCGGATTACCCGCTGGATTCCGCTTTTGCCAATAAAGAACTGCGTTTCCTCCGGGTGGTGTCTGAAAAAACAAAGATCTATTCGGATATCATCCGGGCCGCTTACCGCCGTGCAAACAATTTGGCTACCTATCCGCAAAACGGGCTGGCCCAGCAATTACAGATCGTGGCGAGACTGATCAAGGGCGGTCTGAAGACAAGGATCTACACCGTGAGTGTAGGTGGATTTGATACGCATAAACGACAGGTGAATGCCAGCGATACTTCAACCGGCTTTCATGCCAAACTGCTGAAGGACCTTTCCTCCTCCCTCCAGGCATTCCAGCGGGATATGGAACTGATGGAAACCAATGACCGTGTGCTGGGTATGACCTTTTCTGAATTTGGCCGGCGGATCAAATCCAATGCAAGCCTGGGTACCGACCATGGAGCCGCTGCGCCCCTTCTTTTATTCGGCAAACATGTAAAAAAGGGAATACTCGGAACAAGCCCGGATATTCCGTCGGATATAAATGTGGTGAACAATGTCCCTTTCCAATATGATTTCAGGAGTGTGTATGCTTCCGTCCTGGAACGGTGGTTCTGTGTAAAACAACCCCTGCTGGACCAGCTCCTCCTGCAGAATTACCAATCACTGCCTTTAATTAAAGGGGGTCCCTGCGGATTGCCGGACGACCCCGACAACACGAATAATGACTCCCAAAATCTCCTGTTGAAGATGTGGCCCAATCCTTATACCCTGAACGCAACGATCCGGTTCTCCACAACCGGAGGACATACCCTGATTCAACAGATCAACAGTCTTGGGCAGGTTGTAAAGGTGTTGGCCGATACGCAATACACGGCAGGTACGTATAATATCGACCTATACGATGATGGCCTGCCTTCCGGCGCTTATTTCATAAGGCTCCAGAACCAGTCGTTACAGAAAGTGCTGAATGTTTTGAAAATCAAATAGGAGGAATTGCAGCTTTCAGCCTTAGTTAGGTGGTAAAATGACCGGATAGTATTTTTCTCTGATCTCCTTCCCCCGGTTCGGGCACTTTGTCCGGATATCCTGTGCCGAACGGTCCCGGGGTGTACACTCTTTGTACAAAATTTTCCACAACCGTTATTTCAACATCAAAATTGCGTTTTTTAAACTTCCCCGTTTCTTATAAATCAATACATTTACTTTCTTGTAACGATCCCTGTCCGGCTCCTTTGCAAACCCCGTTTATTCAGTGAAAAATTATTGAGGAATGAGAAAATTATTGACCGTTGCGCTGGTCTTCGGGATCACCGTTACCCAATCCCTGCAGGCACAGTATTACTATTCCAATAGCAAATACTATGAAAGCGCGGTGGTATTTGAGATTGGCATTTCCGGGGGAGTGATGAATTCGCTGACCGACCTGGGCGGTAAAGCAGGGATCGGTAAAGATTTCCTCAAGGACCTGCGCTGGAAAACGGCCCGGTTGTCCTATGGCGCATATATCGCCGCCACTTTCAAGGACGCCGTTACGGGAAGGATCGAAGGTACATTCGGCAATGTGGCGGGTTTTGACAGTATCCTGAAAAATGTGGCAACCACCACGATGGACCGGTATCAGCGCAACCTCAGTTTCCGGAGCAAGATCGCGGAAGTGCAAGTGGCCGTTGAAGTCCATCCCCTTTTCTTTAAATCCTATGATGAGGAGCCTCCCCGGCTATCCCCCTATTTTGTTATCGGAGCAGGTTATTTTTCCTTTAATCCGGAGGCGCAGCTGAACGGGCAGTGGTATTACCTGGCACCGCTCAACCTGGAAGGACAGGGGTTCAATGAGTACCCAGACAGAAAGCCTTATAAGCTCAGCCAGGTGAATCTGCTGGGTGGATTGGGACTCAGATACGAGATCAATACAATGTTCAATGCACGGATCGAGATCATCCACCGTAAGTTATTCACCGATTACCTGGATGATGCGAGTACTACGTATATCGATCCCGCACTTTTTTATAATTACCTTCCCCCGGTGAAGGCAGCGATCGCCCAGCAGCTTCATTTCCGCAGAAACGAGATCAACCCGGCTGATGTTCAGCCTCTTTTCGGAGAACAGCGGGGTGACCCGGAGGATAAAGATGCGTATTTCACGATCCAGGCCAAGATCGGGGTAATGCTGGGCAGAAAGAAAAGATAACCTGTTTGCCGGATCAATGAATTATGATGAAAGTCCTGTTCTTGCAGGGCTTTTATTTTTTAAATTTACAATTGCAGGGTTTGACCGCTCCTGCAGACATAAACCCTTTTATTATGCATGATGAATATTTAGAGGCCGACAAACCGCTGCTGAACAGCCACCTTTCCTTTGTGCCCCTGGCGAATGCCCTGCGGAAGAACATTACTGAGGGTAACCCGGGCATGCAAAAGTTATACGGGCAGGTGATCAAGGACCTGGAATCAAAACCTGAGTTGCTGGAAACCATTACCGATCTTTCCGTTCTCGGACCGCATGCCGAAATGATCCAGGAACTTTTATCGGCCGTTTTCCCTCCCACCACGGCCAATTATATGTACGGAGTTTCCCTCCCCTTTACCTTCCATGCCGTTTATGCCTCGCCCCTGTTTAAAAAACTTTTACTGAAACCGGGTACCAACGAGATCAATTTCCCCGAAACCGCTTCGGGAAACAGCCTGGATAAACAACGGCTTTATTTTGCCTATGGCCTGGTCTTAAAAAAATACCTGGGATATAACAGCCCAGATTTCTCACGGATCATTTATTCGTACCTGGATAATAACTCGGGGCTGATGCAGTATATGGAAATGCGGATGGACGGCCGTTTCATTGATGTAAAGCCAGTGGATGAACTCCCCCCACTTCCCTCGGGGCTGATCGACCAGCAGACCAACCGGATCATGACCATTGACGAGCTGATGGGGCTGGTGCCGATCGCAAAATTCGTCTTTGAGGGGGTTACGGTGATCCGGATTAACAATGTAACAGAACAGGAGGTGATCGAGCAGATGAAGAACATGTTCCTGGATGACGCCACTTTCTCCGACGCTTCCGTTTACCCGGAACTGGAACGGTATATCCAGAGCCTTATCGGCATGAAAGATGTCGAAGTGGGCGTTACTCCTTTCTTTAAGATCAATAATCACTATATCTACTCCGACCTGCACAATGCCAACAGCATCCTGTTCCGGCAACTGCATTCGATAGCGGAAAAGGATGAGATCAGTGACTATTGCAAGTTATTGTTCCGGGAAAGCAGCCAGCCCCTGTTGTTTGATACGCTGCACGAGCAGGCGCTGAATGATGTACAATGTCTTCCCTATTATCACCGGGAGGGATCACAAAGCCTGATCCTATGCCCGCTCAAACAGGGGAAAAACCTTATCGGGATGCTGGAGATCAGTTCTGCGGTGCCGGGGCAGTTAACCCCAACCCAGATCAACAAGATCAGCACGGCTATACCGCTGTTCACACTGGGCCTCGAGAAAAGCCTTGAGCACCTGAATTACGAAGTGGACAAAGTGATCAAAAAGAAATTTACCGCCGTTCAGCCTGCCGTAGAATGGAAATTCACGGAAGTGGCCCTGGATTATATCGTAAAGCAACACCTGAAGGAAGAAGCCAAGATCAACCGGATCACTTTCAATGATGTATGGCCACTCTACGCCGCCATTGATATCCGTAACTCCTCCACGGAAAGATCTCATTCCGTGCAACTGGATATGATAGAACAAATGGAACTGGCGCGCAATGTGATCAGGAAGGCCCGGACACTTGTGACTTTCCCGCTCCTGCAGGAAATGGAGTTCAAGATCGACAAATTGATCGTAGCCGCCAGCGACGTGCTCCAGTCAGAAGAGGAAATTACCATCCAGGACTTTATGAAAGACCAGGTGATCTCTGTTTTCAACCACCTGCTTGCCACCGAACCCCAGCTGAAGAATGATATCGAACACTATCTTTCCATTCTTGATCCCCAGATCGGCATGCTTTACCATCACCGCAGGGAATACGAAAACAGCGTGACCCGCATCAATGAGACCCTGTCCCGTTTCATAGACAAGGAACAACAGGCCGCGCAAAAGGTGTACCCGCATTATTTCGAACGGTTTGTTACCGACGGACTGGAGTTCAATATTTATATGGGGCAATCCATCGCCCCCCGGAAGAAATTTGACGTTATCTACCTGAATAACCTTAAAATGTGGCAACTGACGGTACTGACCAAGGCGGCAAGGGTCACCCATAAGCTGGAAAAGGAGTTAAGTCATCCGCTCCGCACCACCCAGCTGATCCTTTGTTACAGCCAGCAGTTGTCCGTTACGTTCCGTACCGAAGAAAGGAAATTCGATGTGGACGGCACCTACAATATCCGCTACGAGATCGTCAAGAAACGGATCGACAAGGTCAGGATCCGGGACACCAATGAACGCCTGACGCAACCGGGGAAGATCGCGATTGTATATTCCCAGGCAAAGGATGCCGCCGAGTATATTGAATACATCGAATTCCTGCAGGACCAGGGTCTGCTCAAACCCGGGATCGAGAAGCACGAACTGGAGGAATTGCAGGGAGTATCGGGACTGAAAGCTCTTCGGGTGGATGTGAATTTTGATGATATCAACCCGCTTTATACGAGGGTTGAATTGTCGAATACCACTACGAACCAGCTGCTGGGAAAATAACAGCACGTCAACCGGATCGAACGGGCAGCAACCCTGTTATCCGTGTTCTCGTCCTGTATTCCATGGCATGAACCTTTTTGATCACATTCAGTAATAAAATATGGCATGAAAAAATACCTGCTCGTGGGTTTCCTGGGTCTTTCAGTTCCGGGTCCGGCACAGCAAATTGAGCTGAACGATTCGGTCATTTTTGCTGACAAGCAACCCGCCGCCCTCTATATAGCGATGCCTAACAGTTTCTCCGCTTTACCGAATACCGATATTTTCAACCTTGACGGCAGCTATGCGATCGAATCGGTGCTTTTTGAATTTCCCGCACCGGTAAGAGAACTAAAACCTTTTTTTTACTACGAGTTACGTTTCCCCGCAACCGGGGATACCCTGTCAATGTATTATGAAGGCAATGACTTCACCCGTCACCTGGCCGAACTGGCCATCCGGTACCGGTTGTTACCGGGGAAGGATGATTCGGTCAACCGTTCGGCCGTCAGGCATTTCAAAGAGGACTATGCCGGAATTAAAAGCTATGATAAAAAATTAGAGGAGATCGGAGTTTTCCTGAATTACACCAGGAAATTCAACTTACAGGCCGTACGTGACCGCAGTAAACCGCTGACGATCGTGAACAACCGGGTGATCATGCAGGACGGCATCACGATCGGAACGATCAACCTGGCGAAGGACCTGACCCAGACAAATGCGGCCCTTAGTTCCCCGGTTTCACGTCCCCGGGCAAACGGAAGCGGCACATTCAACAGCATCAGTACAACGGATTATGAGACCCGGGTTAAAACAGAGTCAGAGATCTTTTTCCCCGGTGGATTCATGGTCGAAACCATAAGGCTGAGTGATCATTATACCAACATCAATAACAAACAGGAGGTCGGCTACAAATTGTTCTCCATTTCCCGGAAGAAGAATTACAAATCGGGCGAAGGAGACGATTTCGTGATCCGGTTCCTTTGTTTCCTGGTTGAAGATTACCGTTTATAAACATTCACTGAACAGGGAGTAAAAGGAAAGGCCGGTCTGAAAAGACCGGCCTTTCCTTTTACATTATACGAAAACGTTAAAACCTCCAATAGAATCCGAACATCGGGATCATGTCTTCGGTTGAGAAGCCCACGCTGGCGTTGATGACCAGGCGTTGCAGGGGAGCGAACCAGAGTCCGCCGCCATAACCGGTGGCCATTTTTGATGTATTGTCATTCACTTCCCATACGCGACCCACATCCACAAAGGCGAACATACCAAAGGATGCAGGGAAAAGATAGGTTTTCAGATTTGCCCATTTCCAACGCAGCTCAGCCTGGTTGAAGAATTTGGACTTGCCGGCAAACCGTTCACGGCGGAAACCGCGCAGATCTTCGTTGCTGCCCA
The DNA here is from genome assembly GCA_044229375.1 of Chitinophagaceae bacterium. Taxonomy (GTDB): domain Bacteria; phylum Bacteroidota; class Bacteroidia; order Chitinophagales; family Chitinophagaceae; genus JJ008. Next base: position 17,397 of record JBGATE010000019.1, read on the forward strand.
GGTACTGTGCCTGGTAAAATTCAAATTTGTCTGTGAGGTTGGCGCCAAACCCGATGCGGTTGGCCAATACCAGCCACTCTTTGGCGAGGGGCAGGAATATGCTGAAATCGGTATTGAACTGTGAAACATTATCAAAACTCTTATTGTTATTTCCGGAGAGATAACGGAAAGAGTTGTTCCACACAAAGCCGCGGGTGGGTACTGCGGTGTTATTACGCGTGTCGATGTTCAGCATGGCACGGAAGCCCAGGTAGGATTGCCTGTCGTTGATGGATGAACTGATACCCGGAGTGGTTGGCGGCACTTCCACACCCCTTTTACTATTGAACTTGTCGGTTGAGTCATAGGAGAAAAACTGGAATGTAGGCCCCAGGTACAAATGCACTTTTGAGGAGAACCGGTGACGCAGCATCAGCGAGATATCTCCCACATCATAACGGACGCGGTAATACCGGAATTTCCTGGGGCTGTTCTTATTATACACCGAGTTCATGCCATAGCCGAAGAAGTTGGTCGTATTGTTGGGTCCCCTGTAATCGATCTCCGTGGTGATATCGGTCTTATACCCGAACACACTGATGAACTCATTATTATAGGTGAGCCGTACCGCATTCGTAGAGAAGGAATAAAGACCTTTCAGATGGTGAAAAGACTGGTAAGGAGTTTTGCGGAAACCGTGATTGATGATCTTCAGGGAGGGCCCGATCATGATTCCGTCATCGGGGTTAAAGCCGAGTGTAACAAAGAAGGACCGGCGGTTATACTTATAATCAAGACGGTTATAGGAATTTACAAGGGTGTCGTTCCGCATCTTGTTACGGAACTTACCGGTTACGGTATTATTGCCATCCCTGCGGTCATAGATCATTGTTCCGTTCTCTGTTGAAGTATTATCAAACACATCAGCGCCGTCTCCGCCGATCAGTCTTGTCCGGATCTTGTCAACGTTGCCGCTTTGCACGAATTTATCATCGCCGCCAAAACCATAGACACGGACTTCCTTCGTAACCAGGGGATCGAATTTCCGCTCGTACATTTTAGTGGACAGGTTACCTTCCTTGGTGATCTTGTAAACCTCGATCAGCATGGAACCGTCATCACTCCGGATGATATTGTACTGCTCCGATTTGTCGCTGCCTGTGATGCTTACAGTTTCGGAGAGGAACCGGTAGTACTCCATCACATCGGCTACGATATAATTGCGGCGGTCCTTGAGCGTACTGGCGATAGAGGGCCCGGAAATATCCCTGATCTCCCTGGGTTGCTGAGCAATGGCCCTGTCGATCACTTCATCGGTCATTTTGGCTAAGAAGCTTTCCGCTTCCCGCTGCCAGTCCTGCTCGCTCAGCTGGTTCAGGAAGAACCGGTCGAGGTTACGGGCGGCAAAATTAAAGTGGGCGATGCTCCTGGCCTTGGGTTTGAAACCTTCGAGCTGGGGAACCAATGAACGGCCCTTGATGAATCCGGGAAGGATACCATCATTGATGTAAAAAGCCTGGTCACGGTCCTTTGCGATAGGATAATAGGTTTTACCCTTACCATTATCCCAGGCGCCCCAGCTCCACTGGTCCTCATGACGGTCCAGGTCCATGACGAACATATCGAGTATCCTTACGCGAAGCATGGCCAGCTGGTCCACGTCGTTATCATTGTCATTTTTCAGTTTGTCGGCTACCTCATCGGTATCGTATCCCTTTTTCACAGAATCCGGGAATCTTTCTTCATACAACACCAGCATATTCTTAAAGTCCTCCCGGTACTCTCCCAGTTTGGGATCATCGCCCACATACATCACGCGGGGGTTGTTATGCGGAACACCGGCTGCTTCAGAAAGTACTTTCATGGAGAGCGCCGCATAGGGATAAGAGGCGGAAACGCCATCTGCCACCAGGTCGGCAGCGGCCTCACTCTGCAGGTCGCCGGGAAGGGTTTTGCTGGTAATGAACTTGGTTATGGAACGAATGGTATAATCACGACCGTTAGAAGCTTCTAACCGGAGCGTTTTGGTTTGTTTTCCTCCTCCCCTTTTTACCGGGGTAAGGCCTCCCTGTTCTTTTGACAGGTTTAAAACCGGAACGGTGATAGGGGTGTTCCATTCAGCCCGGTAATTGGTGCCCATCCAGGTCTGGCGGGAACGGTGAGTGGGAAAATTCCCTCCGGCTGCGGTAGCGGAATCGCCTTTCTGCTGGGCAATGATGTCGGGCACCCAGAGGAGGAAAGACAGCACAAGTGATAAATACATTCTCATGATTTGCAGGTTTTGGTTTAATGTAAAGCAATATCCTTCTCAATCGGAAAAGGTACGATTTTCTGGATATCCCCAAAATTATAAATCTGGTGTCAATTCACCCGAAAAAACTGAGGTTCCGTTATGTAATAAAAACGATATGGTGGGCAGGATCCCTTCATCAAAATCATAATTTTCTGCCACAGGAGGTCATCGGCAAAAACTTTTATGTAAATTGACCCCCTTTTAACAGGACACCACGGACCAGGTGGCCCTACCGGCCTTTTTTCCGGCGTGTCCGGCAGCAGCAAACGGCTGTTGCCGAAATAACAAACCAATCAAAAATCAGCGGCTTAAGTAAGTTTGGATTGATTGAAGTAATTAACAGAACCCGGATGAAAAGATTTTATTTTTTGGTTGTGCTGCTGATACTGGTTAGTTATGGGCTCCATGCCCAGGCCGATACCGTCATCCGGCGCATCGTACTGATCGGGGATGCCGGGCAGCTGACAAACGGCCGACACCCGGTGGTGGATGCGGTGAAGAAACGAATTCCGCTCGACAAAAAGACTACTGTTATCTTTCTCGGCGATAACCTGTACCGATCAGGTTTACCCGATGAACAGTACAAAAACTATGCCCAGGCAAGGGCTATTTTGGATTCACAGATATCCATAGCCGATAACACACCCGCTAAAGTTTTCATGATCCCCGGTAACCACGATTGGGATAACGGGCGCCGGGATGGTTACAACGCGATCATCCGTCAGCAATTGTATGTGGATTTCCTTGGCAAGACAAATGTCAAATTCCAGCCTGAGGACGGGTGCCCGGGCCCGAGGGAAGAAGACCTTGGCAATAATGTGGTGCTGGTGATGTTTGACAGCCAGTGGTGGCTGCACCCGCATGAAAAGCCCGAAATGGAATCCGACTGCAAGTGCAAGACCAAGGACGAACTGGTGGAACAGATCGGGGATATCATTTCCCGGAACTCCAAAAAGCTGGTGATACTGGCCTGCCACCATCCCTTTAAGAGCAATGGAATGCATGGCGGTTATTTTACATTCAAACAACACCTGTTCCCCCTTACGGATCTCAAAAAAAATCTTTATATCCCCCTGCCGGTTCTGGGCTCCATTTATCCCATTGCACGCGGTGTATTCGGAACACCGCAGGACATCAACCACCCGGTTTACACCGATATGATCAACAAGATCTCGGAAGTTGTAAAACGTTCTTCTCCTAACGTGATCTTTGTTTCGGGGCATGACCATAACCTGCAGCTGATCGAGGGTGGCGGATATAATTACATTGTCAGCGGTGGCGGTTGCAAGCAAAACCGTACTTCCCAGAATACGAACAGCCGTTTTAATTCCACCACAGAGGGATTTGCTGTCATGGATGTTTATGCCAGTAAGAATGTCAACGTAACGTATTACGAAGTAAAAGATACCATTAAAATAAGCGAAGCCTTCCCCCTTCTGAATTTTTCCCAGTTACCCGCATCTTTCAGCGACAGTATTGAAAAAGCAACCGCCGCAGCGATCATAGAGTATCCCGACAGTGTTACCGCTTCGATCAGTAAAAGCCTGACCCCGGTAAAGGGATTGAAACGGTTTTTCATGGGCCAAAATTACCGCCGGGAATGGTCGGCACCGGTGAATATGAAGATCTTCAAATTGCTCCGGGAAAAAGGGGGATTCAACATAGAAGGTCTTGGCGGAGGCAGTCAAACCAAATCACTACGCCTGATAAATAAAAAAACAGGACAAGAATGGGTATTGCGCAGTTTGAATAAAAGTCCCTCGCAAACCATTCCTGAAGTTTACCGCGGACCCCTGGTGGACGACCTGGTGACCGAATTAAAAACCTCCACCTTCCCCTATGGTGCATTGATTGCACCCAAGCTGACCGAGCCATTGGGTCTTTATGCGGCAACGCCCGAGTTGTTCTTTGTTCCGGATGACCCTGCCCTGGGTTTTTACCGGCCGCTGTTTGCCAACACCGTTTGCATGCTGGAGCGACGCAATACCGGTTTTGATAATGCTGAAACCAAATCAACGGCGAAGATGATGTTCAAAATGCTGGGGGAGAACGATCATCTTCCCCTCCAGGATGAGGTGTTGAAAGCTAAGCTGCTCGATATCCTGATCGCGGATTACGACCGCCATTTTGACCAGTGGCGCTGGGGTACCCGCGATACCGGCAAGGGAAAAATGTATTATCCTGTTCCCCGCGACAGGGACCAGGCCTTCTTCTTTTCAGACGGCCGGTTAATTAAATTTTTAAGCAGCCGGTCCATGCCTTTCTTAAAAGGATTCAGGTCCGACATCCCCAAAGTACAGTGGCTGGGTTATGTAGGCCGGGATTTTGACCGCATCTTTCTTACCGACCTGGATAAAAAAGAATGGGAAAATGCAATTACAGACTTCCAGCGATCCATCAGCGACAGCGTTATCAGGAATGCCGTAAAACAGCTCCCCCCCGAGATCTATCCTCTCAGCGGTGAAAAGATCATCCAAAAATTGATCAGCCGGCGTAATCTTTTGCCGGAGGCTGCGATGAAATACTACAAGTTCATTTCAAAAAAAGTAAACATCATCGGCAGCAACCAGAAAGAATACTTCAAGGTAAGCAGTGTTGGCGACCTGCTGCAGGTACGGGTATATGCCCGGGCCAAAGGCAATGATACCAGTTTCATTATGTACAACCGGATCTTTGATCCTTCCGTGACGAAGGAGATCCGCTTGTTCGGACTGCATGACGAAGATGTGTTCGAAGTGGAAAAAGCAGCCTCCTCCAGGATCAAGCTCCGGATCATAGGTGGCCAGGGAATTGATACATTCAATATCCGGGGAAACGTAGAAGCATTATTGTATGACATGAAGGATGCAGCGGGCAGCGGTGACTATTATATCAAAGACAGCAGCCATGCTAAAAAAAGATTTTCGTCCGATCCCCCGGTGAATGATAAGACCATCATGGGATTTAATTATAATACCAGCCGGTTACCGCAGGTGCACTTCAATTATAATTCGGATGACGGCATGTTGCTGGGCGCCGGTTTTTCACGCCGGACCTACGGATTCCGGAATCTGCCCTATGCCTCCGACCAGCGTCTGACTGCCTTATATGGGATTGACCGTGGCGCGCTTCGCCTGCAATACCGGGGTGAGTTTAACCATGTCACCCGCAATTTTGACCTGTTGGTTCTTGGGAATTTTGCCTCCCCCTCCCTCAACAACTTCTTTGGACTGGGAAATAACAGCCATATCGATGCTTCCTTACCGCACCGTTATTACCAAACCCTTTATCAATCCTTTGAGGGGCAGATCCTGTTACGCCGGCGATACTTTGATAAACTGCACCTGGTGATGGGTCCCTACCTGTACACCTATTCAGCGAAATACCAGCGTAATGATGAAAATGTTTTGAGCAAGCCTTCCCAGGTGAGACTTGACTCAGCGGCTGCTTTTGGCAAAAAAACATACGGTGGCGTAAAACTGGGCCTGCTGATAGATAACCGAAATAAGGAATTCTTTCCCAGCCGCGGTCTTTACTGGCGTCATGATTTCCTCGCCACCAGCAAACTCGGCAGCGGCGAGGGCAAGTATGTTGCCTATATTACCGATATGACCTTATATGCCAGTCTCCGGGAACCCGCAAAGTTGATTGCGGTCCTGAAATTTGGCGGTGGCCGGATCTTTTCAAAGAACTATGAATATTTCCAGGCCATGAGTTTCGGGGCGCAAAATGATTTGCCGGGTTTCCGCAAGAACCGGTACGCCGGCCGTTCCTCTCTTTACGGCGGACTTGAATTCCGGATGAAATTATTCGATATTGATTCCTATATTTTGCCCGGAACCTTAGGTATTGCCGCATTCTATAACGCCGGTAAGGTTTGGCAACCCCGTGACGTAAACTCCACCAAAAAATGGCACGGCGCCTATGGTTTTGGTGTTTATTATCTTCCCTTCAGTATGTTCTCGATCTCCGCCTATGCCGGGTTCTCGGAGAATGAAAAAATGTTCAACTTTACATTGGGCACCAAATTCAACCTCACTTACTGATGTACGGGTATGGCGGAGAACAACTTTTCACGGCAATCGGATAAACCCGGCCGGGTGATCTACCTGCATACCGGAGCCTTTATACTGCTCCTGCTGATCACCTGGATGGTCTTTGTAAGCAGGTACACAGCGCTGGATGAATCAGTGTTCAGCTTCATCTCCCCGTATATTACTCCGGAACGCACCGGCTGGATGAAAGCGATCACAATCCTGGGCAATCATAAATTCCTGATTCCGGCCAACCTGCTGCTCATAGCGGTTTTATTCCTGTTGAATGAACGGTTTTCCGCCTGGCAGGTATGGGTTGTTTCCCTGAGCAGCTTAGGGCTCAAACTTGGACTAAAAGAATTATTTGCCCGGAACCGTCCCGATCAGCCAATGGTTGAGGGTATCACGAATTACAGTTTTCCTAGCGGGCACGCCCTGATGAGCGTTGCTTTTTTCGGGATCCTGATTTGGTTTGCGGATAAATACATCCTCTCCGCTTTTTGGCGCAGGGCCTGCATCAGTTTCCTGGTTGTATTGATATTGGCGATCAGTTTCAGCCGTGTTTACCTGCGGGTGCATTATACCACCGATGTGCTGGCCGGACTCTGCCTGGGTTCCTGCTGGCTTTACTTTTGTCTCTGGTTCACCGAAAAGCTGCGTTACCGCCGGCGTCAGGGCTTGTAAATAAACCGGTGAATGGTCGACCTTGCGGTCACCCCTTCATTAGAAATATACATGTCGCCATTGCTCCGGAACGTGAGTCCTTCGGGTTGCGGAAACATCTTCTTTCCCAGTTCATACACCCCTTCCGGTTTACCGTCCAGATCGGCTATCACGAGCTGGCTGGAGGCAGAAGAAATAATGAAGAGTTTGTTCATCTTGGGATGGATACCTGCGGCGGAAGGCTGGAATTTGGAAGTTTTATGCGGAGACATTTTCCTGATCGTATCCGCATTGATCCGGAAAACCGGGTTGTTGTCAAACCCGGTGGAATCGGGATAAAAAGCAAAAGCACTTACTTCCTGCTTACTGTCCATGGCGCAGTTCTTACATACCACGATAAGGGCCTTTCTTGCCGTATCGGCATACATCGTTTCAAAATCATTGGTGCTGCCGGCAATATTCAGTGTACCCACTTCCAGGCCTCTTACACCCGCGCTGTCGCGGATGATCTTGGTGATCATCCCGTCGCTGCGCAGCACATACGGCACCCCCTTGTAGATCGCGATATCCTCATAATCCCCTTTGCCGGCAAACTTATAAGGGGACGGCGGTATGATGGCCTTGGTTTCTTTATCCAGTGTAAAGAGTTTACCGGATTCATCGAAATGGGCAAGGAACTCATTTCGTTCAGGATCCCATGCCAGTCCCGAGATCTCTTTCAGGGCGAGGTCAAGTTTTACGGTATATGCTTCACCGAATTTATAGTGCGGTGGCGATTGGATGATCCTTCTCTTTTGCTTACACCCGGCGATCATGCATATTGCCAGCAGGAAAAACAGCGCCATTCTCCGGTCCGTGAAATTTAAAAAACTCATTCGTCTGATTTTGGTTTAAATTTATCAAAAGTTATCTTTATAGCATGAGGGAAGACCAATTAGTTGTTTTGCAGGAGGCCCAGGTCCTGGTAACGGATATGTTGCAAAACAAACTCAGTAAAAATATAAGTTTTCACACATTACAGCACACACAGGAGGTGGTAAAAGCCTGCCAGTTACTGGCCGATGAGCTCCGGATCAGCGAAGATGACCGTTTTGCCCTTCATCTGGCCGCCTGGTTTCATGACACCGGTTATTCCAGCGGCAGTTCCCGGGACCACGAAGACGTAAGCATCCGGCTGGCCTCGGAGTTCATGAACGCCCGCCAGGTGGCCGAAGAGACAAAGAAAAAGGTGATCGGGTGTATCAACGCCACCCGCATGCCCCAAACCCCTGAAAATACCCTTGAACAGATCCTCTGCGATGCCGACCTTTTTCACCTGGGAACTTCCGATTTTGATGAAAAGAACCGGCTTTGGCGGGCGGAATTGAACGAATTCGGGGATAATGATGTTTCCAAAAAAGACTGGAGAAAGATCAACATACGTTTCCTCGAGCGGCATGCGTATTTTACCCCCTACGGGAAAGAAAAACTGCAACCGGTGAAAGATCGCCACCTTGCGGAACTTCTCGAAAAAGACAATAAAAAGCCTGACATCATGAAACCTGAAAAAAAAGAAAAAGACCAGGCAAAGCCCAAAGATAAGTTTAAGGATCCCGCGGAAGCCGCCGCGGCGGAGGAAGCTAAAAAGAAAAGGGATAAGGAAAAAGAGGCCGACCGGAGTATTGCCACGGTATTCCGTATCATGGCGCAGAGCCATACCAATCTCAGCGGCATGGCCGATTCAAAGGCCAATATCCTTATC
>JBGATE010000001.1:0-67704 GCA_044229375.1 Chitinophagaceae bacterium
GATATCATCGTTGTGGCATCGGTGAGTTGTATCTATGGCATGGGCAATCCAACCGATTACGAGAACGGGATCATCCGTATCCAAAAAAATCAAATCATTTCCCGGCAGGGTTTCCTGCATGCGCTGGTGAATTCTTTGTATAACAGGACAACGACCGATTTCAATCGCGGTACTTTCAGGGTTAAGGGCGATACGGTGGACATTAATTTACCGTATGTGGATTACGGTTACCGGATCACATTTTTCGGGGACGAGATCGAGGAGATCGAAAGCATGGATGTGGCGACCGGGAAAAGGATCGGGCTGATGGAAAATGCGGCGATCTTCCCGGCCAATCTTTATGTAGCGCCGAAGGATATCCTGCAGCAGGTGTTGTATGAGATACAGGATGAGGTGGCTGCACAGGCGGAATACTTCAAGCGCCAGCAGAAATACATTGAGGCACAACGCCTGACAGAGCGGGTGAATTATGATATTGAAATGATCCGGGAGCTGGGTTACTGCAATGGCATTGAAAACTATTCGCGCTTTTTTGACCGCCGCAAACCCGGCACCCGACCCTTCTGCCTGCTGGATTATTTTCCCAGGGATTTTTTATTGGTGGTGGATGAGAGTCACCAGACCATTCCGCAGGTAAGCGGTATGTATGGAGGTGACCGGAGCCGCAAACTGGTACTGGTGGATTATGGTTTCCGCCTGCCCTCCGCACTGGATAACCGCCCGCTGAATTTTCATGAATTTGAATCGCTGATCAACCAGACCATTTATGTATCTGCCACCCCTGATGATTATGAACTGGAAAAATGCGGGGGTGTGGTGGTGGAGCAGGTGGTAAGGCCAACGGGTCTGCTGGAGCCGCCCATTGAAATACGTCCTTCGGTGAACCAGATCGATGACCTGCTGGACGAGATCGATAAAAGGATAAAAATGGGCGACCGGGTGCTGGTCACCACACTCACCAAAAGGATGGCGGAGGAAATGGATAAATACCTGCACCGCATCAATGTGAAGTCAAAATATATTCATAGCGAAGTGGATACCCTGGAAAGGATTGAAATTCTACGGGAGCTGCGCCTGGGAAAAATTGATGTACTGGTAGGAGTGAACCTCTTACGGGAAGGACTCGACCTTCCGGAGGTTTCGCTGGTCGCCATTCTCGATGCGGACAAAGAAGGATTTCTCCGCAATGAAAAATCGCTTACACAAACTGCCGGCCGCGCGGCAAGAAATGTAAATGGCCTGGTGATCTTCTATGCGGATAAGATGACGGACAGTATGCAGAAAACGATCAATGAAACGATGCGCCGGCGGGAGAAGCAAGTAGCCTTTAATATCGAACACGGCATCACTCCGGTCACCATTTCAAAATCAACCAAAGAAGTATTTGCACAAACTTCTGTTCTTGATATAAAAGGATATGATCCGGCCAATCCTTATGCCATTGCTCCGGATGAAGACATGGTGACGGTTGCTGCGGAAGAACAGGTGGAATACAAGACCATCCCCCAGTTGGAAAAAGCTCTCGGCAAGATCAAAAAGGAAATGGAGAAAGCGGCGAGGGACCTTGATTTTATGGAGGCGGCAAGGCTAAGGGACGAGATGTTTATCCTTCAGAAAAAATTAGAGGAGATGAAGAAGTAACACTCGTAGATTTACGATTCCCCACAAAGTATTTGTGCCCGTTTTCCCTAAAAACCATTGCCTTGTGCTTGCAGGCAGCTATACCCCTCTCTATCTTAGCCTTCGAAACCGAACTAAATCCAATTCTTGTAAAACCAGTAAATCCAATAGTTATGAAAAGACGTGTCCGTAAAATCGCCAATTTCTTTGCCTTTAACCTGCTGTTCTTTGCCCTTTACCTGAATTTTATTCATAAAGACAAGGCCCCGGTGAATTTTGCCGGTGAGCAGGCTGCTATCCAGCAAAATACGGCCGCCTTCAGCGGTACAATACTGGTGGAATCAAAGCAGGCTGAAAAGAAAGCAACTGTTACCCCCGCTTCCGAGCCAAAAGCTGAAAATAGCAGTACGGCAGCGCTGAAATTGTCCATTAACTAAGCAAAGCAGCGTTAACATAACGATACCCCGGCTATAAATGCCGGGGTTCTTGCGTTTCAGGCACCGTCTCCCGGTGATTTCTTTACCTTAGGGGCATGGAAAAAAAGGTCTTCCTTCTCGACGCTTTTGCCCTTGTTTTCAGGGCATACTATGCGCTTATCCGGAATCCCCGGATCACTTCCAAAGGAAAAAACACCAATGCGCAGTTTGGTTTCACCAATACCCTGGTGGAACTGATCAATAAGCAAAAACCCTCCCATATGGCGGTTTGTTTTGATACTTCTGCGCCTACAGAACGACATACTGATTTCGCCGATTACAAAGCCAACCGCCAGGAAACGCCGGAGGACATCAGCGCCGCGGTACCCGATATCAAAAAAATCATTGAAGGTTTCAATATCCCCATCATCGCTGTGGATGGTTACGAGGCCGATGATGTGATCGGCACCCTCAGCAAACAGGCAGAAAAGGCGGGATACGAAGTGTACATGGTTACGCCCGACAAGGATTACGGTCAGCTGGTTTCCAAAAAGGTCAAGATCTATAAACCATCCTACCAGGGAAATGATGTAGAGATCATGGGACCGGAGGAGGTTTGTGCCAAATGGAACATCAAAAGCGTGGAACAGGTGGTGGATATGCTGGGTATGATGGGTGACGCGGTCGATAATATTCCGGGTATTCCCGGTGTGGGAGAAAAAACGGCGGCAAAATTCCTCGCGGAATACGGCTCGCTGGAAAATACACTGAAGAACGCCGAAAAGATCAAAGGCGCCATGGGTGAAAAAGTAAAGAAGGGAAAAGAAATGGCGATCCTCTCCAAGAAGCTGGCCACGATCATTACCAATGCACCCGTTGAATTTCATGTAGAAGATTTCAGGCTGAAAGAATGGGATAAGGAAAAACTGAAACAGGTATTTGCCGAACTGGAATTCAAAACACTCGGGAAGCGGTTACTCGGGGAGGATTTTTCAATAGGAACAACCTCAAAAGGAGTAGTGGAGAAAGAAATACCGCAGGGGGTGCAAACGGATTTGTTCGGGAACGTTATTGAGAGCCGGCAGTCAACCGTCAGCAGTCAACCGTCAACAGCCGGCAGTCTTGCGGCTGATCAGGATGGCGGTGAGGAAAATGAAACACTGGTGGTTGACAAGAATATTCATAACACTCCGCACAAATATGAATTGGTGGAAGGAGATCCGGCGATCAGAAAGCTGGTAGCTGAATTGAAAAAACATGCGGAGATCTGTTTTGACAGCGAGACCACGGGGATAGACGCAAATGATGCCGAACTGGTGGGATTGAGTTTTTCCGTTAAACCGGGTGAAGCGTATTATGTTCCCTGTCCGGCCGATCAAAAAAGGACCAAAGAGATACTGGCACTGTTTGAACCCCTGTTTTCCGATAAGAAAAAAACATGGATCGGACAGAACACCAAGTACGACCTGCTGATCCTGAAATGGTACGGCATTGAACCCGCGGGGAAAATTTTTGATACCATGCTGGCGCATTATGTGATCGAGCCCGATGGTAAAAGAGGAATGGACATACTGAGTGAAAAATACCTTGGCTATGAACCGGTTCATATCGAAGAGCTCATCGGGAAAAAAGGAAAGACCCAGGGGACCATGCGGGATGTGGAAATAGAAAAAGTAAAAGAATATGCCGGTGAGGACGCCGATATCACATTGCAGCTTAAAAAGGCCTTTGTCCCGCTGCTGAAAGAAAGAGAAGTGGAAAAAGTCTTTAATGAAGTGGAGAACCCGCTGGTAAAAGTGCTGGTGGATATGGAATTCGAAGGCATCAAAGTGGATGTGGATTTCCTGAACGACTATTCCAAAGAACTGGAAAAAGACGCGAAAAAAGCCGAAGAAAGTGTTTACAAACAGGCCGGTGTTCGTTTCAACCTGGCCTCTCCCAAACAACTGGGTGAAGTGTTGTTTGATAAACTGAAACTGGACCCCTCCGCCAAAAAAACCAAGACCGGCCAATACCAGACAGGAGAGGATGTTTTATTAAAACTTGCCGTTAAAGGACACCCCATCGTGGAGGATATCCTCACGTTCCGTGAGCTGACAAAACTGAAATCTACCTATGTGGATTCACTTCCGCAACTGATCAACCGGAAAACAGGAAGGGTGCATACCACTTATGGGCAGGCGGTGGCAGTAACCGGCCGCCTGGCCAGCAACAACCCCAATCTTCAGAATATTCCCGTGCGGACCGACAGGGGAAAAGAGATCAGGAAAGCATTCATACCCAGGGACAGCAAGCATATTTTATTGTCCGCCGACTATTCGCAAATAGAACTGCGGATCGTAGCCGCCATCAGCGGCGATAAGAATATGTGCAAGGCTTTCAAAGACGGGACCGACATTCATACAGCTACCGCTTCAAGGGTGTACAATGTGGAGGAAAAAGAGGTAACCAAGGAAATGCGTTACAAGGCCAAGAGTGTGAATTTCGGAATCATCTACGGACAGGGTGCATTCGGGCTGGCGGATAACCTGGGCATCAGCCGTGCAGAAGCGAAAGAGATCATTGACAATTATAAAAAGCAGTTCCCCGGAATCCAGAAATACATGGATGATACGATCAACTTCGCCCGGGAAAACGGTTACGTGGAAACGCTGATGGGCCGTAAAAGATGGTTACGGGACATCAACTCCGCCAACTTCACGGTACGTGGTTTTGCGGAACGGAACGCCATCAATTCCCCTATCCAGGGCAGCGCGGCCGATATGATCAAGCTGGCCATGCAACGGGTGCACGCTGCCATGAAAAAGGAAAAGATGCAGAGCAAGATGCTGCTGCAGGTGCATGATGAACTGGTATTTGACGCGCTGAAGACGGAAGTAAAAGAACTCAAACCCCTCGTCATCGAAAATATGCAGGCAGCCCTGCCCTTGCCGCACAAAGTACCGGTGATCGCCGAATGCGGAGAAGGGAAAAACTGGCTGGAGGCACATTAATATAACATTCCTGATGATACTTACCGTAACGCTCAACCCCTGCATCGATAAAAGTTCAAAAGTTGACCTGTTAAAACCAGAAAGCAAACTGCGGTGCACGGAGATCGTGAATGAACCCGGTGGCGGCGGCATCAATGTAAGCAAGGCTTTACAAAGACTGGGCACTCCTTCTGTGGCGTTGTTTCCTGCCGGCGGGCATAACGGGAATATGCTTTGTTCCCTGCTCAAGGAAGAAGGGATCCTTTTTCATGCGGTAGATACCAAAGAAGAGACCCGGGAAAACTGGGTGGTGCTCGAAACCTCCACCAACAAACAATTCCGTTTCGTCTTTCCCGGAAGGGAGGTGCCTGAGGCGACCATCAAAACGCTGGTGGACCAGATCCGCTCCTTTGCACCTTCCTTTGTAGTGGCCAGCGGCAGCCTGCCCCCCGGTTTACCTGATTATTTCTATGGGTTGATCGTAAAAAACGCCGCAGCGGTGGGCGCTAAATGCATTGTGGATACAAGTGGTTCGGCCCTGCAGGCATTGAAGGGAAAGAAAGCATACCTTATCAAACCAAATGCCGGTGAACTATGTAAAATGCTGAATGTGGAATGGCTTGATAAGGTCGAAATCCCCGATGCGGCGCAGCAAGCCATTTCAGATGGTTTCGCGGAGATCATTGTTGTATCCATGGGAGCGGAAGGCGCCTGGCTGGTGAGCCACGACAAACGATACTTCGTGGAAGCGCCTTTCGTTGAAAAAAGAAGTACCGTAGGCGCCGGCGACAGCATGGTGGCAGGTATCACGCATTCCCTCCAGGATAATATGACGCTGCGGGAAGCCATCCGGTTTGGTGTGGCCTGCGGAAGCGCCGCAACCATGAATGAAGGCACGCAGCTATTCCATAAAGAAGATGCAGAAAGATTATTTGCACAGATCAATGAATGAAATTCCGCTCCGATGAAAAAAGATATAACGAACCGCGAAGATCTTCTGCTCCTGGTCACGCGGTTCTATGAGAAACTGCTCAGCGATCCGTCCATCCGTTATATTTTCACGGATGTAGCCAGGATAGATCTTGATCATCACCTGACCGTGCTGGTAGACTTCTGGGATTCTGTGTTGTTCCAGTCCGACACCTACCGGAAGAATGCGATGCAGCCGCATCTGTTGTTGCATCAGCGTTCAGCCCTGACTCCTCAGCATTTTACTATATGGCTCCGCTATTTTACGGAAACAGTAGATGAACTCTTTGAAGGGGAAACAGCTTTCATCGCCAAAGAGCGGGCCAATAGCATCGCAACCGTGATGCGTATAAAAATCAAGCAGTTATAATTAACAACTGTATTTCACCCCTGAATTCGGGCAGTTTACTCCTCAATTTTTTGTCAGCCACTGGCAGAGTTTGTACCTTATCCATCTAAATTTTTATATATGAAACAAAAACTACTGACTATTTGTGCGGCTGTTTTGTTACTGGCGGCCTGCAACAATGAGAAAAAGGAAGAAACGAAATCCCCGGATACCGTTTCTTCGGGAGATACAAAAGAAAAGGAATGGGTAGCGGTTGACTCCGCTACGATGATGAAAGCATGGATGGAATATTCCACACCCGGTGATCCGCATAAAAAGCTGGCAGCAGCCAATGGCACATGGGATGCCGAGGTTACCAGCTGGATGGCCATGGGCGCCCCGCCAACCGTGAGCAAGGGGAGTGCAGTGAACAGGATGGTCATGGACGGACGTTACCAGGTGTCTGAATTCAGTGGCGACATGATGGGCATGCCTTTTAATGGATTAAGCACAACTGCCTATGATAATTATAAGAAAGTATTTGTGAGCACCTGGATCGACAATATGGGTACCGGGATCATGACCATGGAAGGGCCCTGGGATGAGGCTACCAAAACCATGACCCTTATGGGAAAGTATCCGAACCCGGCCAACGGGATGGAATGTGAAATGAAAGAAACCTTTACGATGACGGATGATAATAACCAGGTAATGGAAATGTATGGTCCCGATCCTCAGACCGGCAAACAGTACAAGACCATGCAGATCAAGTTTACGCGGAAAAAATAATTGATGGGTAAATAAAAAACCCTGAATTGGATTCAGGGTTTTTTATTTACTTGTCTTTGGGTGTCTTTTCCATCGGCAATTCAGGAATCCGGCTCCATTCCTGCATCGAACCATCATACAACTTGACATTATAGCCCAGTGACCGGCCGGTCAGGTAGATCACACTGGCCGTCTGGCCAATAAAACAATAGGTGACGATCTCTTTCGATTTGTCAGGAAGCACTTTTTGGAAGTTTTGGAGCAGGGAATCGGCCGGTTTAATGCTGTTGGAAGCATCGATCATGTCCGGGTAGGGGAGATTCAACGCACCCGCTATATGCCCGTCTCTCGGATTCCCGGTTGGGTCGCCGTCATAATACCGTTTAATCCTTGCGTCAACCACTTCCGCGGATTTTGTTTGCAATGATTTTACCACGTACTCTTTATCCACCAATGCCGGGTTGTTTACCGTTGCTACAAAGTTTCCCTTTTTATAGACAGGGACTTCGTTCGTGACGGGAAATCCGGCTTTCTTCCAGGCCACCAACCCGCCGTTCAAATAATATACCCGGTCTTTTAATCCTAAATACTCCAGGGTTAAAAACATCCTCGCTGTAATACTTACATCGCCATAGTTATGGCATAAAACAATTTTTGAATTTTTATTGATGCCCAGGTCCTGCAGAACATTGGTGGCTGCTTTAGGATCCGGGGGATTGTAAGTGCCTTCGGGAGAATTGGCGGTTAGCCAATCCGGCCAGAGAAACCTGGCGCCTTTGATATGCTCTTTTTCATAATCCATTTTCAGGAAGCTTGGCTGAATGATTATCAGATCGGGATCGTTCAGGTTATCATTCAACCATTGGGAGGAAACGATCACAGGTTGCTGCCCTTTTGCAACAGCAAAAAACAGCGAAATGATTACGGCCAGGTATAGCTTTTTCATATTGGTGAAGTTATGAAAGTAAATTACGCCGGTGTGCTGCCGGGGAAAAAGCATATTTTACAAATGGCGGAATAACCTCCTTAACCGGTCATTTTAAATTTATTACATGCGCCAGTCCGTCCGTTTCGGTGATCACCAGTCGTTTACCGTCACCGGAAAATGAAACGGTATACAGTTCATGTGCAAAACCAAACAGGGTAAGTGTATTGATGCCATTGTTCGCGTTCCAGAAACGAACGGTCCTGTCATAAGAAGCGGTTACCGCTATGGGAAGATAAGGATGAAAGGCTGCCCCGTACACCCATTTGGAATGGCCTTTCAACGCAATGCTTTTTTTCTTTTTCAGGTTCCAAGCAAAAGCTTCTGCATTTCCGCTTGTCAGCAGGTATTTCCCATCCGCGGATACCGCCATATTATAAACCGTGGTTCCGCTTTGCAGGCTATCCACAACCGACCAGTTTTTCGTGGAAATAATCTTTACTTTCCCATTCGAACAACCAGCATAGATCTGTTTCCCGTCAGGAGAAAATTTTGTGGTGAAGGGGCTCCCGATACCGGGGATCGTTTTAATCGCGGTCGTATCGGAAGTGTTCCATACGCGAACGGTATTGTCAGCCGCTGTTACAAACAAATTAAGCAATCCGTTATAATCCATTCCATAGATCACACCCGTATGCCCCTTACCGGTTAATTCCTTTTTCCCGTTAATAGTATTATAGAGCGTAATATTTCTGTTCCCTGTCGCAACATATTTTCCATCCGAAGAGAATACGGCGGAAAAAGCGGTGGTGCTGTCCATGAAAATCTGAGGCTTTCCGGTTGCCAGACTATACAAAGCAAAATACTTATCACTGTTTACGGGGGCCAGCAAGGCCCCGTCGGGGGAAACGGGAGCATTCCACGGCCCAATAATGCTGGCCCTGAAATCCAATTCAGCGGGGTTATCGAGATCCCATATTTTGATGGTATTGTCAGAGGAAGCTGTAAATATCTTTTTCCCGTTCGGATGCCAGGCCAATTGGCTGATCCCGGTCATATGTCCCCTGTATGTAAAAATGTTTGTGGCGGTAGCCGTTCCCCATACTTTCAACAGGCCGTCATCACCTACACTGGCAAAATATTTTCCATCGGGAGAAAACCGGACCCCGTTCACCCATTCTGTATGGCCCTGCCAGGGCTCAATTGAATAAACCAGTTTTCCGTCGGTAGCCCTCAGCAATCGTATCTTATTATCTTTCCCGCCCTGTACAACAAACTTATTATCCGGGCTCACATCCATGGATTGTATGGCTGTGTAATAATCAAACTCCCGCATATCGTAGTTCCAGTCGGTATTCCCGGATGCAATATCATGCTGTTTGACCTGGAAGCCCCAGGTGCCGGTATAGATCTTTCTGTCATCTGCTGAAAATTTCACCGCCGATGCCGGGTGATCATCAGTGTTGAACCGCCGAATCAGGCTTCCCGTCTGCACATCCAGCAATTTTGCAAACCCCACCACTCCATTTACCCATTCCCAGGAGACAACGGCAATCATTTTGCCATCATGACTGAATGTACACTGGTAGATTCCCTGCTTGAAATCAGCATTATAATTTCGTATTTCATTCCCGGTTGACAGATCCCAGAGACGCAACGACTTATCCGCAGAACCGCTGATCAGGGTTTTGCAATCAGGGGAAAAATCGAGTGTCGTAACCTGACCTTTGTGTGCTTCTATTCTCCGGATAACTCCGTACGTTTCCGTATCCCATATGATCAGGCTGTTATCCGCGGAGCCGGTTGCCATCCATTTTCCGTTTTTACTTACCGCAATTCCCACAACAGGTTTTGTATGTGCAAAAAGTGTTTGTATACTCCTGTCCGATCTTGTATTCAGTAATTCCCATTCAAACGTTCTTTTGTTTACCGGTACGGCATTCAGGATCCGTTTTGCTTCGCCCACCTGGTTATGCCGGTAAAATGCTTCGGCAGCTTGTAATTGCGTCAGGTACAATTCATCACTGGTAGTCATTTTTTGAGCACCTATAAATCCTGGCAGTGAGGAAAAGCATATAATAAGGATGATTTGTTTCATGCTATCAGGGTTTGATAAAGAAGGGCTGAACTTTTCTTCTCCAATCATTGGTGAGCTGCCGAAATTCAGTGCCATCTGCGTTCACCAGGTAAATGTCAAAATTCCTTGCGCCTTTCTTTCGCCCGGTAAAAACGATCTGCTTCCCGTCCGGGGAAAAATGACAACTCATTTGTTCCATTTCATCCATTCTTAACAACGGTTTGATGTCGCTGCCATCCCTGTTCATTATCATCAGGCGATAGGTTTCATCCCAATAACCGGAAAAAACAATCCGGCCATCCGGCGCATTAACCGGACTGCTGCTGCGTAAAACATTCCGGGTTGTATCCGGGTTGAATGTAAGCCGTTTCAACCCCGTTCCGTCCTTATTGATACTATAGATCTCAAACTCCGCCCAACTCGCGGGATTGCGGTCCCGGTTGCTGCGGAAGATGATCTTTTTACCATCGGGGGAAAACACCGGTTCGAGGTCAATAGCGGTGTCATTGGTAACCTGCACTTTGTTTGTTCCGTCTCCGTTAAATAAGAATATGTCGTATTGCGATCTTGCAGCATTGACTGGTTTATGGGAAAAACCACCGGCATACAACCTGGATCTATTATCGTAATCTATATCCTGGTAAAGTCCTTTGGCATCAAAGAGGAATTTTTCATTCTTTTTTTTTATGTCATAGATATATAACCCCTTCCTCTTCCCTGCCGTATCCTTATCAACCTGGAACCAGATCTTATTGCGGGTTGCCATCGGTATCCAGTTGCTGCCGGGATAATCGATGATGGTTTGGATATTGCCCCCCTTCATATCCATGGTATTAATCCAGTTTTCCGCAACAATGGTGTCCTTCCAGTGTACATAAGCGATCTTCCACTTTCCCTGGGAAAAAGACAGCACGGGGCTGAAGCTAAAGAGAATGAAAAGTACTGTTCGCATATGTTTATCCTGCCTGGTCATAAGCCTTCCGTATCCAGTCTACCAGATTTTTATTGATCATTTTTTCATCCTCCACCCTGATCCGGTGTGTGCACATAGCATTCCACTTGCTTCCTTCTTCCACATTACCAGACGGGGCAACTCCCTTAATATTCAGTCCTATATCCAGCCTGTCTTTCGTCGAGGGCTGAACCAGGGCAAACTGCTTTTTGCGCCGGAGGCTGACATAAGCTTTTTTGGGCGCTACTTCCACATCTTTCCCAAACTTGCTAACCTCGGCCATGATCTTATCAAACCAGGGTTTCAGGTTCTCCTTTCCCCTGTACTGTTCCGATATGAGATCATCACTTTTCTCAGCGGCTCCCGCATGGGATTGTTTGGCGAAATGAACCACCACGTTGGCATTGCCGTGCGTGAAACCGTGTTTCTCTTTCAAGAAATTCACCAGCTCTCCGTGTTTGGCAAAGCCGGACTTATTAACGATGGAAATCCATTCTTCCAGTTTTTTACCCGTATTCTTTTCAATATTTTTGATCTGGGTGTGGGTGGCCTTGTCAAGGGTTGCGCTGCTCATACGTTTTGATTTATGGTTGGCAAAATAGATAAATCCGTTCAACCGGTATTGTATAAAATTAACCTATCCGGCAACCGGTAAATAATTCATAAATGGTCCTCTCTTATCGAGGTAGGAAACAGGATTCAGCCCGGAAAAATCACGGAACTCTTTTATAAAATGCGCCTGGTCGAAATAACCGCATTCATAGGCAAGGGAGGCCCAGTCGATCCGCTCTTCCCGGCCGATCAGTTGAATCACTTTTTGAAACTTGTGGATCCGCGAAAACATTTTGGGAGCCAGTCCCACATATTTCCGGAAAAGCGTGATCAGGTGCTTTGGACTGACCCCGGTTTTGCCAGACAATTCCCGGATCGTCCAAACCTGGGGGGATTGCACGAGCTGAGCTACGGAATACTCCACCAGCGGGTTTCGCTCCATCCTACTCTTCCCTTTCTGAAATAAGAACTGTTCCAGTAATTCAAACCTTGTTTCAATGATGCAAGTTTCCAGGATGGCTTCCCTGATACTATGAATCCCGTTACCCCATATTTCATCCAGCTGGATGGTCCGGTTGTTCAATTCGAACATCGGGAAATCCACAAAGGGATAACAGCCGCCGGGTTTAAAATGTGCCCCGATCATATGTGAAACGGAAGCGTCTATCAGGATATAATCCGTTTTCATCCCCGAGATCCAGCTCCTCTTCAGCGTGGTAAACCGGCTTCCTCCCTCGTCGTGAAAGAGTTTCTTCGGCGGTTCGGTCAGGTCAATCAGGAGATCAACGGAACCGTCGGGCAGCAGTTTTTCGATCGAGTGTTCAGCGGCATACCCCTCGTAATAGAAGAAGAATTCGATGTATTGCGAAAGGGGGAATGCGGGTGTATGCATGCGGTAGATCATGACCAGGCTTTACCAGGGTTGGAGGATGATGAAACAATTTTTTTGAACCATGGTAACATGCATACGGTTCCTATATTAACTACCGTTTTAACGCTTTTTCATAATATTTTATCCACTCATCGGGTGTGATCTTCGAAGCCAATTCGCCGATCAGTTCAAAAGGTATATCCTCCGGTTTTTTATAACGCATACAGCTTTTCCCCATATCCAGCTTTTTCGGGGAAGCTTTTGCATGGGCCGCTGTAAACCATTTATTCAATTCGGGAATGGCGTAAACTCCCATATGGTATACCGCGATAAAATTCTTCTGGGAAGCAATACTCATAAAAGGCAGCGGCTGTTTGGGGTCGCAATGGTAGCCTGCCGGGTATCTGGAGTGTGGCACGCAATACCCGATCATCCCGTACGTCATGGCTTCTTTGAATCCTTTTGGCAGATTTTTCTTTATGATACTGCGAAGTTTTGAAAACGCTTTCTGCCTTTCAACAGGTATTTCAGCGATATATGCTTCCGGTGTAGTTGCTTTGGATTGCATAATCTTCTTTTATTGATTAGAAAGATAAGAACCAATAAGGAAAAGAAAAACTAAACCTGAAACAATTATCGGTGGCCAGAAAGTGAACCGGGCCTGGAAAAGGAATACCGCGCCAAAAACGATCAGCTGGATCAGCAGTATCCCCTGCCATAAATCCGGGCTGATCCCGGAACGGATAAAATACCAGTTCAATACAGCTCCAAGGATATAGATCAGCGTGAAACAAATACTGACCCCGGTAAAGATGCTTCTGAAACTGCGGCGGATACCGCCTCCCAGGTTCATTTTATAATTGGACATCAGGTCGAGTAACTGCTTTTCGGTATCATTAGCGGGTTTAGGTTTTGATATAAAACTCAGCGAATGAAAAAAAGCAGTGAGCAGTTGTGCAACGACAACGCCCCAGGTCCAGAAAAAGAAGTTTGATAACATAATGTTGTATTGAAAGTTAATATTCAAGTATCCTGAAAAATTCGGTCCAGGGCCCAATTTCGCCCTTGTATTGCTTGGCCATCACTCTTGTTACCTGGGCAATATGTGTCAGGTCGTGCACCACCCAGGTAGCGAGCAGGTTCCGGAGGCTCACTTCCCCCAGGGATGGATGTATGCCTTGTTTGTCCAGGTCTTCCTCTGACAGCCGGCGTGACCTTAGCCAGGAAAGGTTTTCCCTCCTTAATTCCGCAAACTCGCTTAAAAGCTGTTGCAGCGTCTTACCCTTACTGGCTTCAAATTGAGCAAACCTGTCCCAGGGTTCAAAGGGTTTCCCCAAACCTGATGCAAGGATGATCCCGGCCCTTACGACCCAGTCTGTTTTCTCTCCGTGAATAAGATGCCCCAGCACATCAAATGGCGAAAAGGTTTCCGGTCCTTCGTTATTCATTAGCCATTCATCATCCAGTCCTTCCAGCAATGAACGCAGCACAGCCGGTGTTCTTTCAAGGATCTCGTACGATCTGCTCAAGTCAAATTTCATTTTCCAGGTATTGTTTTAATGTTTCGAGCCATTTGGGCCAGGCCCCTTTCACTGCTTCATACTACCAGTCCCGGTGCTCTCTCATTTCCCCGGGATAAGGTCCCTGTTTCAACCTGAGCAATGAGCCAGCCGGTGCGGCCGAAGCGTCGAACTGTAATTCGAAGGGCCGGGGAATGGCCGTTCGGAACCCAGGTACAAATAATCCCCGGCATGCAACAATCCATTGGATTCAAACTGTTTTATCACCCCCGTAGATACATAGTTGAACCCGTTCCCGGTGACGCTTCGGGTAAACGCCTGAATGATCATTTCGGGTGGTACAGCAATCTCAATGCTACAGGGGACCCTTCTCACGGTTTTTTATTTTTTGGCAATTTCTCTTTTACGAGTTTGTAGGAAAGCTCTAGCAGTTCCTTGCCTTCTTTTACCATCAACCGGCCGATGTCATCCACCTTCACCCATTTATTCCGGGCCAGGTATGGCGCCGGCATGAATCCTTCCCGCTCTGACAGTTCTTCGAATTTCTCTTCGGTTGTTTTGAAAGAGGCGGTGACCGGCGATTCATCGGGAGATGTGATCAGGAACATCTTGCCCCCTACGTTAAAACATAAATGATTTTCCCATTTGATGTCCTCCGTTACGCCGGGCAATTGTTTGCAGAATTTTTGAATGGATTCGAGTGTCATGATTGCTGCGTTTTTCCTTTTCCTGCCGGCGATCAGGAATTGATCACATTCCCGAGCGAAACATCCCTGTTCCGGAGATCGATCCCCCCTTCCAGCAGCGATTTCAGATTCGCCAGGTAAAAAGTCCAGCCTGTTTTGCATCCGGTATGCCAGTACTGTTTTCCCTGTTCATCGTCCGGGATCTGGTCCTGCCGGAGTTCAACCAGGTTTTGTCCGTTCTCCTTTTTTATTGTTACAGTACAGTTGCCGGCTTTGCCAAAACTGAATTTAAAATGATCTTTCCCGTTGCATGAAAGCACCTCGCCATGCTCCACGGTCTCATCACTCCACCCGTGCCAAAGCCAGCGATAGGTATCTCCTTTTTCCACCTGCTCATCCATACCCCGTTCGCTTCCATCCGGTTTTTTATACTCACTCAGCCGTAAAAACCAGTATTCCATTCCGGCACGAGTGGCCCAGCAACTGTACAGTTTTTCGGTTGTTGCATTTACCGGCACTCTTACCGTGAATGTTGTCCAGTTAAATTCCGGCATTACTCCGTTTTTATTCTTGAATAATAAAAATCCGATCGCTTCCCCGGTGAAGTCGGTCCCCCGTCAATGTAAGCATGAATGGAATCCCTGTTCACTTCAGTATATGTGATCCGTTTAGGAAAATCATGTTCAGGGTTCCCGGCAACAAACCCGTTTTCACTGTGCGAGGTGATCCTGAACAGTACCGGCTGTTCGTTGTTCTGTCCCTGCGCAGTGGGAATATAATAGTAGTCCTTCCCCCGGAAAACCAGCTGTATCCTCTCCAGGAGTATGGTTTCGCCGGTATTCCTTATCATCCTGCTCTCCCCGGTCATCGTGCTGTCGTTCAAAGGTTCCCATTTCTCCGTGATGACACCCCGTTTCGTATTCATCTTCCATGAGCCGTTCATCCAGTGAAATGACTGCATCTTATTTGCATTCGCTATGAATGGGTCTGCCGGTGCGTTGACAGCCATAAAAAGCGGGATGGCGAACAGCAGCTTTTTCATGACAAGTACTTTTCAGGAACTGAATGCAGGGCAATGCGGTTGCCTTCCGTATCCGTGAAAACGGCCATAAACCCGTATTCGGGACTGATCTCCGTTTTGGGAACGAGGATCTTTCCGCCGGCTGCTTCCACCCGGTCAAGGATGATCTGCACATCGGGGTTCCCGTTCAGGTAGATCAGGGGGCCTTCTGTTGCGGAAGGAATGTGGAATCCATCCGTCTGAACAAGGGCTCCGCCCACCCCGTCCATCGGGTTGTCGAGCGGGAACATCCGCATCCTGAAATTGGCCATTTCCAGCGGTACCATCGAGATCTTAAAGATAGTCTCGTAGAACCGCTGGGCCCTGTCGATATCGGTGCTGGGTATCTCAAACCAGCTGATTGCATTTTTCATGATCCTGTTTTTTTGATTATTACTTTTTATATTTTTTCTTCATGTACTGATACGCTTGTGCGATCAATTCCTCCAGCACTTTCCTGTCGATATCTGCCAGTTTGCGGATATAAAGACAGGAAGAGCCGGTTTTGAATTTACCTAACTTTTTCATCAGTTCCGGAAACTGGCTAAACCCGGCTATGATGTAAATGGTCAGGTTCTGTTTCCGGGGTGAGAAACCGGTAATGAACCAGTCTCCTTCCCGGCCGCTATCCGACTTGTAATGATAACTGCCGAATCCCACAATGCTGTCGCCCCACATGGCGGACTCAGCCTTCGTGAGCTTTTTCATCAGGGTAAGCAGGGTCATGCATTCAAGTTTCCGCTCTTCGTCTTTTACAGACTGAAGGAAAGACATAACACTTGCTTTGTTCAGTTTTGTTTTTAGTTCTGCCATCGTAGTACTTTTTCCTTTTCCTTTTCTGCAAAAGCTTTAATCAGGCCGTTTGCCATTCAGACATATGAGCCGGGTTATCGAACAATCCGATCACTTTTCCCAGCGACCCACTGATCGTGACCTCCTTTGAATATTTCAAGCCGGATGTATTACTGGTTAATATCCTTTCCTTCATTCAATTTAATAATAAATCCTTCTAGCTGTTTCTTTGTATTTTCATTGGGGGCCTGTGCCATCGCTTTTTCGGCATGTTTTACGGCATTCCTGAAATCCCCTTTCGCTGAATACCCGCTCATCAACCCGTTGTTGACCCCAAATACATCCCCGTATCTTTTCTCACTGGATTTAAAAACCTCCATCGCCCTGTCCGTTCTTTTCTGACCGATCAGTTGCCTGCCATAAGCGGTGTGCTGGTTGGCCGTGGCAATGGTCAGGGCTTCGGTCATTACGCTGTCCGCTTCGGGGATGCGTTTTAATTTTTCATACGCGGTAGCCAGGTTACGCAGGGTAATATAAGTTTTTTGCCCGGCGGGGCCGTTCACCGCCTGGATGCTCCAGGTTAGCGCTTCTTCCAGGTTGATATTCTTATTCAGGCAGTACTGGGCCGCCTGCAGTTCCAGTGCGGGTGTAAAGCTTTTATTACTTGTCATTTCCTGCCGGAGTTTTGCAATCACAATATTGTCAACGTCAACGTCTATCCGAAACGGAACCAAAAGTTTTTCCCATTGCAATGCGATCACGCAGTGTTTCTCGCCGTGCTCAATGAATTCATACTTCAGCCATTCCACACTTTTATCCAGGGCAACCGGTTTAACATCCACCCGCAGCACATCATCCTCTTCTTTATAATAAAAGCTGCCCCAGGCACCTGCCTGCCTGGAAAAGATCAGGGTCACTTTATCGGCACCCATGGCCATAAACAGGGCATACGTGCCGGCCTTCATTTCCTTACCCTCCACTTTTATATCATGCTCAAATGTAATGAGGGTCGCTTCATTTGCGCCGGCCCGCCAGGGGGCGTCATTTTTTCCTGACGCAAAATTCGTTTCCTTAAACCCGTAGGGGACGCGGTTCCCGTCACCGAAGATCTTTCCTTCCCTTTTATTAACATCCGGTCTTGCGTATTTTATCGTGATGGAAGTAATTCCCACTTCCTCGCTTACCATGGCGCGGGGATTACCCCCGCTGGGCGGCAGGTCCATTTGGGCGGAAAGCCGGTTCAGCGACAAGAATGCCAGGAGCAGAAATGAAATCTTTTTCATTGTGTTTGTTTATGAGTATGATTAAGGATTTGCGTTACGGACAGTACCGGCTCCCGCGTGAACCGAAGGGCCTGCCTTTTAAAGTTCAGGAATTTACTTCGATAAACCGTGCCGCTCATCACGGTAAATGTTCTTTCAAACTGAATCTGGTGAGTGTCAACCCGGAAGGAGATGATTTCCCGGGACTTAAAAAATCAGATGTTTTTTACTGGCTGCAGTGTATCGCCCATTCCGTTTCAGGTAATTCAAGTGCTTTGAAATTGCCGGGCATTGAACGGATGCCAGTGGCGATCCCGTTCATCGTGAAATGCCTGAACCGGTGCTCCAGTTTCAGGATCAATCCCCCATTGGCTTCCCGGCCATACGTATCCCAGTTGTAAGAACGATGATTCACATAGGTTGCAGGAGCGATCTTTAGCTCCGTGCTGATGTAATACTTCACCAGGGAGTTTTCTTTCTGCATTTCCAGGACACGGCATTTGTAACCCAGTATCTTTTCATCCGTATCATACACCCGGGTTGAGATCACCCGGTCGGTCGGGATGCCGTAATCCTCGCATTGATATTCCCCGCCGGTTCCGGTTTGGGAAATACAGCGGTTCCGGTTTCCCGAGTAGTAATATTTTATGGTGTCGGGACCAAAAAAAACACTTTGATACCCCGTGCTGTCATAGCTGAACCGGCTTTTTGACGGCCTTTGCCTGGCAATCGAATCTGCATTGAGCGAATCGCTGCTATAGGAATAGTTGTAATCAACAGTCCCGGAAAAGCAGGAATCTTTTTTTCCGTTTTTGCAGCCCAACCAGCTAAGAGCGGCCCAACATATTATACCGATTTGTCCGGGCCTCATTTTTTTCGACGGTATTCGAGATCGTATTCGGTGGTCCAGGTTTTTCCATCGTCCATACTGCGTTCACCAAACTGGCGGACCCTGTCGTTATCAAGTTTGGTAAAGGTCAGCCTTCGCTTATAGATTTCTCCCTTCGATCCTGTAACACGATCTGCATAAAAGATGATCCTTCCTTCGCTGCCCTCTCCGCGCAGAAATTCTGTTGTTTGGCCGGTATTATCCGTCCAGGTTTGCTGCCACTGACGGGTAGCGGCGTTAAAGGAGTTGAAGCTTTTCCCGGAATAGATCAATCCATTCTGAGCGCCGGTACTGGTCCATTCTTCCAGTATGACACAACTGTCGAGAATAAGACTGATCCTGCTATCGCCTGCTTTTTGCCCCTTTACTCCAAAAGCCTGCCATTCGCCGATCCAAAAATCAAACTGGCGGAACTCGGGTTTGGAACAGGGTTTTTGGGCAACCAGGGATAACCCGAAAAAGAATAAAAAGCCTGCAAGTGACGGTTTTCTCATTTGTATTTCAGTTTAGTACAAAGACAGACAATTTTTATCAGGAGAGTCGCTGTCCGCCGGTCAGCTTATTATGCCACACAACAAGAAAAATAAAAGACCTTTCCGCCTTACGGCAGAAAGGTCTTAATAAGATTAAAGAAACGATCACTGGCTTCCGCCACCGGAACCCTGGCCACCACCCTGTCTTTGGGGGCGCATGGAAGGCTGGATCTTTTCTTTCCAGATAATGAATTGTTCTTCGCCAAGCACGGCTTTCATGATCTCATCCTGGGCATCTGAATATTTTTTCATTTCTGCCTGAAAAGTTTCCCTGTCGGGCATTCCGCCCGCCATCAGTTCCTGGCGTTTGGTATCCTGCGCCTTATAAAGGGCTACTAATGCTGTATCCAGCCTGGCCAGTTGGGAGGGCTCCAACTTGAAAGCACTGTCCAGTTTCTGATGGATGACAGCCACTCTTTCTTCCGGGGTACGGCGCATCCCGCCCGGCTGGGCCGAGGCAGCACTAAAAAAGACTACCGATACTACGGCGGTTATGATTAACTTCTTCATACTTGTTTTTTAGATAAAATATCGCTTTTTCGGTAATTATGACGCTGAAAATCCTGAAAACGTTCGCTAAAGGGGCATTTTTTTTGAGATGATGGTTTGCCGGAACTCAAGTATCTTGCAGCCCCTGAATAATGATGACTTTATGGAATACAGTAAATTAGTTGCCGTGTCCGGTTTACCCGGTTTATTTGAGTTGCTCAACAGCAAAACCGACGGAGCCATTGTTCGCTCCCTGGAAGACAAAACCACCCGTTTCGTCTCCAGCCGCATCCACAGTTTTTCACAGCTTGAAAGCATTGAGATCTTTACGGTCCGGGATAATGTGAACCTGGTAGATGTGCTGAATGCCATGGACAAGGCCGGCGGAAAACTGCCTGACGAAAAGGACGCAGCAGCCGTAAAAAAGTACTTTGAAAAAGTGTACCCTGACATGGATTTTGAACGGGTTTATGCAAGTGATATGAAAAAAATGGTGAAGTGGTTTGAGCAATTGAAAAAGAACCATATCGAGATAAAGCTCAGCGAAATTCCGGAGGAAGAAGCCGTGGAAGAGGAAGTAAAAGAAGAGCCGGTGGCGGAAGAAAAGCCAAAGAAGGTTACGAGGAAGAAGAAAGACTAAGCTGTAAGGTACAGGGTACATGCCCGCCCTCCAATGCATCCAACTACGCTAAAGCTTTGTTCAATAAATTCAATCAGGCGGAATCAATAGAAATTCATAAGTTAAAAATCAAACAGGTGTGTTCTCGTTTTCAACGCCTTTTTGATTTCACCAAAATTGCTGTTGAACCTTTTCTTAGGTTTCCCGAAAGCACCGGTAACCCCGTTTCGTAATCAAAAAATTTATAGCATCCCTATGCAGTACAGTGCTGATATCAAAAAGCTTCCCCGTCATTTTTTACCCGCAGATCTTATCATTAAGGATTGGGCGGGACTTGAGCCTTTTTTCCGGGACCTGGAAGAAAGAAAGATCAGTTCATTGACCGACCTTGAGCAATGGCTGAAGGATTCCAGCGAACTGGAAGCCGCGGTCAGTGAAGACGCCTGCTGGCGGCAGATCAAAATGACCTGTGATACGGAAAATAAGGACCTGGAGCAGGCTTTTACCTTTTTCATGATGGAGATCCAGCCGAAAATGCAGCCCTATGCCGACCGGCTGAATAAAAAATTAGTGGACAGTCCTTTTACAAAGGACCTGGATCCTTCAAAATATTTCACTTACCTGCGAAACGTAAAGAAGAGCATCGAGCTTTTCCGCGAAGCCAATATTCCGCTGCAGGCCGAATTGAATGTGATGCAGCAGCAGTATGGCGTAATTGCGGGAAAGATGACGGTGGAAGTGAACGGCCAGGAATTCACCCTGCAGCAGGCGGCCAAATTCCTCGAGGACCCCGACCGTAAGCTGCGGGAAGAGGTGTACCGTAAAATAAACGACCGCCGCCTTCATGACAAGGCTGAGATGAACATTTTGTTCTCTTCTCTCCTGCAAAAGCGACACCAGGTGGCACTGAACACCGGGTTTGAGAATTACCGTGATTTTCGTTTCAAAGAACTCGGGCGCTTTGATTACACCAAAGAAGAATGTTACCAGTTTCATGAAGCGGTGAAACTGCATGTGATGCCGTTGGTGAACCAGATCTACGAGGCCAAAAAGAAAATACTGGGACTGGATGATCTGCGTCCCTGGGATGTGGAGGCCGAACCGGCAGGTACACGACCCTTACGACCGTTCAAGTCAGGTGAGGAGCTCACGCAGAAGACCGTAGATTGTTTTAACCGGCTGATGTCCTTTTTCGGGGATTGCCTTGTCAAAATGAAGACCATGGGTCATCTCGACCTGGAAAGCCGTAAGGGCAAGGCTCCCGGAGGATATAATTGCCCGCTGGCGGAAAGCGGCGCCCCCTTTATCTTCATGAATGCGGCAGGCACGCTCGATGATGTGACCACCATGGTGCATGAAGGCGGTCATGCCATTCATTCTTTTCTTGCACACGAACTGGAATTGAATGGTTTTAAGGAATACCCGACCGAGATCGCTGAAGTGGCCAGCATGGCGATGGAACTCTTCAGTATGGACCACTGGGAGGTTTACTTTCCCGGTGCGGATGAACTGAAAAGGGCAAAGGAGCAGCAACTGGAGAGGGTGATCACCATCTTTCCCTGGATCGCCACGATCGATAAGTTTCAGCACTGGATCTATGAGCACCCCAACCATACCGAAGAAGAAAGGGCTGTAAACTGGATGTCCATTTTGGAAGAATTCTCATCCCCGGTTATTGATTATTCCGGCCTGGACGAATACCGCCGCTTTTCCTGGCAGCGGCAACTGCATTTATTTGAAGTGCCCTTCTATTACATTGAGTATGGCATTGCCCAACTGGGTGCCATCGGACTCTGGCAACAGTATAAAAAGGATAAAGAAAGGGCCGTTAACAATTATATAATGGCCCTGAAAAAAGGGGGTACGCAAACCCTTCCTGAACTGTTTAAGGCAGCGGGTCTGAAATTCGATTTTTCACCGGGTTATATTAAGGAGCTGATGCTGTTTGTTAAAACAGAGATGGACCGTCTTAACTAAAATACCTCAAAAGTGGTATGCCCTAAATTCGGAAATATGAACGGCAGACATTATTTTTGATTCAAGAATGAAACAGCGTATAAAAGCGCTTCAACATACTACTGCGTTGAAAATTCGTAGTATAAAATAGCTACTAATCAGAGCCTTAACCAAAAAGTCCCGATGTTTCTACACCGGGGCTTTGTTTTTCAAAACCCCCAACCTGACCCCCTGTCCCCCTAAAGGGGGAACCTAGGTCGAGAATTCACTCAAGTTGCAATATTTTCCTAAAGTACAAAGCCTCCAAACCGGAGGCTTTGTACTTTAGGACTATTTGAAGTGTGTAAAGACTTTTTGATCTAAGTCTCCCCTTTAGGGGGACAGGGGGTTAGGACAGGGAGTTAGGACAGGGAGTTAGGACAGGGAGTTAGGACAGGGGGTTAGGCTGGGGGTGTGAACAGTTCTTACAAATTCCCTCTACCACCACCTCTGTATGATTCGGGATATAGCCCCTGGGCAATTTTATATCCGGGGTGACCACATCATCCAGGCAATAGGTCTTGTGACAGTTATTGCAGATGAAATGCACGTGATGATCGTGGTGATGGCCTTCTGAACATTCATCCTTGCAGAGCGCATAGCGAACAGAATTATCCGACGTGGGTATGGTATGTATGATCCCCTTATCCACAAAGATCTGCAGGGTACGGTACACGGTGACACGGTCGAATTTTTCCCCCGCCTTCTTTTCAATATCGCCATGGGCCAATGCCCCGGTATTCTCCAGGAAGAGTTGCAGGATCTTTTTTCGGCTGTCCGTTACACTCAGGTTGTTGCGCTTCAGCGTCCTTGCAATGGCAGCTTCCCGCTTGTTAACTGTTTCCATTGTATTCGCTTTTCAAATTAATATGGTTCCGGCTTTACTTCCTCCTTTAACAATTTGCCGGCATCTTTGATCAGTTGTCTCACCTCACTTTGTTTCAGCCCGTCGTAGATCTTTCGCACATCCCCGTTCCTGTCCACCAGCGCCCAAAACTGGGTATGCAGAAAATCATCGTCCAGGCTTTTCAGGTTATTGGCCGGGTCGTCGATGGTATAACTTATCCGCGCCATATTATAAAGACTGTCCTTGCGCCCGGTGAGAAAGATCCATTTTTTTGTGTCCACTGCCATGGAATCGGCATAGTGCTTCATCGTCGGCACCGAATCCGTTTCCGGGTCACAGGTATAGGAAAGGATCAGAAAATCCTTTTCCTCTTTCAGCGCATCATACACCAGCCGCATGTTGTTATTCATTTTGGGGCAGATGCCCTTGCAGGTAGTGAAAAAATATTCTACCGCATGCACTTTCCCTTCCACATCTTTATGCGTAACCTGCTGACCATCCTGGTTGGTGAACGAAAAAGGCCGTACAAAACTGACGGGAGCGACTTTTTTATCCGAAAACCCGGGAATCACCCTGGTGAGCACGAAATAAAAGATCAACACCAATCCCGTAAAAAATCCCAGGTAGATCCAGCCCTTCCTTGTCATACGCTTTCAATATTTATTCCGCAAAGGTAACACCCGGGGGCTTTTTTATTTTGCAACAATGTTGCTTTTTTTGTATTTTTGACCCTCTTTTATGAAGTTAACAATCAACTGGGATGCATTGGGTATCGGGGCCTCGCTGGCCTGTGCCATTCATTGTGCTTTTCTGCCCCTTTTCATGAGCACCTTACCCTTATTTGGGATCAATATCATTCACAATACTGGTTTTGAGGTAGGGATGATTGCGTTAGCCCTTGCTATCGGCACCTATTCGCTGATGCATGGCTACCGTAAACATCACCATAGCCTGGTGCCGGTGGCCATTTTCTATGCCGGTTTTGTGTTCCTGGTACTAAAACAACTTTTCCTCCATTATGCCACCTGGCTGCTGGTCCCGGCCGTACTGCTGATCGTAACCGCTCATGTGATCAACTACCGTTCCTGCCGGTTGCATAACCATGCGCATACCGACGATTGCAATCACTGATGCTTCCGCTTTTTTCCTACCTTGAACCAAATTGAAAAGATGAAAAAGTTAATGCCTGTACTCCTGCTTTTATTCTATACCGGCCTGGCCGCACAGCGGAGTGATGAAACCCGGATCCGTGAACTCCTCGCCCGGCAAACGGCCGACTGGAACCGTGGCGATGTGGAAGCTTTCATGAACGGTTACTGGGAAAATGATTCACTGATGTTCGTTGGCAAGAGCGGTGTTACCTATGGCTGGATGAATACGCTGAATAATTATAAAAAAGGATATCCCGATACGGCTGCCATGGGAAAACTTTCTTTTGATATCATCAAAGTTAAACGGCTTTCCAAAAAATATTATTTCGTGGTCGGCAAATGGTTCCTGAAACGCAGCATCGGCGATATCAGCGGACATTATAACCTGCTTTTCGAAAAAATGAACAGCCGCTGGGTGATCGTTGCCGATCACAGCAGCTGATGCCATCTTTTTTTCTTCTTCATTTAAAATACGTATTATGGCATTAATTATTTTAGGCCTGGTGCTGCTGATCACCGGGTTCGCCCTTCAGCGAAATGAGCAATTCCACCGGTATGCCGGGATCATCAGGAATATTGCTTTCCTCCTGATCATTGCAGGGGTACTTACAAAAAGTATTGTCCAGATCAATGCCGGCCAGATCGGTGTAAAAACGCTATTTGGAAAAGTGCAGAACGATGTGCTGGGCAGTGGTCTTCATTTCATCAATCCGTTGCTGGAGATCCGAAGACTGGATGTAAAGACCCAAAATTACACCATGAGCGGTCAGCATGATGAGGGCCGGCAAACAAGCGATGATGCGATCCGGGTGCTTACTTCGGACGGGCTTGAAGTAACCATTGACCTGACCGTACTCTATAAACTGCTGCCTTCCGAGGCACCCAAACTGGTGCGGGAGACCGGTGAGGATTATACCGATAAGATCGTGCGGCCGCTGACACGAACAAAGATCCGCGATAATGCGGTGTATTATGAGGCCATTGCCCTTTATTCCACGAAAAGGGATGAATTTCAGCAACGCATCTTCAATAGTATTGAGGAAGATTTTAAAAAGAGGGGGCTGATCCTTGAACAATTGCTTGTCAGGAATATTACTTTGCCCCAATCCGTAAAAGCAACGATAGAGCAAAAGATCAATGCAGAGCAGGATGCGCAGAAAATGCAGTTCGTACTTTTAAAAGAGCGGCAGGAAGCGGAAAGAAAAAGGGTAGAGGCCCAGGGTATCGCCG
Organism: Chitinophagaceae bacterium; assembly: GCA_044229375.1. Classification (GTDB taxonomy): domain Bacteria; phylum Bacteroidota; class Bacteroidia; order Chitinophagales; family Chitinophagaceae; genus JJ008. The sequence continues at coordinate 25,524 of JBGATE010000001.1, forward strand.
ATTACCAGCGCATCATCAATACCGGGCTTACTGACCAGCAATTGCAGTATGAACAAATAAAAGCTTACCTGGAACTGGCAAAATCTCCCAACTCAAAAGTTATAGTGATGGGTAAGGGCAATGCACCGATCATTTTGGATACAAAGAACTAACGTTTCTCTTTAAATTTTATCCCGAAAGGTCTCAAATAACAGTATACTGGAGTGAAGTGTTTTCCCTGGTGCGCTTTGTGACCCTGCGGGCCGGCAGGATTGCGGAAAGTATACGTTACGTTTAAAGTGGTATTGTGCTGTTATTCTTTATTCCAGGTATTGTACAAATAGCGGATCAGCAGGAGCAGGGTGACCAGCATGACGGCATAAAAGAGGATCGTATAGATAACGGGTTTCCCGGCACTGTATCCCAGCTCATAGTAAAGACCCCCGGTGGCAGAGGCCATCAGCCAGAGCAAACTCATCGAAATGGAGTTCAGCACTTTCCGGAGAAATTTTTTCACATCGGGATCCCATCCCTGTTCCATGGTAGAAGTTGAAGGTCCCAAGTTACCAATTATAAAGGGGCGGATCATCAAAGGGTCAGCGGACCAGTAATTGTTTAAAGGCCAGGGAATCACCGTTGAAAACATTGAAGTCCACTTTTGCCACAATTCCATTCACCCTCCCTTCGTCACTGTGCTGCCAGAACACCCAGCCACGGCTGATACGCGGCTGTTCGGGCTGGTAATAATGCGCAACCCAGAGGGGATAGCTGTCAAACTCGCTTCCGAGATTTCGTTTGTAAAATTCGACGTTGGTATAAATAATGGGTCGTATACGATAATATGCTTCCACGGTTTCCAGCCATTGTTTGGCCTCCTTTTTCAACTGTGCCGAAGATGTGCCGTTCAGTTGTTCGATATCCAGCACCGGCGGAAGATCGCCGGGCTCCAGTTCCACCCGCTTGATGAAATTTTCCGCCTGCATGCGACCGTCCTTGGAGGCAATAAAGAAATGATAGGCCCCCCGGCAGATCCCCGCATCTTTGGACCTTCGCCAGTTACGGCCAAAACGGGGATCGGTGTTGCCGATCCCTTCCGTCGCCTTGATAAATGCAAACCCGAGCTGAATGTTCCGCACTTTCATCGCCTTAACTTCCTCCCAGGCAATAGTGGACTGGTATTTGGAAACATCGATACCATGGATGGAATAACTTTCAGGGATGGCGATACCAAATTCGGGATACCGGGTGAATTTCACTTTCCGGTACTCCAGTTTGGGGTAAAGGATCCCGATGCCGGCTGCTATAAGTACAACGACAAAAAGACCCAGTACAATTCTTTTTACTTGTTTTTTCCGGCGGCGGGATAACATAAAGTGGCGGCAGGCATGGATACATACCTGCGGACAAATATAACGGCGCCTTCAATAGTAAAATGTTAATTCACCTGTCTTAAAAGGTCAGTTTTGGGCCGGCCGTAATATAGAACACGTCTTTTCTCCTTGCCGTCAGTTCCGGGCGGTTTTCTACCTTAACCAGTTTTTTTCGGAATGACATAACCCGGATCCAGGATTAGCTGCCATTTGTTTTTGGCCGGTATCCACGGTTTTGAAAATACAGGGAAAGGTTTCTGATTCAAAAGGGCAAGAAATTGAAATCGGACGATGTGGGTGATATCGCTTACGTTACGACATGAAACAGTGTCTGTTTCCCCGCTACCCGGGGGAAAAATATTTGCGGTTGAATATACATGTGATGAAATCGAAGAAATGCCGGATGAAAAATTTTTTATCGTGTAAACCGGCAATTTATCCTTGCGCACGAAATAATTGTAAGCCATGAAAGATCTGCTTCCTTCAAAGAATGGCTCGGAGCCTGAAGAACTTCTGCAAACATAATTCTTCACTTATTCCACGATACGCAACTTGGCATAATTGAGCATGATCTTTTTCTCGCCGTTATGCTCAAACTTCACCGTGGCGATGGGATTATGGGCAGCCCCCTCCATTTTGATCACTTCACCAAATCCAAATTTCTGGTGTTCAATTTTCTGACCGGGTTTCAGCTCCGAAGTATCGCTTGCAACAAAATCAGCCGAAGGGGTGTGCTCAACAACCTTCGGTGCGGTTGTTTTTGGAGATAAATATGCAGGCGTTTGTTTTTTCGCGGTGTCTTTATAACTGCCGGAATCCGACTCCTGGCTCACTCCTCCCCATCCTTTCATCCGGTTAAACCCGCTTCCCCCTCCCCAATGAGAGCCGGTTTGATTTTTTAACCCGCCGCCGGCAAAACTCCTGTCAAGGTATTGTTCGGGGATCTCTTCAATAAAACGACTGGGTTCGTTCTGCACCACCTGCCCGAAACGGTAACGGGTATTGGCATAGGTGACCCACAACCGCTGCTTGGCTCTTGTGATTACTACATAGAACAACCTTCTTTCTTCTTCCAGTTCCTCCCGCGTGTTAATGGCCATCGCGTTGGGAAAAAGCATTTCTTCCAGTCCCGCCGCGAATACGCAACTGAACTCCAATCCTTTGGCGGCATGGATCGTCATGAGTTTTACCGTATCTGCATTCGGATCTTTTTCATCTGCGTCCGTAAGCAACGTGATCTGCTGCAGGTAGGAGGCAAGATCGGCCTTCCCGCGTCCCGAAACCGTGATATCCGGTTCTTCCAGTACGGTACCATCTTCATCTATCTGTGACCTGTTGATGCTGTCATCCACCCATTCCTTGATGGAATTGAGCAACTCCTGGATGTTTTCATATCGCTGAATGCCCTCGGTACTTTTATCGTTGAATAACTCTTTTACCAGGTTCGTTTGTTTGCCCACATGGAATGCCACTTCATAGGCATTCTGTTTCGCCAGCATGCTGGCAAAACTTTTTATCATGATCACAAACTCATCGAGGGCCGTTAAGGTCCCGGCTTTAAATCCGTGTTTCGCCGCGTTCTCCAGCACTTCCCACACCGGGATATTGTTCTCATTGGCCGCGAGTATGAGTCTGTCAAGGGTGGTCTTACCGATTCCCCTGGCCGGGAAATTGATGATCCGTTTCAACGCCTCTTCATCTTTCGGGTTCACGATCAGCCGGAGATAAGCCACCAGGTCCTTTATTTCCTTGCGCTGGTAAAAACTGATGCCCCCGTAGATCGTATAGGGTATGCCCATTCGCCGAAGGGCCTCTTCAAAAGCGCGGCTCTGCGCATTGGTGCGGTAAAGGATCGCAAAATCCCTGTTGCTGTAGTGGTTGCGGAGTTTCTGTTCCTGGATACTGTCGGCTACGAACTTTCCTTCGTCGTTATCGGTCAACGTGCGCACCAGTTTTATCTTTTCTCCTTCACTGTTCTCCGTGAACAATACTTTCTCGATCTGGCCCTTGTTGTTACGGATCACTTCGTTGGCAACGTGCAAAATGCTCTTGGTGCTCCGGTAGTTCTGTTCCAGCTTCACCACTTTCACATCGTCATAATCCTTCTGGAACTGCAGGATGTTCTCTATCGTGGCCCCGCGGAATGAATAGATACTCTGCGCGTCATCGCCCACTACGCATACATTCTCGTGCACGGCACCGAGCAGTTTGATGATCTCGTACTGGGCGGGATTGGTATCCTGGTACTCATCGATCAGGATATACCTGAATTTGTGCTGGTATTTGGAAAGACTTTCGGGCACATTCTTCAGCAGCTCATAGAATTTCAGCAGCAGGTCATCGAAATCCATGGCCCCATTCTTGAAGCAGCGTTTTACATAGGCATCATAGATCTGCCCGATAGCGGGGCGGTTGGAACGCATGTCTTCCTGCTGGATGGCATAGTCATTCCGGTATTCGGCCGGTCCCACCAGCGCGTTCTTCGCCGAAGAGATCCGGTTATAAACGATATTGGGTTTGTAATGTTTGTCGTCGAGGTTGAGTTCATTGATCACCGTTTTCACCACGCTCTTTGCGTCGTCAGTGTCATAGATCGTAAAATTGCGGGGATAACCGATCTTATCGGCCTCAAAACGGAGTATGCGGGCAAAGACCGAGTGAAAGGTACCGATATAAAGATTTCTTGCTTCGCCGTTACCGAGGATCTTCTCCACCCTTTCCTTCATCTCTTTGGCCGCCTTGTTGGTAAATGTAAGTGCCAGGATGCGAAAAGAATCCACCCCGTTGGCCATCAAATGCGCTACCCTTGTGGTCAGCACCTTGGTCTTTCCGCTGCCGGCACCGGCCACAATCATTAATGGTCCATCCAAATGAAGTACGGCTTCTCTCTGTCGCTCATTCAATCCGTGTAAGTAATCGATCATTTACCACTGCACCCTGGTTTTGCAAAGGGTTTTCCTGGCTGCAAATTACGTTGATTTAGCGGGAGGCGGAAAAGCTAGACCCGCTTTTAAAAAGTATTTTACCGGATACTGATCATTTGATTCACGACCGTATCCTTTCCGGCTGTTGGCTTGTCATCCACCGGATCGGTACCGGTCTCAATTCCAATTACTCTGTAATCTCCCCGGGGCAGTTGCCGTACCACGGCCCTGACCGTTGAATTGCACTTGCATTTACAACCCTGCCGGTGCCAGTATTCCGTGATCGTGATGGTATTCTCCCCGCGTTCCAGGCTTACCATCACCTGGCGGCAGCAGAGGTGGTTCACATTTCTAGTATATACGATGGAATCGGCATCGGCCTTTATGCCATCGGTGCCGGGAGCTGTCAGATCCGGAAGGTCCGCGAAATCACCGGAAGAAGGAAATTTGGTACCGGCACGGGTTGCCGCTTCCGCACAACCTTTAACCTGCCAGGAGCTGATCAATGAACTGCCGTCCTTCCCGGTTTCCGATTGCTGCGGCGACTGATGCTGGTTGCAGGCCAGGTATGCCAAAGCGGCGATGATCAATAAGAACTGGATGAATTTTTTCATACGGTCTGCTTTAGTCGTTAACATTCAGGCTGCCCGGGTTGAAGGTCAGGGACAGAAAATAACCCAGCCGGTAAACCGAGTTATAATGCCTGTCCTCCAATGTCGTAAAGTCCACTTTATCGCCGGTTTTCCACCCGGTTAATTTCTTTACCTGTGCACCGGCCACACCGGCTGTTATACAAACAGGGTCATTTTTCCCTAAAAAAGTACTGAGCCCTAGCATGATATTGATGTTTTTATCACCGGTAAGCGGCAGCCCGGCGCCAAATGTTCCGCCCCAGCGAAAACCGCGGTCCCTTGGTGCATAAAAATGAAGATAGGTTGACACCAGTGGCTGGAACTGGTCCGCTGATTCCCGGGTGATCACACTATCGGGACTGATAAAATAATCCCAGCGGTTCTCGTTATAGGAAACAAAACTGAACCCAAAAGTATTCCGGAACCGGAGCGGCTCTTTTTTATAAATGGGAACCAGCCGGATAATGGTGTCGCCATTTCTGTAATTCAGCGCTGTTGCCGTAACGGAATCGATCACGGGTATGAAGCTGATCCTTGCCATCACTGTTTTCCGTTTGATATCCAGTGGTGTTGTCTGTGTATAACTGTCGTTAAGGATCTGCTGGTACATTTCTGAGATGCGGTTAACAATGGCTTCGGGATCATTGGTTGCAGCCGGGCTGTAATTCTTCTTTACCAGTTCCGCTCCGCTTAAGGCACCCTTCATGAGTGAATCAGCGGAGGCTGAACTTATTTCCATTTCCCGCAAAGAAGTATAGGAGGCCAAAAGATCCGTATAACTGTTCCTGACCGCCGTATAGGCCGACTGTTTATCCGCCGCGTTGTCATTTATCAATATGGCAGCAGGGTCATTCCCTGAGCCCGGAAAAACATCTTCTGTTTTTTTCTTCGCCGTTTGCTTTACTTCCGTTGCAGGATACTGCATGCTGTAGCGAAGCCCGGCAAGATCTTTCCATAATGCCCGGCAACGCTGTTCAAACAGCATTGTTTTTTGCCATTGCCGGTAGGCTGCCGCATAAGCATTATAGTTATTGACGAAAAGCTGTTTTGCCGCCTGCTGCTGGCTGGTTTCTTTCAAATCATCAAATTCATTCTTTTTGATGCCCCCGCTCTTGGTAAGATCCGGGTTCTTTAAGGCTTCGAGATCCACATCTGTCATTCCGTTTGCCGTGATCTTTGGCGCCGGGGTCGATCCCAGGCCGGGGATCACAATATTTTCCCGGGTTTCCACCCTTTCAACATAGGAGATCCGCTGCTGGAAACTGTTGGCGGCATTTACCAGTTGCAGGTTTACCCGGCTTGTTCTTGCCATTTGTATGACCGGTGCGGCCACCGTATCGCCTGGTTTCCTGATCCTGTAATAGTTGATATTCTCTCCTGCGAGATCGTAACGGATGATGTATTGTTGTGCCAGTGAAAAATAACCGCTGAACATCAGGCAGAGTGCCATCCAGAATGCTTTCATAAAAAGAACATTTTTAGACTACTACAAGTTAACAGCGGTACCCTTACGGCCGAATGACCAATATCATCGCCCTCCTTGCTTTTACTCATTTACGGAAAGTATATAAGAGGGTACTTTTCAGTTCTTAATTAAAAGTGCTATGCTGCTGGATATCCCTTTCGGCGGACTGGAGGGATTGGGTTTGATCCTCTTTATACTCGCCCTGATCATCTGGTCGGTCACCCTGGTGGCCATCGCCAACGGAAAATTTTATGATAATACCACCAAACTGTGCTGGTTCCTGATCGTTCTTATTGCAAACCTGCTCGGGGTCCTGCTGTTTGTCTTCTGGGGAAGACAGCAGGTGTCCGGAAGTAAACAACAACCAACATGAAAACTACATTCTTGGTACTGGGCTTCCTGCTGGCAGTGCTCGCGGGTTGTAATGACAAGGCAAAACCGGCTGAAACAACAGACGCGAAGCCAACCGTCATTACAGAAACAAAGCCTGTCATTATCTCAGAAGAAGATCTGCTGGGACTTAGTATGGACTATGAAAAAAAAGAGATCAGTGTTGTGCTGGTGAGTAAGGGCTGTACGCAGATCAATGATATTTCCTTCCTGGTCAGCAATGACGAATTAACGGTAAAGAGAAACAGGAAAGACGAATGCAAGGCCATGCCGGAAGCGATGCGTTTTACTTTTTCCTTTAAAGACGCGGGTATTGATCCGGACAAGAACTATACGGTCAAAAACCGGTTCATTGCCAACCCCAACCTTGCTAATATTGCCAGGTAGTTACCGGGGATGATAGACCGATCTCGCTTTCTGCAACACTTCCTGTTTGTCGAGGGTCATGGGTTTGGTCTGCTGGTTTATAAACATCCTCAGCTGGTCCTTATAATGCGGCGAAGCGGGGTTCATCGAAGCACCGAACGTATTAACGGATTCGATCTTCGGAAGACTTCCGTCCTTCGGAAAACGTACAAAACAGATATACGCATCACCACCGGTAACCCTTCTCATCCCGTTCCTGTAGGGTTCTGAGAAAGCCGGCGTGAGTACATCCGGAAATCCCCAGGCAGGGATTTCTTCATCCCCCCTCACTAATTTCTGCACTTCACCGAGCACCAGATCGGTCTTCCCGAAATGCTTCATCATATGATCATACACATACTGGTAGGTTTCCACTGATTCGGCTACAGTTATCTTCCTGGACGGAACCCCTTTCAGTTTTCCGGCGAGGTAATAATAGGTGAGGAGAAAGACTGCCGCGCCTTTGCTGTTAGCGACAGCTTTTTTGTCCCAGTTTTGGAAATTCGTGATCACTTCTTTTAATGCCGGGTAAGGTGTGGGATCCAGGCTGAACATACTGTCAATATGATACAGGTATTTGAGTTCCCGCGGAAGTTGCTGATCGAATTTGATCCTTTTGAACTGGTTGTAATCCACTTTATCTCCGTTGATCAGTTCGGTCACCCGCTGGCTGCGGTTGTTGTGATAGGTTTCATAGCCGTCATTCTTATCAAACTTGTTTTTATCAAGATTATATTTCACATCTGTTGCCAGGAAGGGGGAGTGGTTCGTATTGAAAAGATACCCGGATGGAGGATTGACATATTGTGGTAATTCGGTGATGGGTTTGAATTCCGTCCATAAGGTAGCGGATGTATTCCCGGGGATCGTACTGCGCCAGTTGAATTGCGGACCGGGATTTCGTCTTGGCATTTTCCCGTTGCTGATATAAAAAATCGTGTCGTAGCGGTCAGCATAAGTAATGTTGAACATGGGAAGACTGACCATGCTGAGCGCTTTGTAAAATTCCGTGAAATTCTTAGCTTTGTTCATCCGGTACCATTGTTCCAGGGCTTTAATGTCCATCAGCGCGGGCACACGTATCGCAAAGACACCTTTGCTAGTTTTTAAAGTAGGCCCGTATTTACTCCACCAGGTTTTTTTGCCTACTGTAACCGGTATGCCTTTTACTTTCAGTCTTGCCTTGTTTTCTTCGAGGTCGTACCACTGGCCGTCAAACCGGTACTGGTTCTTATTGGCGGGGTTCAGTTCCAACTGGAAGACATCGATCTTATCCATGTAGTTGACCGTATGGGCCCAGCCCAGGTTCTCATTGGTGCCGTGGAAGACCAGGCAGCCGCCCGGAAAAAGTCCGCCGAGCATATTCCACCCCTGTTCGCTTTGCAAATGGGCCTCGTAGAAAGCCACCGGCCCCGTATTTGGCTGGTGCGCATTGATGGCAAGAAATGATTCCCCCGTCGTTGTTTTGACCGAATTCATCGCGAAGGCATTCGACCCCTGTGTGCTGAATCCCGGTATTGTCGCCACTTTTCCTCCCAGTATCTGCGGGAGCACCTCATCAATGCCGCAAAAAAGAGCGGTTGAAAAGACAACGGCTGTCATGTAATCCTTTTCATCAAACGGGAAAGCGTGTTTGTATTTAACCTCACCCGGATGCGCTTTGGCATAAGCGTTCAGTCCGGCCACATAACCCCCGATCAGTTCCAGGAAATCGGGACTCAGCGTGTTCCATTGTTCCTCCACCGTTTTACGGCAACGCAGCAACTGGATCACGTAATCTCCCTCGGCCCCTTTTTTACCCAGCGCTGTTCCCAGTTTGGTCTTCCCGCTCAGCACCACCAGTTGCAGGGTTTCGAAATCATCTTCGGCATGCGCCCAGGCGATTCCATAGGCTACTTCGGGATCTGTGGGAGCGAATACATGAGGAATCCCAAAGCTGTCACGGGCAATCGTGATGCGGGTAGGGTCTACCTGGGCGGAAGCGTGAAAACCCGCCAGCAGCAAGAGCATAAGGATCTTTTTCATACTGAAAAGTAAGTAAAAGACAGAAGCAGTGTATTTCATTTCCTCCGTTTGCTTGCCAGGTATTTTTCATGGATCACTTCCGCCATCGTTTTATCATTCACTTTACTTTCCACCCAGGAAATGATATCGATGTATGCGAAAGAACGGGTCTGAAACCGGTCTTTCTCCAGGTGTTTGATCGTTCGAAGGAGTTTTTCAAATTCAGGTTTGAGCTGGCGTGGTGAAAAGGGTATGGAATGACGCAGGAATTTGAAAATGGCCTCTTCCACTGCCGTCAGGTTCTTCATTTTGGCCATAAAACGGTAAACGGATTTGGTCAGCGATTCCATCAGCATGTCGTTCCCCAGCTCATAGTGCGCCATCAGGTGCAGCAGGCGGGCATAGCATTGAAGGTCGTACCGGATATTGCCGTGGTCGTGAATGATCTTTTGCAGGTAATCGATCGCGGTATTGGGATCACCGCTGCCAAAATAAAGCATGGCGAATTTGTAATTCAGCACCATCACCCGGTGACGGTCGAGGAAAAGATCATAGGCCGACAATTCCTTTTCAATGGCAGGAATGATGACAAGCCCTTCCCGGAATGTTCCCTGCATGAAATGCCGGTTGATCCTTGCCTGGCTGAGATAGATAAAGGCCTGGATCCGAAAATTATCATGATCCTTTACCCGTTCCGTTTCTGACAGTCTTTTGAATTTTCCCAGGGCCGCCTCAAAACCGCTGTGATTGCGCAGGTCGAAATGAGCGTTGAGCAGGTAGTGCAGGGATTTGATATGGTGACTGGTCTCCACCCTTTTCATCAGGGGTTGTTCATCGAACAGGTTCACCAGCTTTTGGGTATAGCGGTAGTACTGTAAAAAATCCTGTCGTATGAACGCGTACCAGGTATAGGACTGGTAGAGATACATCCGTTCATAAAACCCGGTCTCTTTCCAGGCGCCGGTGGGCAGGCTCTGTTTCATGTACCTGCGAATGTCCTTTTCATCGTACTCATCACGGGCGTGACCATGCTGCACGAACCAGCCGAAAAGTTTCAGTGCAAGGTTGGAAAGCCGTGTCACCTTATCAATATGATCGTTGACCTGGTTAGCCTCCGCGGAGAGGGTTTCGGCCCGGTCCTGGATATTGCGGGTGATGTACAATCCTTCGATCCTTTTCTCCAGTGCGATCAGTTGCGGCAGGAAATAATATTTCTGGTTGGTCTTTGCGGTTTCCCTGGCACGGTCAATGATGCGGAGGCTTTGCAGGAATAATCCTTTCTTATAAAGGATATGCGCATAGTCAAACTGCTCGTTCAGCTGCAGGTCGATACTGTCGGCGCTTTTGAGCAGCCGGAGGCTCGCAAGTATTTGTTTATACAGGTGGGTCTTGAGATTGGCCAGTTGCGGCTTGGTCACATCGCCCAGTTTTTTCAGCAGGATCTTCTCTTCATAATCCTTCAGTTTGTCGATTGCGTCAAAAAGGCGGACGATCTTAAGGTCCTGGTTACCTGAACTGCGGTTGATATATAGCTTGAAATGCCTTTTTTCGGCCTTTTCCATCGAGCGGATGAGTTGAAAAAGTATATCGTTGGCGCGGTTGGACATCATACGGGTTTTTTGCTGAGATCCGCAACCGGTAAGGGTTCTACAGCCTTTTCGCCAGTTTAGGCATGCTGATTTGATGCCGGAAATGGTTTGAGAGACAAGGTACCGCTCCCTATTTTTGGATCTGAAGCTCTTTCTTACAGCAGGAATCGTTCAATGACAAGCATCGATGTTCAAAAATACAGATTAAACCCTGCAATTGATTGAATGACCGGCAAAGGCCGGCACAGCCGCACAACAACTTAGTAAGATTTTCATATGGCAAGCAATCGTTAGAGGTCAGTCCGTTTCTACGGAAGGACCTTTTTTTATACCCATCCCCCTCCGCCTTCATTTGCATTACGGCGGGCAGGCCTAAAGGGGAGGCTTAGGAGTAATATTCACCAGCAGCATTTATAGACTGAAAGAAATAATGGTTCACGTGGTTAAAGCAATAATTTCTTAATATTAAATAACGGGCTGCGGTTATTTTTTTATTTTCTCCACCACCTTTTGGATTTGATTGAATGATACGAATTACCGTTCGTTCCTTCCTTTTTTTTATTCTGCTATCTTCATGGTTTAAAAACCAATCATGGCAATTCGCATTTTCATCACCGGCGGTACGTTCGACAAAGAGTACAATGAGCTGAACGGCCAATTGTATTTCAAGGATACCCATATGAACGACCTGCTGGAAATGGGGCGTTGCAGGATACCGGTAGAGATCAGGACACTGATGATGGTAGACAGCCTGGAAATGACCGCGGAGGACCGGGAACTGATCGCCCACCAGTGTAACCATTCCGAAGAGACACAAATCGTCGTTACACACGGTACCGATACGATGAGCGAGACCGCGAAAGTGCTGGCCGAAAAAGTGAAGGACAAGACGATCGTGCTCACCGGGGCAATGATCCCCATCAAGTTCGGCAGCTCCGATGGTCTCTTCAACCTTGGCAGCGCACTGGCTTTTGCACAATCTTTGCCACCGGGTGTATACGTGGCCATGAACGGCCGGTATTTTAACGGGGATAAGGTGCGGAAGAATAAAGAGACGGGTGTATTTGAGGAAGTGGGATAGGCCACGAAAACACACGAACAAACACGAAGTTTTTGTCACAGATTTCACGGATTTACTCCGATGACACGAATGGTGATCGTGAAGACTTGTCTGTATTTTTCGTGTTTATTCGTGTGTTTTCTTGGCTTAATAATCAGCTATGCATTGCCACGCCGGTTGTTACCCTTTTTGCGGCTCCAGTAATTTGAAAAACTGATCCAGTTGTGGAAGGATCACGATCCTCGTCCTGCGGTTAGAGGCTTTCCCCTCCTTAGTGGCATTATCCATTAACGGGTTGTACTCGCCCCTGCCGGCGGCGGCCATCTTGGCCGGATCCAGCCCGTATTGATTCTGCAGGATCCTCACCACCGATGTGGCCCTTTTAACGCTGAGGTCCCAGTTGTCCAGCAATACGCCTCCTTTGTAGGGAACATTGTCTGTATGTCCCTCCACCATGAACTCAATATCCGGCTGGTTCTTCAGCACCAGTGCCACTTTACCCAATACCGTCTTTGCCTTATCGGTCACATCATAGCTTCCGCTTTTAAAAAGCAGTTTATCCGAGATGTCTATATATACCACCCCTTTCTCCACCTTAATATTGATGTCTTCGTCATCGAGGTTGCCGATCGCGCCTTTGAGGTTCATCACCAGCGCCATGTTGAGGGAGTCTTTCCTGGCCATTTGCTGCTGGAGGGTCTGGATATACGCATCCTTGGCGCCGATATTCTCCATTGATTTTTTTATGCTCTCCGCCTGGGCCGTTGTAATAACGGAAAGGTCTTCGAGTTGTTTTAAGGCCGCATTATGGTTGGCCTTCAGGTAATCCACCTGGTCGCCCAGTTCCTTCACCCGCACATTCAGTAATGCCTGTTCCCTTTCAAGTGCTTCTTTCTGACGGGAGAGCGTGGCTTTCTCCGTACTGCACTCTGACAGATCACCTTCCAGTGTTTTATACCGGGTTTCCAGTTTAGCATAATCATCCTGCGCCGTTTTGAATTTTTTACTGCTTACGCAGGAACCAAGGGTAATAACTGCAAAAAGCAGCGCAAAGTAGTTCAGTCTCATGTTCCGTTTTTTTAATATGAAAAAATCTATTTGATACAGCGATCCCTGTTGGCAAATATATAACGGGCCGGACGGCAGATCTCTTAAGAAACATATAAATGGCAGTAACGGGAATGGCCGGGAGAACCCCGGCCATTCATTAACCATCAACCCCTTATACTATTCTTTTTCTTTTTTCAGTGTCATTGTCCTGTTGATCGTAAAACCCAGTGCGAATTTGCCGTCCTTGATCGGACTGGTGTTGCGGGCAAAATGGTCGATATTGGAAGCATCGATCGTGTTGCCGATATAGAACTGGAACAGGTGGCCGCCCGTATTGATCTCCACGCCGAGCGATAAAAGATCCGGTGTAAAGTCGATGACTGAACCGCTCTTGTTGATCAGGTTTTTGTACATGTTCAGCTGGCGGGCATATTCCATTGTCAAGTTGAGTTTCGGAGTGGCTTTATACTTTGCTCCCATCCCAATCGAACCAACAAAATTGCTGTTATTGATTCCATAAGGAACAATGTTGAAATAGACCAGGGTGGGGTTTAACTGCAGGGAGAACTTGTCCGAAAATTTCCGGGCGATCAGTATCTGGTGCATATAGGACCAACGGTTATTGGTAAACTCATTAGGTGATTTGATCCCCGTGTAAATATTCGCCAGCGAGATCCATCCCAGGCTTATGGGCATGCCGCCTTTCCCCGTTTGCTGCCGAAGAATCCTGAACTTGGCCCAGCCTTCAAAAACCGCTCTGCCGGTTGCGGACACGCCCACATTGGCCCATTTTACCGGCGACACATCAAACGAAAGATAAGTCTGGGCGATTCCTGCATTCAAACCGAACAGGTGCGCCAGGTTTTGTTTGAACCGGTTGTTATCCCCTTTTGTGCCAAGATCCTTGTTCCAGAAATACCCGAAATGGTGAGAGATCATGAACTGGATATTTCCGGGCGTAATGATCTCCACGCTGTGGTTGTTGATGATGCGGGTGGCATTGAACGTAGCGCGTACGAATTTTTTCTGCGGTACTTCCTTTTCCACCGTTTCGGTTGCTGTGGAATCCTGGGCAGCAGAGACAAACCAGAGGCAGCATCCCAGAATCAGTAATATTGAAAGCTTTTTCATGTTGTGCGTTTTTGGTTTTTACAAATACAGATCACTGGGGTTGACCCTGGGCAATCCATTCCTTAATAATATTAACCGTACAGGTGGTCAGGCTGATGGGCCCACCTGGGTGACCCTGGCTCCCACCGCTGTTCATCATGGTAGTCAGCACAGTCTTTTTCTCCACCATTTTATTGTAATCAAGTGGTACCGCCAGTCCGCCATGGCAGGTCGCCCCTTTGCAGCTGGTATTGTAAATGGGAAGGATTTCATTTGTCCAGGTTTGTATGCCGGTAATCGTACACCCCGTTCCGTCATCATTTCCGCCTTCGTCAATCCACCGCTTGATCAGATTCCTTTCACTTTGTGAAAAGAAGATCTCGCCGCCCCCGGGGTGTTCGCCACCGTTGGCCATCACTCCCAGCGTGGTCTTGCGGGCCAGGATGGCATCATAATAAATGATATTGCGATACGGGTCGGAGACGAGTACCGCGCGGACGGCGAAGGGGGTATTATGACAGCCGCAGGGGCCGGCCGTTACGATGGGGACCACTTCTTTCCGGAATGATACCTTGGGCAGGGCCAGGATATCTTCTTTATTCCTGTAGCAGGAGGACAACATGTAAACCATCATGGAAGTGATTGCTGCTGCTAAGATGATTCTTTGTTTCATAAAACGTTCGTTTTATTAAATGAGTTAATTATAATAATTAAGGACGCCTGATTATCGTTCCTGATTTTCTGTATTTGAAGATCCCGGCGTTGTTCTGTCCGTATTTCCAAACATCGGGAATATTGGGATCAGCAAAATACCAGGCCTTGATCAACGCGATTTCTGAAGGCAGCAGCCCTCCGTCGTCATACGCCATTCCTCCCTGGTGCGTAGAGTTGAAGACACCTGTGTAGGGATTGGCCGGCAGGAGGGTGGAGTCAACCCTTGAGGCCACCATACTGGCAATATTGAGGTTATTACCCCGCACATAATATTGTTTTAATGTAACGGGATCTGTATACTGAACGGATGTAACGCTTCGTTGTCCTTTTGGATACATAATATCCAGTAATATATCATCATAGGTTTGCAGCGGCCCTCTTGTACTGGAAGCGGAAACCGGTGTGGAGAATGTTTTATACGGGCGGAAACTTGCATTGGCCAGGGTATCCGAATAGAATTTGCGTACACTGTCCTTGTAGGCGTTCCAAACTGTATTTCTGAGCGTAACATTGGAAAGCTGGCAATAAACAGTTACCGAACCGGTGGGACTAGAATATACATATTGCGTGGTATCATTGGTGGTTAAGGTTCCCAATAATCCTTTCCGGGCCCAGGCGCCGGTGGCGGTGGCCTGGTTATGGCAGTTGGCCGAACCACAACCATTATTGATAATCCGGATTGCAGCGGGACGGAAATCCCGGAGATCCGGTCTTTCTTTCGCCCCGTTCAGGATCCAGTTGTAAATAATGGCTTTGTCGGTTGTGCCCATTTCAAAAGATGAGTTGACCGGGGGCATGGCATTTTTAAAATCATTAGTAGTGATAAACTCCCACAATTTGCTGCCCTGGGGATTCCCGGGTGATATGTATTTCATGATCTCGGCGTAGGTATCGAACTTCGGATTTACTCGGCCCCCGTGACAATTACCGGTGCCGCAATGTTCATGAATGATCGTTTGCACCCCCCTGAACCGGATGAGGTCGTTTACATCGGGGGTGGCATCGGAAGGAGTCACGGTGTTACTCTCATAAAAAGAGGCATAGAGGGTGGAGTCGGGTCCCCCTGTATAAGACCTGTCCAGGTTTTGAATGAGGTCACCCTGTTTTCTGCACTGAAATAGCAGCGTCGTCAAAAAGAAAACTCCGGTAAAAATGGTGGCTGCCTGAATTACTGAACCTTTTTTCATAAAAAGCTAGTTTAACTGAATGAATCTGTTATTATTAAAAATCCTACTCTAAAAAAGCATTGTCAAAAATATTAGGGAGTTTCTGACAGTATCATGACATGAATTTGATGCATACATGACTTTTGTCACTTACTTAACTAAAGTTAATCAAAACAACGTTTTCTGTGATATTTCTCACTTAAACCCTTGACCAGGGTCATGGTAGTGTCAAAATTTCGGAAATAAGTTGCACCGCCTTTTCTTTAAATTTAAGAATTAAAAAATTATATATGGGAACAAACAACCACAAAAAAAACAACTCCAGGCGTAACTTTTTCTCCTCCCTAATTTCCGGTTCTGCGGAAAATAAAGGAGAAATGGTAAAAATGCTTACCCCTGAAGGTAAACTGGTGGAGGTCAGCAAAGCCATCCTGGAGGCCGCCTCCCAAAAGCAAAGATCCAGTAATAAAGAAATCTACGACTGGATGAACAACCCCTCCAAAAAAAAATGAATAAAAACAGAATCAACTTATTTTCATGAAACAAGTAGAACAAACCGATAGTGGCCGCCGCGATTTTTTAAAGACCGCTGATAAAGCAACCGTTGCCGCCACTGCAAGCGGACGCGACCTATGCTCCTGCTCCTCTAAACAGGCGGCCACCGCTGAAAAAGTGCGGCTGCTCTCCCCCGAAGGAGAGATCGTGGAAATCGACTCCGCCTACCTGAACCACCAGGAACATATGTCCATTTTATCCAAGCTGGAACAACGGCAGGGCATAGCCGGGAAAAAGTTCGTCATGGTGGTGGATCTTTCGCGATGCAAAAACGCCCGCAAATGCGTCTCTGCCTGTCAGAAATGGCATTACCGACCGGAGGACAAGGAATGGCTGACCGTAAAACTGATGAAGGACAGTGAAAAAAGCGCCCCCTATTGGTTCCCGAAACAGTGTTTCCATTGCGATAATCCCCCCTGCGTAAAAGTGTGCCCGGTCAATGCCACTTTTAAGAGGCAGGACGGGTTGGTGCTGATCGATAACGATCGTTGTATTGGTTGTAAGTTCTGTATGGCGGCCTGCCCCTATTCAACCCGGGTATTCAACTGGGATGAGCCCGAAGTACCGATGGATATCAGGGGCCTTGCTTATTCCGCCGAAACTGGCATCCCCGCCAAAGTGGGTACGGTGGAAAAATGCGATTTCTGTCCCGACCGCGCCCGCGAAGGCCTGCTTCCACCCTGCGTAGAAGCCTGCCCCAACGGTGTTTTCTATTTCGGTGACGAAAACGAAGATACCGTTTCGAACGGTGAGGAAACCGTCAGTTTCTCGCAACTGATCAGGGACAGGGCCGCATACCGCTTCCAGGAAGAACTGGGTACCAAGCCGAGAGTGTACTATCTCCCGCCCAAAGACCGCCAGTTCCCTGTTGAAAGAGGATATGAAAATCTGGATTCGAATATAAAAGCACGGTTCAAGGATATTATGGAACCGGACACTAAAACCTCCGGATCGGCAAACCACTAAACATTCACTGATCAATTATTATTATGGAACTCAATAAATTTCAACAGGAATTATTCAACTACCAGAAGCCTGTTATCGAAAAATTCGGGCGGAGGGCCTGGGGGTGGACCATTTTCTATTTGCTGTGGATTGGTTTGGGGGGATATGCGCTTTATCTCCAGGTGGTAAAAGGACATGAAATAACCGGCATGCGGGATAACGTGGTCTGGGGACTTTATATTGCCAACTTCATCTTCTTTATCGGCATCAGTTATGCGGGCGCCGTCATTTCAGGCATTCTCCACATCCTGAAAGTGGAATGGAGAAAACCCATTATCCGGATCGCGGAAATGATCACCGTTATTTCGACGATCATCGGCCCGGTATTCATTTTATTATGTGTTGGAAGACTGGACCGGCTCCATCACCTGTTTCTCTATCCCCGGCTACAGTCACCCATCACCTGGGATGTGCTGGCCATCGGTACCTATTTTACCGGAAGCGTCATCTTTCTGTACCTCGCCCTGATCAAAGACTTTGCCATTTACCGCGATGCCAAACTGAATATTCCAAAATGGAAACAAAAGATGTATAAGATCCTGGCGCTGGGATACAAGGGAACTCACGGTCAGAAAAGGCATATCAATATTTCCATGAACCTGATGGCTATCATGATCGTTCCGCTGGCTATCATCGTGCACTCTGTTCTTTCCTGGATATTCGGCATGACCTTGCGGCCCGGCTGGCACAGTACGATCTTCGGACCCTATTTCGTATTAGCAGCCATTTATTCCGGTACAGGTGTGCTGATTGTCTCCATGTGGGTATACAGGAAAATGTATAAACTGCACAATTACCTGGAGGATAAACACTTTGTTTACCTGGGTTATATCATGATGATACTGGGAGCGGCGTACGGGTATTTTACTTTTTCAGAATACCTTACCAGCTGGTATGGTTCTGAAAAATGGGACAGCGAAGTGATCGCAAAAATGTTTAACCCGTCTGAATACGGATGGCAGTTCCTGTTTGCCAATGTTGCCGGAATCCTCTTACCAATTTTGATCGTCGCCATTCCAAAGACCCGGACACCTAATCTTATCACCATTGCATCCTTCCTGATGGTCATTGCGCTGTGGGTAAAACGATACCTGATCATAGTACCGACCCTGGAATCTCCGCTATTGCCCATGCAGGATACAAGACCCGAATTTGTAAAATATTCTGCTACCTGGGTGGAATGGGCGCTGACGCTTGCCGGCATTGCCACTTTCTTTCTCTTCTTTACCCTGATGTCGAAGTTTGTGACCATCATACCCATCTCTGAGTTCGGTGAAAAAGGGAAGGCCGCTGCCCCGGCCAAAGAAGCAACAACTGGAAAAGAAACAGCAACCGCATAAAAAAAAACTTATGAAACAGGTTTCAATATTACCCCTGGTACAATACTTCCGGCAATTTGTTTTGCCCCTCTGCCTGCTGTTCGTTTTGTCGCTACCTGTCCGCCTGATCGCTCAGGACGACAGCACAGCACAAAAGGAAGGACCGGCTGCTGCGACAGAAACGGAAATGATCTCTCCGGCCATTACTTTCACCGCCGTGCAGAAAAGTGATATGAGTATTGAACTGAAGGCAGCGCTACAGGCCAAAGTGAAGGGCCAGTTTGTAAAGTTGTACAAGATGAAGGTCAGCTTTTACCGGGTGGTGAATGAGGAAGCACAGGAGCTGGGGTTTGCGATCACTGACGGTAACGGCAAAGCCACCTTCCAGGTAAAAGGCGACAGCCTCCTGGTAGATAAAGAGGGCAACCTTCAATTCAAGGCGGCCTTTGCTGGCAATAAAGCCATGGAGGCAGCCGAAGAGGTGGTGAGTTTCAAGAGGGCCCGGCTGGAGATCACGCCGGTCAAAGAAGATTCATTGCTGAGCGTACAGGTAAAACTGGTTGATTTAGGAACAGGTCAGGAGGTTCCGGTAAAAGATGCAACAGTCGGCATATTTGTGAAGCGCATGTTTCTGCCGCTGAAAGTGGGTGAAGGCACTACCGATGAGGCCGGTACCGCTGCGATCGAGTTTCCGCAACATTTGCCCGGTGATGCCAAAGGAAACCTGACATTGATCGGCCGACTGGATGAAAACGAGGTATATGGCAACCTGGAGGCTACAAGCGTTCAACAATGGGGTGTTCCGGTTTCTGATAAAATCGAGGAACTGCCCCGTGCCCTGTGGAGCACGAACCCACCGATCTGGATGATGGTCACTTTCGTTATTCTGATGGGTACCGTCTGGGGTCACTACCTGGTTATTATCATCCAGTTGTTCCGCTTAAGAAAAGAAGAACCCTCACCAGGTTCTCCTACGATAGAACATCTCTCTTAACCTAAATACGGGGTTATGGAAGAAGATAATAACAAACAAGACTTCAAAACCGACCGTAAAGAGTTCCTTAAAAAAGGGTTGGTTGCCGGAAGCGTCATCGCTGCAGGCGCAGTCGGACTGAATAATCTCACTTCCTGCGGAAATGACTCCGGAGAAAAAGTTAAAGTACTGACCCCCGAAGGAAAACTGGTGGAAGTGGATTCGGGTCAGTTGAAAAAATCCAGGGCCTGCTGTGCCGCTCCCACTAAAGAAGCCCGGGTTGGGGTTCCCGGAAAAAAATATGTGATGGTGATCGATCTTTCCCGCTGCAAGCATGCGCTTAAGTGCCAGGATGCCTGCCAGGAATATCATCATCTTTCCGGCATGAATGTCTGGTTGAAGGTGTTCAAGATGCATGATGCTGAAAATACGGCCCCTTACTGGATGCCCAAACCCTGCCTGCATTGTGATAAACCTCCCTGCGTAAAAGTATGCCCGGTCAATGCCACTTACAAAAGAGATGACGGAATCGTTCTGGTAGATAATGAACGTTGCATCGGCTGCAGGTTCTGTATGGCGGCATGTCCTTATTCCACGAGATCATTTAATTGGGAAGAACCGGAACTTATATCGGAAACCGAAGGTTCGGTTTACTCACCTGAAACGGGATTCCCACAAAAAAAGGGTACCGTGGAAAAATGTGATTTCTGCCCCGATATGCTGCGCCAGGGAAAACTTCCTCACTGTGTAACTGCCTGTCCCAACGGAGTATTCTACATGGGCGACCTGAATGAAGATACCGTTTCCAATGGCGCCGAAACGGTCCGTTTCAGCCAGCTTATAAAGGATAAAGGCGGGTACCGTCTAAACGAAATACTGGGTACAGAACCCAGTGTATACTATCTGCCTCCCGTAAACAGGTTATTTCCGTTTATCGATCCGGAAAAAGAAACAAAAGAACCGGATGACGCTGCAAATTGATTCCGGAGAAGGTTAAATACCTTGCTATGGAAGAGAATAAACCACAAATAGAAGAAGCTGCAGCAATAAAAATGCTGCACCAGTATAACGAAGACCTTCTTCCCAAAAAATTCGGATTGATCGGCAAGTCCTGGGTGGCCCTGCTGTTGGTTGTTCTTCTGCTGGGCATTTACTGTTATATCATTCAACTCAGGAAAGGACTGATCATAACCGGGATGAGGGATTTTGTATTCTGGGGAATCTACATTTCCAATTTTGTTTTTTTTGTTGCGATCAGCCTGGTGGGATCATTAATAACCGCCGTGCTATACCTGCTCAAGGTTTCCTGGCGGGCTCCGCTCACCCGGCTTTCGGAGGTTATTGCCGTTGCTGCCATTCTATTTGCCGGGTTAATTATCATCGTCGACATGGGGCGGCCCGACCGGATGATGAATATGGTTCTTCATGGAAGAATACAGTCTCCGATCATCTGGGATGTGATGGTGGTCATGACCTACATGACGCTGAGTATACTGCTGCTTTATTTTCCGCTATTGCCCGGCATCTCCTTTTGCAGGGATCACCTGAAAGGAATACCCAAATGGCAGAAAAAAATGTATACGATCCTTTCTCTAGGCTGGAAGAATACCCCGGAGCAATATAAAGTGGTCAAGAAAGCCATTACCATTCTGTCGGTCATGATCATTCCGGTTGCGCTTTGCATCCACACCGTAACCTCCTGGTTGTTCGCGAGTACATACCGGCCGGGATGGGACAGCACCAATTTTGGGGCCTATTTTGTTTCCGGTGCCTTCCTGGTAGGCTCGGGCGGTGTCGTTGTGGGAATGTACCTGCTGAGAAGGTTTAACCCTTCATATGACAAGTACCTCACCGACACACACTTTGACAGAATGGGTAAGCTGCTGGTGTTGCTTGCCATGATCTATGCATATTTCTCCATCAACGAATATCTTATTCCCGCTTATAAAATGAAAGGGGAGGAAGCGCATCACCTTAACGAATTGTTCACGGGTTTTTATGCCCCTATGTTCTGGTCCGTACAGTTTTTCGGGATGATCCTTCCCATCATCGTACTCCTTTTCAAAAGGGGGCGGCGGCCGCTTTCCATGTTCATTATGGCCGTGCTGGTGATCGTATGCGCCTGGTTCAAGCGATACCTGATCGTTATTCCAAGCATGTCTTTCCTGCCGGTACAGGAGATCCCCGAAGCATGGAAACATTACTCACCCACCTTACTGGAATGGGCCATAACAGGCGGTTCGCTGGCGGGCGCATTACTGGTCATCACATTTTTTATCCGTTATTTTCCCATCATATCCGTTTGGGAGGTTGCTGAAGAGAAAGGCGTTTCCACCGAAGTCATTTATAAACATCTGCACGAAGGAAATGAAAAATGAAATGATCCATATTACAAAAAGAGCAGGGTGGCACAGCGCCTTTTTCATTTTAATAATCATCGGCGCTATCTCCCTGCTTCCAGGGTCTGCAACGGCACAGGATACAAAAGACAGTTCCAAACTTTCTTTCACGATGAACCTGAGTTCAGTTGTAACAGATGGCAAGCGAACGGTGAAAGTGCAGCTCAGCAGGAAGGCCAATAAAAAAACGGTGGTCGTCCGTGACCTGAAATCCCCGTTAAATCTTTATTTGAATGAAGTAAAAGCGCAGGATCCGGCGGATGGAACCGGCTGGATAAGCCAACTTCACACGGGATACGAGGGAGAAGGGTTGTTTGAATTCCCCGCTGGTTTTAACGGATTGACATCCGGGCTGCATCATTATACCTTCATTGTGAAAATGGAAGCCGATCCGTTGTACGAAGAAACGGAAGAACAAATCACCGTGTCGGATGCAAAAATCAATATTGTGTACTCAGGAGAGGATTCCATTAAAACAGCAACGGCAACAGTGACCGCCTGGAATGACAGCAGCCAGAGTTATGTTATTGTACCCAATACCGAACTGAAACTTTGCCTTAAAAGAACCTTTAACTGCCTGCCTTTCGGAGAACCGGGGGCCATGACCAATGAAGCCGGGGAAATCTCCGGTGAACTACCGCTTGATCTGCCCGGGAATACTGATGGAACCCTTACCATTGCCGCCAGGCTGGAAGAGGATGAAAACTACGGTACGGTGGAAGCAACCACCCGGGTGCCGTGGGGGGTGCGTCCCAGGGAAAACCCTGTCCGTGGACGCACTTTATGGTCTTCCGGGGAAAATGCGCCCCTGGTACTGGTTATCTCCTCCGTGGCCATCATCGGTATTATTTGGGGTACTATCCTATACCTGGTGTATTTATTATTTAAAATAAAAAGACTGGGCAAAACCCCATAAAGGAAAAACAACTGAAAATTGTATGCTTTTTATAGTCGTTGAATACATTATAACCTGATTTTTTCCATATGATTGAAGTCGGAAAATGCAGGTATTTTGATCAGGCCGAAATATGAGAAAATTCATGTTCTACGGCTTGCAACTATTTCGTAATTTGAGCATTCTATTATATACGTAAAAACATTAAAACATGAAAAAGAACGCTTCCATACTCCTAGCTGGTTTAATTGCGATTGTCGGGATGGCCTTCGTTCCAAAATCAACCCTTCAGAATCCCTGGCCTGTCCCGGATGCCTATAAAAACAAAGTAAACCCATTAAAGGGTGATGCCGCTTCCGTTGCTACGGGAAAAACATTGTATACCCAGCATTGCAAATCCTGCCATGGAACAAAAGGAAAAGGAGACGGTCCCAAAGCTTCACAGTTGGATACTGAATGCGGAGATTTTACAAAAGCTGCTTTCCAGTCCCAGACCGACGGGGCTATTTATTACAAAACAGAAAAAGGCCGGAAAGATATGCCCTCCTATAAGACAAAGATCCCCGATCCAAATGATTTGTGGGCCGTTGTGAATTACCTGAGAACATTGAAATAACCGGAATTTGCCGCCATTTATTAAACAGGGCTGTCTTTCAGCCCTGTTTTTTTGTGCGGTATACTGTCTGAGGGGGCCCGTGCATGGCAGGACGCCAGAACGCAATTAGCCTACCGCTTTTTTAAGGGCTTCCCTTGTTTTTTTCTCACTCCCGATAAAGATCGCTTTACCTTGTATCACCACCGGTCTTTTCAGGAAAGTGTATTCCTCAAGTATGAGCCTGCGATAATCCTTTTCATCCAGCTTTTTGTCTTTTAGACCGAGCTCCTTGTACTTGAGGGCGCGGCGGCTGAAAAGCGCTTCATAGCTGCCCGCCATTTTCTTCATTTCTTCCAGTTAGGCCGGGCTGATCTTTTCGAACTTGATATCCTGCAGGACAAATCCTTTTTGGCCGATCCCGGTTTCCGCGATTATGGCCTGGCAGGTGGTGCAGTTGCCGAGGTGGTACATTTTTTTCATACCTGTAATACGTTCGTGATGCCGGTTAGTTCGCAAACTGGTAAAATGCTTTACTTTGTGGCACTTATTTGTTTTCTATGGGCAAAGATGAAGTTTTCCGGGAAGAGATCGAAAAGGCCAGCGACTTTAAGTTTGGCGCCAACGTGGCCAGGGTTTTTGACGATATGGTGAACCGTTCGGTTCCCTTCTACGGTGAGATACAGCGTATGATGGCCGAACTGGCCGCCAACCATGCCGCCGAAGGCAGCTTTGTATATGATCTCGGCTGCTCCACCGGCACCACCATGATCGGGATGGATACGATGGTGGAAAAGCCAATCAAGTTCATCGGGGTGGATGACTCGCAGCAAATGCTGGACAAATGCAAATCCAAACTGATGGAAGTGGGTTTCTCCCGCCCCTATGAGCTCCGCTGCGCAGACCTGGCAAAAGAATTGAAGATCGAGAATGCCTCCGTGGTAGTGCTCTGCCTCACGCTCCAGTTCGTGCGACCCATTTACCGGGAGCAGGTATTGAAAAACATTTTCGCGGGACTTAACCCCGGCGGCGTGCTGATACTAGTGGAAAAGATACTCGCCGAAGAAAGCAATTTCAACCGGGACTTTATCAAGTACTACTACAATTACAAACGCCGCAATCAGTACAGCGAAATGGAGATCTCCCAGAAAAGAGAGGCGCTGGAGAACGTACTGGTTCCCTATAAGCTAAGTGAGAATATCAGCCTGCTGAGGGATGTGGGGTTTGAGCATTGCGAGGTGTTTTTTAAATGGTACAATTTTGCGGGGCTGGTGGCTACGAAAAAGTAACTTTTAAAAGTTCGAAGAAACAAGATACAAGAACCAAATAAATCACAATTCAAAAAAATTTCAATATTCAAAAAAGTTCAACGAAACAGTGATGAATTTTTAATTTTTCAGTTGGAGCTTTTTGGGGTTTTGTGATGTGATCATTGAAGCTTATTTGTTTCTTGTATCTTGTTTCTTGTATCTTGTTTCTTGGAGTTTATTCCCCCGAATTTATGGTAAGCATTGGCAATTTCTTCTTCAAGTACCGCAACTGGATCTTCATCCTCTTCTACGCCGCCCTGTTCATTCCCTCGTGGCCCCTGTTTTCTCCGTCAAAGTTTGGAAACACCTATTATATCTGGCCCATCGCCATTGGATTATTCGTCACTTGTCTCGGCCAGTTAATCCGGGGCCTGACGATCGGGTTAGCGTATATCGTAAGGGGTGGCAAAGAGGGAAAACCTTACGCGGAAGGACTGGTAACAGAAGGGATCTTTCGTCATTGCCGCAACCCGCTCTATGTTGGCAATATCCTGATGCTCCTGGGAGTGGGAATACTGGCCAATTCGCTGGTCTATGTAGCGATCGTAATCCCCGTTTTCCTGTTCATCTACCAGGCCATCGTGCTGGCCGAAGAGAATTTCCTGCGTGGAAAATTCGGCGCCGGTTTTGACGCCTATTGCAAAAACGTGAACCGCTGGTGGCCCGGCCTGCGCGGGATCGGGAAGACCTTTGGAAGCATGGAATTCAACTGGAAGCGGTGGATACTGAAAGAACATACCACCCAGTTCATCTGGCTCTGCGGTATCGTGCTCATACTGCTGCTCAACTACCCTCATCTCAGCGGGTATGATAGAGACCGGCGAAATTTACTGCTGGGGATCATCCTCGGGATTCTTTTACTGGTTTACATCCTTATCCGTTACCTGAAGACGACGGGGAAATTCAGGGAATAGCTGCTAACCACGAAATCACATAAAAACTCAATGGGTTCATTATGAGGCTGTATTTTTCGTGTCTATTCGTGTGATTTCGTGGCAAAAAGAATATACTCTGTGCGAATCCGTGTAATCCGTGGCCAACTTTTCTGTGGCCATTTTGGCCATCAACCTCTTTCCCGCCTTCGTAAACTTTGCCCGGGATTTGTTGTTATTTTTACACACTAATTACGTGAGCTATGATCAAGACAGGCAACCCCATTATCAGCATTTATACGGAAATGACCCCCAACCCGGAGACCATGAAGTTTGTGGCCAACAAACTCCTGTATCCCGGCAAGAGCATTGATTTCCAGGATGCCGAAAGCGCCAAACCCTCTCCCCTGGCAACCGAGTTGTTTGGTTTCCCCTTTATAAAGGCCGTGTTCATTGCCAGCAATTTTGTGACCCTCACCAAGACAGGAGAGACCGACTGGCAGGATGTGATCCCCTCCGTGCGCCAGTTCCTGAAAGACTATCTCGAAGAAGGCAAGGCTGTTATCAATGAAGAAGAGCTGGCCGCCGTTAAACAGGAAAGCAGCAATGAGGTATCCGCCGATGATAATGACATTGTAAAACGTATCAAGGAATTACTCGATAATTATGTTCGCCCCGCGGTGGAAATGGACGGCGGCGCCATCCAGTTTAAAAGTTATGAGGACGGTGTGGTGAACCTGATGATGCAGGGCAGCTGCAGTGGTTGTCCCTCCTCTATGATCACTCTCAAGGCCGGTATCGAAGGCATGATGAAAAGGATGATCCCGGAGGTGAAGGAAGTGGTGGCGGAGGCGGAGTAAAGCCCCCTGTCCCCCGCAGGGGGAACTTAGATACACAAATCCCTATAGCTTGAAATATTCCGAATAGTATATAATGTCCCCTTTCGTGTCTTTTCATAGCTAAAACTGAATACTTTAAACGACTTTCTTATCCGTAAAGAATAGTTTGCCTAAGTTCCCCTGCGGGGGACAGGGGGCCGGCTGCTAAGACTTTTTCCAGTTAACATTCCTCGCCTTCAAATACTCCATCACAAATTCAAAACATTTCTTGTATTTCCCGATCAACTCAGGAGGAAAAACACCCTTTTCGGTAAACAATCCCTTCGCCATCAAATTCACCGCCGCGGTGCAGGTATAGCCTGTGGTGCGGGCCATGGAAGATGTTTTGGTCACCGGGTCATATTGGTCATAGAGGTCCCAGGTGATCGTTTTGCCTTCTCCCTTTATGATCACTTTCATCACCGTGAATTCCTCTTCTTCCGCACCCGGTTTCCATTGTTCCACCAGGAGCCTGGAAGTGAAATCCAGCGGCGTGAGATCCGTATCATTTACGCGGACCGGATGCGTATCAAAAAAACCGGCCTGCTGCAAAGCAATGATCAGGTCAACATGGCCGGGGTAACGCAATGTTTTTTCTTTCATATCGGGGATATGCCCCATGGTATAAAGAAGGGAACGCAGCCCGTCGGTATTGAAGGCTTCCAGTTCCCCCGCTTTTTCAAAACGGATCATCTCACGATCGCTCAGTGCATGCCGGGTAACGATGCTGCCGTTTTCCATCATCCTTGCCGGCCGGATATATTCCTGGATCACATCCACCGGTGAAAAAGGGGCTTTATAGTTGAAAGGCGGTTGAGGGTGTTTGGGAAGACCTCCCACATAACAGGCAAAGGATTCCACTTTCATTTCTTCATTGTACCTCCCGAGGATGAGATTGCTCATTCCCGGCGCCACCCCGCAATCCGTGATAACGGATACTTCATTCTCTTTGGCCAGCCAGTCCAGCTGAAGAGTGTCTTCGGGAGAAAAAGAAATATCCACCACGTTTTTCCCTGACTTTATTACGGCTTCGAGTGTTGGGTATCCCATAAAACCGGGAACGGCGGTTACCACGAGATCAAAGGGAGAAAACCAGTTCCGGTATTCGCTTACCAGGGAAAGATCGGCGGCAACGCATTCTACCGATGGGGCTTTTTTCTTTAGCTCATCCAGGCTGACGGCATCCAGGTCGAATGCGGTCACGCTATGTTCCCCTGCAAGATCCTGCGCAATGGTCCGGCCCACCATACCCGCCCCTAAAACAGCGATCGTCATAATAATAATTTATGCTGCAAAGATACTGAAGCCAAAAAGGCTACATCAGCTTGTTTCTCCAGATCAGCAATGCCACACCGGCCAGCGCAGCGATCACTCCAAATATTGAGCGGGTCGTGATCTTTTCTTTATATACGAAGAAAGCAATGAAAAGCGCGAACAGGGGCACCATTGCGAAAATGGTCTGCGCCACGGCCACGTCCATAAAAAGGATCGCGAACATGGAAAAGGAAACGGAAAGAATGGGATTAAAAACTGTTCCGCCGATGGTGTTCCTGATCCCGGCCCGGCTGTCCCGGATATGCGTGAGTACGGTCCTGATTTTTCCCGTTATAATCGTGATGAGATAGATCAGCAGGGTGGCGGTAACAACGCGGATAAAAGTAGCTCCCAGCGGACCGATAGGGTATTCCGCCGGCTGTTCGATAAATCCTTTTTTGGAAAACGCAAGGGCACCGCCGTGACAAGCCGCGGCAAGGATTCCAAAAACGATTCCCCTTACCACACTGCCATGACCGTGATTGGGGATCTTGTCCCGCTGCGCGCGGCCAAGGCTGATGCTCATCACTCCAATGATCGTTATGAGCATGCCGGTGATACCCACCCAGTTGATATGTTCATCGACGAGTAGGATGCCAAACAGCAAAGCAGAGGCCGGCGAAAGAGTGGTGAGTACGCTGCCGTACTGCGGACTGAGAATGGCATAACTGCGGAAGCTGAAAAAATCACCCACTACCAGCGCCAGGATACCGGAAAATCCCAGCCATAACCAGGCATTTGTATACTGCGGAGAAAATATTTGCAGGAATCCCGCTCCTTCGATGATCGCACCGGCAATGAACAAGACCAGGGTGGCCAGTAATAAGCGCAGGTGGTTCATGCTGCTTACCGGCAACTGCCGGCTGGCGGCAGTCAATGGAAAAACGGCAATGGCCCAGCAAGCGGTGGCGGCAAAGGCGTAGAATAAACCCAGGGAGGACATAGGTTAAAGATAGCGGGTTTTATATGCCATCATGGAACTTTAGCCATAGAGACACCGGGACACGGTGTAGCACAGAGGCTCTCTGTGAACCCCTGCGTCTTTGTGTCTCCGTGGCAAAAAGATTTGAAACACCAAGACACAAAGGCACGGAGTCGCTTGGTATATTTCCTTTCGTTTCCGCGGTTCCATCCTTCATGAAATTTGTACCTTGAGCCATAAATCAGGTTTGCTCTATGAAAGTTATTTTCTTTTTACTCCTCCTGTTGCCGGTCTCTTTATACGCGCAAACCGAACCGGAAATAACCTTCCCCCGCCAGGAGGTGAAGGAGGACCTTGCCTTTTTCATAAGGACCATCGAAAATGTGCATCCCAATCCCTACCATTCTATCAGTAAAGAAAAATTCAACTTATTTAGCGATAGTCTTGGCCGTACATTAAAAGAGAATGTTTCTTTAACAGAAGTATGGGCTTTTTTTTCCCGGCTTATTGCTGCCTTTGATGAAGGTCACAGCACTGTTGCTTACCCTTCAGTAATCCAGCAGCAAATAAAAGAAGGTAAGATCCGGATCTTCCCGGTGCTGATCAGGGAGTTTAACCGGGAGGGCCTGCTGGTGCGCTATGATCTTTCTAACGACAGTCTGTTAAAACCCGGCGATCTTATCACCCATATCAATGGCCGGTCGGCAAAGGACCTGATGCAGTTCCTTACTTCTTTTTATGGTGGTCTGCCTTCCTGGCGAACGACACAAACATTGCGTGACTTTGGCGGGCAGTTGTTGCTGCACCAGGTACTTCCGCCATATCATATCCGCTATTCCAGCGGAGGAGAAAACAAGGAAACGTTCATCCAGGCGGTAACGCTGAGCGTGTTGCAGGCAAGAGCTGCCGAAGTTAGAAAAAGAACATCTGCCAGTACGACATCGACCGCTCCTTATAGTTTCGAACGCATGGATGGAAACATTGGTTATATCAATTTCCGTTCAATGCGTGACTTGCCGGTTTTTGAAAAATTCCTCGATTCGGTTTTTACCGAAATAAAAAACAAATCCATGGAAGGTTTGATCATTGACCTTCGGCAGAACGGTGGAGGTAATTCGGTGCTTGGTGAACGGCTGATCAGCTATATCAGCGACAAACCTTACCGCATGGGCGGGGGCAGCCGCTGGAAAGTGAGTGATGAATACAAAGAATTTGTCCGGGAGCAGGCAAAGACCAACCAGGTTTATGCATCCGGCTCCTTTCAGCAATACCTTAACAGGAAAACCGGGGATATCATCGGCGGAACGGCGGGAAAACCACAGCGTCCCGGTAAAAACGGGCTCCGTTTTGAAGGCCGGGTTGCCATTCTCACCGGTCCCACTACTTTTTCCAGCGCCAATATGCTGAGTAATGCCATTAAGGACTACCAACTGGCCACCATCATCGGCGAGGCCACCGGTGAGCCCTGTAATGATTACGGAGAACTGTACTGGAACAAATTACCCCGGACAGGACTTCTGTTTTACACCTGCAGCAAACAGTTCATTCGGGCCAATGGCGATGCCAATGACCTCAATCCCGTGTTGCCGGATATAGAGGTAAAACAGGACCCCAATAGTCTGAAGGACGATGTGCTGAACTATGCAAAAGAATGGATGAAGAAGAAATAACTACCGTACAGGCCCTATGGCAAACCGTAAAATTACAGTGATGGAAAATCCGTAATTACCTGATTGCAAGCATGCTGAAAACTTATTTCTTTTGTATTATCCAATATCCACTACCATGCAACTCATGATGTACATCGGCAACGACCTCATTGAAGCCGTCCCGATCAACGACAAAGACCTCCGCGTTCCCGGTTACCTGGGCAAGTTCAAACGTTACCTGAAGGCAAAGTATGACGAGCTGCTAAAGACAGCTCCCGAGCCTCCCGAATTCCTGGTTTGCAACCCTGAAATGAAGCCGGATTTTCCGGAATCGGATCTGCCGCACAGGGCATAGGCTCCTGCTGATTATACTGTCACCCCCAGCAAGCGTAGCGCGACCCGGGGTCCTTTGGAATCGCACCCCTAAACACACTTTGTTCCGGCAGTTGCCGGTTTTCTGGTTCCAGACCCTGAAAATGCCGGACCGGCCATGCCTGTGCATTGGCTCCGGCAGCATGACATTTGTTTATTCATTTTCAATCCCGCTTTCCCGCTTAACTATAATCATCACTCACCTTGAAATAGATCATTGGTAGAACCCTTTGCCTGTCACATCTTTATCAAAACACTTTTATGAAACGCTTTGCAGCAGGACTGTTGTTGCTGGCAGTTCTCCCCGCTCTTTCCTATTCACAGCAGGAATATAAGGGAACTATATCGCTGATACCAAAAGGCCCGGATCATAACGCCGCCTATTATACCAACAAAATAAGCATGAAGGTTGAACCCGGAGGTGCGGCGGTGCTTACCGCCAATCTGAAATTTGGACCCAAAACGGAACCCGGGGATTATATCGCCTTCACCGGCTCGATTCCGGGTACGTTCGATGGCAATGAACTCAGTCTTAACGGACCGCTGAACCAGGCCATGCAGGACGGAAAACGGTTTGAGGAAGCGGCTGTACAAACAAGGGTAAGCGGACAAAAAGAAGGAGATCTCATTACCGGCACTATTTATATGCGGTATGATGGAAGGGAAGAATCCACGATGACCTTCACCCTTCGGCCCGGTGAAATGGTGCCGGAGCTGCTTTTTCCTTTAGGCAAAAGCCCCAAAGTTTTTGATAAAGGGTGGCTGTTTGGCGCTTCATTCAAAATAACCGGTAAAGACAATGAAGAGATCGACCTTACCGAAGAAATATCCTGGAGCGGCAGCGGCAGTTTTGAGCCGGACAAAGGAGCCAGCAGCCGTCCTGTGTTTAACAGCGTGGGGGAAAATAAGATCGTACTAACGGTAGAGCATGAAGGCAAAAAATACAGTAAGGAATATACGGTGATCACCGTTAATGCCAGCCGGTATGCAAGAGTGGGAAGCCTGGCAAAATGTCCCGCAGACGCTCATGGATGCATGGCCGATCCCTTCACTGTAATGGGACCGGTTATGACCGGGAATGCCAATGTGCTGATCAACGGTTTGCCGGCTGCCTGCGAAGGCGACAGGGGAAGACATGCTGTCTGTGCCGGATCCAACACTTTTACGATAACGGGCGGCGATGATGAAGTGCTGATCAACGGAAAAAGAGCAGCGAAGGAAGGCAGCGAAACAACCCACTGCGGAGGAATGGGCAGTATCATTAGCCTGGAAAGTAAAACAACGGATAAGCTAATGGCTTTATCAAAAAATGTGCAATTCACCGACGGGCAGGGAAAATCTGTTTCACCGTCCGGAAAACCTGTCGCCGGGACCAAAATGGTAACAGGACCCAATGGTCTTGTAATAATGAGTCCCGACCGGAATACGGTAATGATGCTACTACCCGATTGCCAGGCGCTCATTACCGGTAATGATGAAAATTATATGACCATAGAGCTATCAGGGGGGCAGTTATTTGTTAATGGCGAAAAGGGTGATGATCATAAAATGCTGCTGATCGAGACCTTCAACGAAAAACTGGTGAAAAAAGGAACCCGGTTTCTTTTTTCTCACAATAAAGACAGCAGCCGGCTGATCGTTTATGAAGGAGAAGTGGAGATCACCCTGAAGAAAGACAACAGCATTCTCCTTGTTCCGGCGGGCAACGTTTATTTCAATGATTTTAAGAACCCCTACAGCATTCGGGATACGTTACAGTTTCAGTCGGCTGCACAGTTAATGT
Source organism: Chitinophagaceae bacterium (assembly GCA_044229375.1). GTDB lineage: Bacteria > Bacteroidota > Bacteroidia > Chitinophagales > Chitinophagaceae > JJ008. The sequence goes on from JBGATE010000001.1 coordinate 58,220, forward strand.
CCATTCCGAAAGACAGCGCATACTGGCAGTTACCCCAGCAAGAAGAAGCGGTAACGGAGACCACTGTAAAAAAGCCGGTTGATTTTTTGGAGATGGCAAAGAGATACTGGTATATCGCTGCCGGTGGCTTGTTGATAATTGTACTCCTGGTATTTTGGGGCAAAAGGAAGAAGAGCTGAGGAAGCCCGGGAGTCTTTGGAAGTCTGCCCTCCGGCAAACAGGCATGATTAATATCATGTCGTTCTGATGCATTAAATACCCCAAAAAATCGTCTAACAGGAGCAAGGAAGTGCCGAAAACCTTTTTACAAAGTAGGCGCAAAACTTCTGTTATGAAAGCTCTTAAAAATAGGGGCCTTGCAATTGCACTCGCCCTGTCTGCCGCGGTTTTTAGCGGGTGTGATACGCCGTTATATATTACCGGTGGTATCACCTACAGTAACCCGGCCTGGGCTCCGCCTTATCATCCCGGTGCGAGGTATTATTATATGCCGGATATTGAAACCTATTACGATATGGCCGATCACCAGTATATATACCTTCAAAACGGCCAGTGGATGTATTCCCAGGTATTACCCTCCGTTTATGCGCAATACGATCTTTACTCCGGTTTTGTCATTACCCTGAATATTGGCGTTTACCAGCCCTGGATGCACCACCAGTATTATGTATCTCACTACCCACGTTATTATTACCAGAATATTTACCAGGCTGATTACCGGAATATGCGGGGATACAATGAAAACGACCGGAAGCCATTTTACTGGCTGCAGGGCGACCAGGACCGGATGAGAGAACTGCGGAACAACCCGCCGCCGGCGCCGAGACCCGAAGTGAAGCTGCCCCCGCAGAACACCAATTATTATGGCCGGCCCGTAGGAGATCCTGTAAAAGTGAAACCGCAGATGAAAAAAAAGGTGGAAAGAAAGGTCAGGAATTAAATACTTTGTTGATCATAGTATTTGTTCTGCAATAGGCGAAACGGTAGTGGGGGGGGATTATGTTCCGGACTCCGGACTGATTCGGTTAATTTTCTCTGACCAGTTATGTTCCTGGTCGTCATGACAATCCTGAATAAAGCATATCCATCATCATTGCTTCAAGCCTATAATGGTTAACTTGCATCAGTGAAGGGTCTTACTGCCGACTGCCGACTGCCGACTGACGACTGACGACTGACGACTGACGACTGACGACTCATCACTCACCTCTCATGTCCACTGCAACCCGACATTTAAACGAAACATCAAAAGAAGCCGGATCCGGCAAGGCAAAGATTTCAAGGGAAAGCCTGCGGGAAGCACTTGCACTTTTCCGTTACCTGAAACCGCATCGCGGAAAATTCATCGGGGGACTGATCTTTATCGCCCTCTCGGCCTTTACCACCAGTTTGTTTCCTCTCTTTCTCGGGAAAATGATCGATGCCGCCGCACCGGGAACCGTGATGCCCGGAATGAATACGGGTTCGCAATATGATTTTGGATTAAAGAATATTCACTGGAGTTTAAATACCACATTACTCCTCATCTTTTGTCAACTGGCCGTGCAAACTGTTTTTTCCTTTATGCGGGTCTATTTGCTCACCTCGGCAGGCGAGCGATCCCTCGCGGATATGCGCAGGGATGTGTACAGCAAACTGCTCACGATGCCCATGAGTTTTTTTACAGAGAAAAGAGTGGGAGAGTTGAGCAACCGTATTTCTTCTGATCTGTCTCAAATACAGGATGCCATTTCGTTTACGCTTGCTGAATTCCTGAGAGGCATCTTCACATTGATCATCGGTTTGTTCTTTATTTTCTGGATCAGCGCCAAGCTGGCCCTGGTGATGCTGGCCGTAGTGCCGATCATTGCCATCCTCGCGGTGGTGTTCGGGATGCGGATCCGCAAGATGTCGCGCCGGGCGCAGGACCAACTGGCCGACAGCGGCAGCATTGTACAGGAGACCTTTCACGGCATTTCCATCGTCAAGGCCTTCACCAGTGAATTCCATGAGATCAGCCGTTATGTAAAAAGCATCCGTGCCGTAGTGGGAACCGCGATCAGCAATGCCCGTTACCGCGGCGCCTTTATCGCGTTCATGATCTTCAGCGTATTCGGCACCATTGCATTTGTGATGTGGTATGGCGCGGGTATGATCAAGTCGGGAGAACTCAGCATGGGCTCCCTTACGATGTTCGTGATCTTTTCGATGTTTGTCGGAGGCACTTTTGCCGGTTTTGCCGATATGTTCTCGCAGCTGCAAAAAACGCTGGGCGCCACACAAAGCGTACGGGAGATCCTGCGCGGCGAAAGCGAAGTGGTGGAGACAACGGAAGTGGTGGTGGAACCACAAAATATCATAAAGGGCCAGGTGCGTTTCGATCATGTGGCATTTTGTTATCCCAGCCGTAAAGATGTGCCGGTATTAAAAGACCTGACCCTCGCCGCAAGGGACGGTGAGCAGATCGCTATCGTGGGACCCAGCGGCGCGGGGAAATCGACCATCGCTTCCCTGTTATTAAGATTTTACGAACCCGACAGCGGCGGCATTTATTTCGATGAAAGACCTGCCCGTGAATTTCCCCTCTCGCAACTGCGGCGGCAGATGGCTTTTGTTCCGCAGGAAGTGATCCTGTTCGGCGGGAGCATCAGAGAAAATATCGCTTACGGAAAACCCGATGCTACGGACGAGGAGATCATGGCCGCGGCCAAAAGCGCCAATGCGCATGTGTTCATAGAGCGGTTCCCTGAAAAATACGAGACCATTGTGGGTGAGCGGGGAATCAAACTCAGCGGCGGCCAAAGACAGCGGATCGCCATTGCACGCGCCATTTTAAAGGACCCGGCCATCCTGATCCTGGATGAAGCCACTTCATCACTGGACAGCGAAAGCGAGCAACTGGTACAGGAAGCGCTGGACAACCTGATGAAGGGCCGCACTTCTTTTGTGATTGCCCACCGGCTTTCGACCATCCGGAATGCTGATAAGATCGTGCTCATTGACAAAGGCATCGTCAGCGAGGCCGGCACCCATACCGAACTCATGGCCCATAACGGGCTTTACCGCAAGCTCAATGAAATGCAGTTTGAGTTTGGGGTGGTGACGCAATCGCCGGTGGTGAATCCGGAGAGTTTTCGGGAGGGTGAAGAATGATATCCCAAATTATATTTTTTAAACAACCTCAAACCCTATTTGAGATAAATATTCAAAAGTAGGGTCATAGAACTGAGATTTCCGAGTCCCATCCTCGGTAGATCCATAAGGTATATAAATTATCATCCCTTGCCTGGCTCTAGTTAATAAAACCCTGTATGCATTTTTTAAGTATTGTTTTCTATACTCCTTATTGATATTATTCCACTTTGTTGGCTTTTCTGATCTTACTAATAATTCAAAATATCCCCAACCCTTTGTAGAATATCTAAAATCTGCATCCCATGTTACACAACTCCAGTCTAATTCCAACCCCTGTACATGGAATTCTGTCGCAACATCCTCCAAATAAAATGAAGATCGTACGTCATCCTTTCCTTCTAAAAACCAATTTACTGGATTCATTGGTGATTTTATATCGATACCATGTGGCTTTAATCGACTTGCCTTTGAAGAAACAATAAGACCATATCGCTCGCTTCCCCGAGCTTTCAGTTTTAACCACTCTTTAGCTTTATCCAAATTTCGAGTAAGGACAATTGGATATTTCTCTTTAATGGCTTCATAGTTTTCTTTGGCTTCGCCCATGTTTAAATCTAAAAGATTCTTTACTAATAAAGAAACGTTTTCAGCCCTAAATGATCGCATAGATACTGAAAGATGAAGATCGTCCTTAATAAAAACATTTTTTCTTGAATTAACAAGATCAATCGCTTTCCCGGCCGCATATTCAGCATCCGTTAATTTTGAAGATAAGTAAATATGCCATTTAGGAAATGATCGATTCAACGATTCAAACCACTCACTAATACCTGCCTCTCCAGTATTTATTTCCTGCCCACCTCCAACAAGACATACAATTACCGCCCAATCAGCATGCCGGTTAAGACAAGAAATTAAAAATTCCGGTTCTGAAATATCGAAGTTATTAATCCCTCTTTTGCGCTTCATAAAATTTGCTGTTTGGGTAAGATCCCATGCCCGCTGAGCTTCATCAAAAATTGCTACGTGATCAAACGGCGCCTTCTTGTCAATAATATAATCATCCCGAAATGTATGGACATTTTGAATTATCAGTTTTACTTCGCTAAATATTTCCCCCTTTTTGACTTTATTTCCCTTTTGTTTTTCTCTTTTAACTCTATCTCTAGTTAATGCTTCTCTTAAGATTGAAACTAGTGGGCCATTGCCAGATAAATAAACACTAGTTGTTTTCTTTTCAGCATCCATATGTTTGGTTGCTACGTCCAATCCAATTAAAGTCTTGCCGGCACCCGGAACTCCTGTTACAAAACAAATAGCTTTCTCGTGAGTGTTTTTAGCACTCTTTATTACTTCTGAAATTACATTGCTCGTAACTGACAGATTTTTTGCAGAGGCGTCACTTCTAGTAATTTCTACTACAGAATGATTATTATACAACGCCATTGCTGCTTCGATTATAGTCGGAGTAGGTGAGTATCGTCCTTGTGTCCATACTTCTGAGTCAATGATTTCTCCATCAGCAAAACCTAAAATATTCTCAATAATTCCCCGAAGAGCTTCTATGTTAGATTTTATAGGGAAAAGTAGCCTATCATTGTGCGGTGTTGTACAAATTGATGAAAAGACATTAGTTGCTTCGGTTGCTATTAGTATCGGAGCGATTAAATGCTTATGACTTGTTTCATGAAAATTTTTAAGATCAAGTGCATAATCCCAAACTTGGTCAATTGATGAAAAATTTTTTTCCCCGATCTTAAACTCCAATACAAAAATTACATTTCGAATTATAATTACAACATCTATTCTCCCTCCAACTCGCGGAATCGAGTATTCAAAAAAAATAGTCCCTTGATATCCATTCAATACTGTTTGCAATATTTTGATTTCTTGAATCCACGCTTCTTTTTGGTTTTTTGTATCATCGAATTTGCTATTTTGAGAAAGTTCCCCTAAAATTTCTTGTATAGTAGCATTACAAAAATTTGACACTAGATCTGAGTAAAAATGCCTTTTCATTCAATTAAGATAAATAATTCTCAAATACTTCTCTTTCAATCTATACCCACGCCACGCATACTCTCTGCGGCGATTCACTTATTCCCTTGAATTACAAAGACACGGGTTTATTCATAGAGCTTTCTGATCCTTAAATTTCTCTGTGTAACACTAGCGCCTGTATCGCCAAATACATTACTCTCCCTCACATATAATCATTCTCATCCGCACTCGGCCCGTAACTGCCGGGAATGGGCACGTTCAGCAGCCGCAGGTAAACCCCCAGCTGAGCCCGGTGGTGGATCTGCTGGCTGAGCGACATGCGCAGCACCTCCGCCTTGGGCTGGGTCAGGAAAATACGGTCGCCGTTGCGCAGGGTCCAGGGTTTGTCCAGCAGGTTCTCGTTTTCCGGTACCAGCACCGAGAGACCCTCGTTGTACCGCTTGTCAAAAAAATCCAGCAGGTCTTTTGTACTGCTGATGTCCGGCATACCGCCGAATTTGGCGAAATCCAGCTCATCGGTGGTCAGGGTCATGTGTACCCAGCCCGGCAGATCGGCCAGGTGAGTGACCAGGTACTTCATGACCATGGATCTTTCATGGGGCTTGTAGTCCCACTTGTCGTTCGGCACCCGGGCCAGCATCTTGCGGGTGGTGGCGCCTTCTTCAATAAACTGCCGTTTCAGGAATTCAATGATCGTCATTGTTTCTTGTTTTTGCGGGCACGATGAACAGCCCGCCGGTTAACAGGCCAACTTTTACCTTACTGTGAAGGTAAGAACTTGTACAGCGCATTATTATCACTCCTTCGCCGGGAATTCAGTAAATTACAGTTCAGCCTTTTCGGCCAGGGCTTCTTATGAAGCGTTTCTTACCATATTGTCTCTTTCTCTTTTTACTCCCGGCTTCAATTAAAGCGCAAACGGTGGTTAGCATGAAGGTGGAGGGCGCCATCAACCCGGTAACGGCGGAGTTTATTCATGACGGCATCCAGAAAGCTGCCAGGGAAAATGCCGAATGCCTGGTCATCCATATAAATACACCGGGCGGTCTGCTCAAATCAACCCGGGTCATCGTCAGCGATATATTGTCATCCCCCGTACCCGTGATCGTCTATGTTTCCCCGGCGGGTTCACAGTCGGGTTCCGCGGGGGTATTTATCACCCTAGCCGCCCATATCGCCGCCATGTCGCCGGGCACCAATATCGGCGCGGCTCACCCGGTGATCCTGCAGGGACAGATGGACAGTATCATGAGCGGGAAAGTGACCAATGATGCGGCGGCCTTTATCCGCTCGATCGCGGCAAAACGCAACCGCAATATCGAATGGGCGGAAAACGCGGTGCGCAAAAGTTTTGCCTACTCCGAGACAGAAGCGCTGGAAGATTCTGCCATCGATCTTATTGCCGCAAACGAACGGGACCTGCTGAACCAGGTGGACGGGAAAACCATTGCTTTGAACAGTGGAACAAAAACACTGCATACCAAAGCCGCCGCGGTGGAAGAATACAAAATGAACTTCTTCCAGAAATTCCTGCATCTCATCAGCGATCCCAGCATCGCCTATATCCTGTTGCTGATGGGCATGTTTGGCCTGTTGTTCGAACTGATGAGCCCCGGCGCTATTTTTCCCGGCGTGGTGGGAGTGATCAGCTTGATCCTGGCTTATTATGCCATGCATACCCTGCCGGTCAATATTGCCGGGCTGGCCCTGATCGTTTTTGCCCTCATACTTTTCATACTGGAAATAAAAATTGTCAGTCATGGCATACTGGCGGTGGGCGGGATCGTTTCCCTTTTACTGGGTTCGATGATGCTGATAAAACCCGGTTCCGCACTGGAACTGGCAAGAATTTCACGACCTGTTATCATTGCGGCCACGGTGGTAGCGTCCCTGCTGTTCTTATTCATCATCCGCATGGGAATAAAAGCGCAACGCAGAAAAGTGGTTACCGGCATGGAAGGACTGATCGGGGATACCGGTGAAGTAGTGGAGATGCTGGCACCCGCCGGCACCGTATTGGTGCAGGGCGAGACCTGGAATGCGGAATCGCTTGCAGGAAATATCCGGCCGGGAGAAAAAGTGCGTATCAAAGAACTGAAGAATTTAAAACTATATGTAGAACCTCTGACTCATCCTTAAAATTATTTTATGCAACAGTATCCGTTTTTATTAGCAGCGATCGCATTTTTTATCCTGGTCATCCTCGCCAGTGCCATCCGCATTCTCCGTGAATACGAACGGGGCGTTATTTTCAGGCTGGGGCGCCTGATCGGTAATAACGGTGTCAAAGGACCAGGGCTTATCCTGCTGATACCCTTTATTGACAGAATGGTAAAAGTGAGCCTGCGCACCGTGGTGCTGGATGTGCCTCCGCAGGATGTGATCACCCAGGACAATGTTTCCATCAAAGTGAATGCGGTGGTCTATTTCCGGGTGATCGAACCGCAGAAAGCGGTGGTGCAGGTGGAGAATTTCCTGGCCGCCACTTCCCAGATCTCGCAAACAACCCTGCGAAGCGTGCTGGGACAATCGGAACTGGATGATCTTCTTTCCCAACGGGATAAGATCAACCACAAGCTGCAGCAGATCATTGACACCAATACGGAACCCTGGGGTGTAAAGGTTTCCAATGTGGAGGTTAAGCAGATCGATCTGCCACAGGAAATGCAGCGGGCCATGGCCAAACAGGCAGAGGCGGAACGGGAGCGCCGTTCAAAAGTGATCGCGGCCGAGGGTGAATTCCAGGCCTCGCAACGACTGGCCGATGCGGCCAAGATCCTGGGGGAACAACCCAGCGCATTAACACTGCGTTACCTTCAGACACTGCGGGAGATCGCCACGGAAAATAATTCAACCACTATTTTCCCTGTTCCAATTGACCTGCTAAAACCTTTTTTAAACAGCGGGGGGAAAAAGCTGGAGTCATAACAACAAGCCTGCTCAATAGATGAATTTTGCCCGGAAGACGGGAAGTAATGCCGATAGCAAACACTGACTGCCGCTGCGGGAATTAATGTCCCGCAGTTGTTTTCCATAACCTTTGGCCAGTCCCGGCAATCTGGCCGGTAACAATCTGCAACATTCACACCTCCTCACCTATGCTATGGTTTGGGCAAAGTTTTAAAACTCAACTCATTCCCATATACCACTGTGCCGTCATTGTTTCTCACATAGGCCCTTACATAATAGGTCGTATTCCAGGTCAGTCCTTTACGCCTACATTGAATTGTTTGGGCTTTGCCGAATTCAATAGTATTACCGGCACCGATAAGGGAATATCGATCTTGGAGGGTGTAGTGGGGTTCCCGGTTAAATTCATGCATACACCCGCCTTTTGCATATTATTCCCGGCAATGGTGAAGAAACACCGGGCGCTGGTCATGGTTATTTCACTCAGCTTATCCGTTTTTATAGAAGTGACATTATCATGTCTTACGGCGCCCGTTTGAATTACCGCAGTGGTTACTGTCATAAAACTTACCGCACACAGCAGGATCAGCAGCTTTTTCATTTGATTTGTTTTAAAGATTCAATAATACCCTCTAGAGTATTGAACTCCATTCTCCCGTTTAGCGTTTTGCCGTTGGCACAGCAGTTCAGGACAATGCATTCTTCACTCATGTCGACTTTGTTTTATGCTCCCTACGGCACCACTTTAAACGCTACACTTTGCACCAGCAGCTTGTACCCGTTATTCTCATACACCCTGAATATATAATCGCCGGCACCATAGCGGGGGCTTTTAAACTCCATGCTGCCTTCTTTCAGGCCATTGGTGTATTTCCATTCAATGTATTCATTGGCATGGTAAGCACCGGCCCCATAGATACCGATCCAGTTAGCCTTGAACTCGGAGAGATTCTTAAACTTCACCACAATGGGTTCACCCACTTTGTACACCGCTTTTTCCGCATAAGCCTGCGGAGCTGAAGGATTGGCAGCAGGCGCTGTAGTAACGGCAGGTGGGTTGGGGGCAGGCTGTACCTGGCCCGTTACCGGTTTCCATTTGTAGATAATGGTCCGCTCTATAAAGCGGGATTCGTTACCGCCGTGTAAAGAAAATGTCAGGTAAATATAAGGGTTGGGTGTTCCGTCCCGGTTAAGCCCCGGTTGCTTTGGCACGGTGAAAGTACCGATCATAACTGCAAACCCGTTTGTTTTTGCACACTCATCTCCACTTTTTCCTGACTGGGGTTTCATAAACCCCCAGTTTCCAAATGTTGCGTAAGCGCAAATGCTGGCGTTTGGTTCGGAAGACAGGTTACTGATCGTACCTTTAATGGTTATCTGTTCACCGGGAATCAGCATAACGGATCCTTTCTGGTTGACCCATGTCCAGGTCACCTGGCCACGGTAGGTATGCCTTTTTT
>JBGATE010000200.1:0-4980 GCA_044229375.1 Chitinophagaceae bacterium
TCCGGGGGCGTACATCAATAAAACTGAGATTAGTGATCCCGTACATCCGCATCATCCTGCCTCCCCATCCCTGGAGCCAGGTCGCGTTTCGCAGGAGGTAAGGGGCGTCGTAGGTCCATAAAGGCAGCTCCCGCTGATCGGAGGCCCATTCGAGCAGGGAGCCGGGGAAGAGTTTTACATCCGGATAACCCAATAGATGTTTCAGCACAAAAAAGGGCACACTTGCTGCGATGCCACCGCCGCAATGCGACAGCACGGTCTTCTCCGGGTCGATATCCAGGCAGGACAGTATCTTTTTTATCTCATCAGTTGATTTGAAGGTTTTATCCGCGTTATAAAAATCCTCCGCCGGAAGCATAACGGCGTTGGGTACATGACCGCCCCTTCCGAAGAACTGGTGGGTTCCATAATGCCAGGCCGGGTCAAGCGCCTCGAGTAAAACATTTTTTGACGTGTTGCCCGATGCTTCCAGGAATTCGGGCAGGTCAACCCGAATATCCTTTTTCAAGTCTTTTATCCGGAATGTTCCTTTTGCCGGAGCGGTTGTGGGTTGGGCGGTTACCGGCCAGCCGGCGGCTTTCCATCCGGCGAACCCGCCGTCAAGAAGAAATATCCGGCTTGCCGGAAACCCGTAGTACTCCAGCGAAAAGAATAACCGGGTGGCGAGATAGGTTCCTCCCTGGTCGTACACAACGATCTTTTTTTCGGGGCTGATACCCCATGACTGGTAGCGCTTCTCAATCTCTTCCGCAGGCAGTTCCTTCACGCCATAAGTAAAAATGTCGTAGTTGATGGAACCGGGTATATGACCGGCCCGGTAAACATTGGCGGGCGAGGCATCCAGCAGTACAAGTCCGGGGTCGTTCAACTGCTGCTGCAGCCAGTTTGCACTGACCAGACGCTCTCTTGTTTCCTGCTGGGCTTCCAGGGAAGGGACAAGGATCATCATGCACAGGAAAACTGAGGCGGCCCGGCAGACGGAGCGATAGGCTCCTGCAAAAAGATCAGATCTTTTCATGGTTGTTTCCTCCGTATTTATTTTTTGGAAATGGCGGTTACCGGTTTTCCGAATAGGGGTTTTGGTTTTTTCCGGAAATCATTCCTGAAAAAAAGCGTCACCAGGAACAGGAAAGCGATGAACCCGGCCAGGGAAAGCAGTTGGCTGGCGTATGTTTTCTGTATCGCCGTTCTCTTCGGTTTTTCACAAACCTCACCCGGGCAATGCTGCATTTTCTTTTTATAGAAAAGGGGATAGAACAGGCAGCCGAGGCAGATGCCGAATGCGGTTTCGAAGAAGAGGAAGATCAGGCAGACAAAACAAAGTATGCCCGTTACGGGACTGTAGGAGTTGACCAGTATCACCAGTGCGAACATGATAGTGGCGATGATGACACCGATGGTCCAGGCGAATTTTTTTTGCGGGGCGCCCACATATTCCGGCGCCTGCCGGCTTACGATCAGCCGCCCAAGGATCAGTGAAGGGGAGAACCGGGGGTTGATGAATACGCGGAGCAGCAGATCCGAATAAAAAATGATGATGGCGTATTTCAGCAGGGTAAAATCACCGCCGGATAAAACGACGGTTACCGAAATGAACATCAGCAGGAACAGGATACCGGCAGCCGCGCGTATTTCCCGTTCATTTAAGACGGGCACAGTGTAACCCTCCACTTCTTCCCCGAATTTTATTAGTTGACTCATTGCCTGCAGGATTTATTTGATGCGTGTACAAGATTAATCTGTTTTATAAAGCAAGAGGCCCCGTTGTCAATGAACAGCAGGTTTTCGTCAACCAAAAACAACGGGATCGGGCCGGACCGGCAGCGATAACTGTCCGTTCATGGGTCTTTTCCGGTGATTGGTTGACCTGATATCCTATTCTGTTGCCGGGAACACAGTAAGGGTGGGAAATGTCGATATTTATGGGATGATTCGCGGTATGAAGCCTTTTGCAGATAAAAAAAAGATCCGGTTTTATGGCTGGGTCGCGACCGGTTTCTATTGCCTGGTCAGCTTCACCATGCTGGGCGATTATCCCGGCCGTATTACTGCGATCGCGGTCAACACGCTTTGGGCGACATTGTTTCTCACCCTCCTCAATTTTATCCTGTTTGAGTATTCCGTTCCCTTTATAGTAAAAAAACGGGAGTCGGTTGTTATGAATATTCTGACGGGGATGCTGTTCCTGTTTATTCTTTTACTGTTTTATTCTTACGGATCCTATGCATGGAGAATGGGAGGTATTTACCTGGGGATATATACGGCATTAAAAGATTATCCGACACTGGGAATTGCGCTGCAGAACCAGATGGCGCTGAGTGCGGGCTCCTTTTTCTTCTTTGGGATCAGCCGGCATATTTACCAGTATGTTAAACTGCAACAGGCCTCCCAGCAGTTGCGGATCGAAAAGCAACAGGCGGAACTGAATTACCTTCGTTCGCAGACCAACCCGCATTTTTTATTCAATACCCTGAATAATATTTATTCACTCGCGCGGGATAAGGATGACCTCGCGCCGGAGTCCATACTGCGGCTTTCCAAGATACTCCGGTTCATGCTGTACGAGACGGCGGGGGAATTCATCGCCATTGAAAAGGAGATACGGATACTGGAAGATTATATCGAGCTTGAGAAACTGCGGTATGATGAATCCCTGCATGTTAATTTTAATCATGATGTGGAAGACAGGAAACAGGCCCTGCCGCCTCTCCTGCTGATCCCGCTGGTGGAGAATGCGTTCAAGCACGGGGTGTCGGAAACAAGGGGCCGCCCCTTTGTGGATATTCACTTGTCGGTAAAGAAGCGGCAACTGTCGTTTATGGTGAAAAACTCCATGGAGCAAAGCGGGGAACCGGCAGTGAAGGAAAACATAGGATTATCCAATCTGCGGCGGCAGCTTGAGTTGCTTTATACGGAATATAAACTGGAACTTCGCCCGGTCGCGCATGAATTTACGGCCATGCTTACCATCAACCTCGCCAGTCATGTCTAAGATCAGATGCATCATTGTGGAAGATGAACCGCTTGCGGTAAAAGTGCTGACGGATTATATTTCCCAGGTTCCCTTCCTTGAATTACAGGGAAGTTTCAGGGATGCGATCCTTGCCACGGAATTTCTCCGTGAACATCAGACGGACCTCCTTTTCCTGGATATCCACCTGCCGAAACTGAAAGGCATGGCTTTCCTTAAAACACTGGCGATCCCCCCGGCGGTGATCATTACCACGGCCTATCACCAGTATGCCGTTGAGGGGTTTAACCTGAATGTTACCGATTACCTGCTAAAACCTTTCGGGTTTGAACGCTTTTTAGTCGCGGTAAACAAAGTGAATACGGCCCGGGTAAAAAACGAGGGGCCTGAATCAAAAGATCATCTTTTTCTGCAGGCGTATAAGAAAAAGGTCAAGGTCTTATTTGACGAGATCCTTTACATCGAAAGCCAGCTGGAGTATATCAAGATCGTTACCACACGAAAGACATTTCTTTCCAAGATGAGCACCCGGGAGATCGAATTATTATTGCCTTCTTCCCGGTTCCGGAGGATACACCGCTCCTATATAATTTCATTAAGCAGGATCGACTCCTATACAGCCGATGCGGTGGAAGTGAACGGTGTTTCTATCCCGGTGGGGAGAAGCTACCGGGACCAGTTGGAGAACCTCTGAAGAATAAGTGGGGAGAACTGGTGTCAGTCAATGTCCTGTAAAAGAATAAGTTAGACTAGTATGAAAATTAAGTCCCCGGAATTCTTTGAGGGGAAAGGTCAGCCCCGTACATTTGTTAACCAAATGGTTAAACAAAATGGTTAAGAAGAAAAAGATACGGGACGGCAGCGCAGAGGAAAAGATCCTCGCGGCGGCGCGCAAAGTGTTTACCAAGAAGGGCATGACCGGGGCGAGGATGCAGGACATCGCCGATGAGGCGGGGATCAACAAGGCCCTGCTGCATTATTATTTCCGCGACAAGGAGAAACTCTTTGAAACCATCTTCGTCACGGAAGCGCAGCGCTTCTTTCCCAAGATCAACCAGATCTTCATTTCCGACGCGCCGCTGTTTGAAAAGATCGAAAACTTCGTGAACGAATACATCGATGAAATGCAGGTGAATCCCTACCTGCCCTGGTTTGTGATGAATGAGATCAACCGCGACCCCGATCAGTTCATCACCCGCATTTGGGGAGAGGAAAAAAAATTTCAGCCCGAAAAATTCATGAAGCAGATCGAAACGGAGATCAAAGCGGGACGGATCAAACCCGTTCACCCCGCGCACCTGTTCCTGAACCTGATCGGCATGACCATCTTTCCCTTTGTGGCCAAACCGATGATCACCCGAAACATTCAGGTGAGTGATGCCCGTTTCAGGCAATTGATGGAAGAACGGAGAAAGGAAATTCCCCAATTCATTATTGACTCGATAAAGAAATAACCGGTATGAAAAAGGTACTGCTGATCCTTCTTAATTTTTCAGTATTCATTATTCTTTCATCCGCACAACAGCCCCTTGGCCTGCAGCAGGCATACGACCTGGCGCAGCGGAATTATCCCCTGGTGAAACAGCGGGAACTGATCCGGCAGACAACCGGCTATACGGTTGACAACCTGGGTAAAGGATTCCTCCCGCAGGTCAGCCTGAATGCACAGGCTACTTACCAGTCGGAAGTGACCCAGGTAAAAATTCCGCTTCCGGGGATCGCCATCGATCCGCTGAACAAAGACCAGTATAAGATCCTTGCCGATGTGAACCAGCTGATCTACGATGGCGGTGTGATCAAACAGCAAAAGAGTATCCAGCAGCTGAATGAAGAGGCCGAACAGCAAAAAGTGGTAGTGGAACTTTATAAACTGAAAGAAAGGATCAACCAGCTTTTCCTGGGTGTGCTCTTCCTGGATGAACAACTAAAGCAGGTGAACCTCGTAAAGGCGGACCTGGACAACGGGATCAGGAAAGTGGAAGCGCAGGTGAATAACGGGGTTGCCTTCC
>JBGATE010000201.1:0-4970 GCA_044229375.1 Chitinophagaceae bacterium
TATATTCCTATGGTGGATGGTCGATGAATGTGAACCCTACCTACCGGAAGCGTTACCGCTATTTCGGTTCTTTCAACCTTAGCGTGCTGGCCACCAAATTCAACTTTAAAGGCGACCCCGATTACCTGAAGAATAAAAGTTTTTCCGTAACCTGGAGCCATTCCGTTGACGGAAAGGCAAGACCCGGTACCACATTTTCGGCGAATGTGAATGCGGGTTCAACCAAATACAATCAACTGGTGACGAACAACGCGCGGCAGAATTTCCAGAACCAGTTAAGCTCCTCGATCGCTTATTCCAAGTCATGGACCGGCAAACCCTATAATCTTACGCTCTCTGCCAATCACAACCAGAACAACCTTACAAGACTGATCAACGTGAGCCTTCCCGATGCGGGTTTCTCGGTCAGTACACTCTATCCCTTCCAGGGAAAGAATTCCGTGGGCAGCACCAAATGGTATGAGAAACTGGGTATCGCTTACAACGGAACGCTCCGGAACCAGTTTTCCTTTTACGATACCGCTTTTAAACTGAAGGACCTGATCGATACCCTGCAATGGGGCGCGATGCATAATTTCCCCGTCACACTGGCCCTGCCCCCGATCCTGGGCGGGGCCGTGATCATTTCCCCGGGAATGTCTTACTCGCAGGTCTGGATCGCACAGAAGTTTCGGCGTAAATGGAACACGGCCACCCAGAAATCGGATACGGTTGTCACCAAGGGCTTCTTCACCGATCACCAGCTCTCTTTCGCCCTGAGTTTTAATACGGCGCTTTTCGGGACCTACTCATTTAAAAAATCAAGACTGATCGCCATCCGGCATGTCATCCGGCCTTCCCTGAGCCTTAACTATAAACCGGACCTCTCCAAAAATCATTATTACACCGACACCGTGTCAAGAGGTTTCGCCTACCGCTTCTCTGAATTCAACGGGGCACTCTACCCGGGATTCAGTGAAGGAAAGACCGGCGGTATCGGATTTGCGGTTGACAATAACCTGGAGATGAAATGGCGTTCCAAAAAAGATACGGGGGAGAATGCCATCAGAAAAATAAGGATCATTGACGGATATGGTTTCTCCAGCGGTTATAATTTCCTGCGGGATTCAATGAAACTCGATCTCTTCAATATTTATTTCCGTACCACCCTTTTTGAAAAGATCAGTATCACGGCCAATACGGTGCTAGATCCTTACCAGACCAATGAATTTGGCGTGGATATCGATAAGTATGCATGGGAAGGCGGAAAGTTCAAACTGGGTCGGCTCACGTACGGGAGCGTTTCCGTGAGTACCAGTTTCAAAAGCAAACCCAAGGACCCGAAGAAGGAAGAACTCAGAAAGAAGCAGGCCGAGATGATGCTGGGCGATCCCATGCTCATCGGGGACCAGCAGCGGTTGCTGGAGTATGCGCAGCAGAATCCGTCGGAGTTCGTGGATTTCAATATTCCCTGGCAGGTGAATATGGGTTTCTCTCTTTCCTTTATCAACCGTCTCAAACAGGATCTCAGCGGTTTTGAAAAGGATTTCACCTCCAATATGAATTTCAGCGGAAGTTTTAACCTCACCCCCAAATGGAATTTTTCCCTGAACGGGTATTATGATTTTGATACCAAGAGCCTGCAAATGTTCCAGATGGGCATCAGCCGCGATATGCATTGCTGGCAGTTGTCCATTGATGTGACACCGGTGGGGCTTTTCCGTTTCTTCAGTTTTTCGATCAGCCCCAAGGCCTCGGTACTGCAGGACCTGCGGATCAACCGCACGCGTTCCTTCCCCGCTTTTTAATGCTCATGTTTCAAATAATAATCACGCATTACGCTGAACACTTCCTCTTTTAATGCTTCCGTGGTTTTTGCGTAGCTGCTGATCGCGGGAAGAAAATGGATCTCCAGCCGCTGCGGCCGGAACCAGAAACTTTTATCGGCAGGTAATACTTTTTTGGTGTTGAGCATGATGGCGGGGATAATGGCAGTACCGGTCTCAACCGCCAGTTTGAAAGCCCCGTCATGAAATTTTTTCAGCGGTTCGGGGGTGCGGTTACGGGTGCCTTCGGGGAAAACGGACATGTGCATCCCCTTTTTAAGCACAGACTTCATTTTATCATAACTACGGCGGCGGCTGGTTTCGCTTTTCCGGTTCACCAGTACGGAACCTTTCATATAGAAAAAGCCAAAGAGCGGAACCTTAACAAAGGAAGATTTGGCGATCGTTTTATTGGGGCCGGGAATAAAGGGACAGGAAAGCGGGACGTCCATGAGGGAATTATGATTACAGGTCACGATATACACCTGTCCTTTCCCGAAATTCTCCTTACCCCTTACTTTTATCGGGCAGCCCACCAGCGGCAGCCAGGTGCTCATCCAGAGCCTGGCGATCCGGATAAACAGATCCTGTCCTTTTGGTTCGGGTATCAGCCAGCAAAGCATGGAAGGGATGAATATGATCAGGAACGTGATGATAAAACTGATCATCGCCCAGATCGCGAGTAATCTCGCCGTTATGTTGTTCAGCCATTTCATATGATGGTCCAGTCGATGGGATCGATCCCTTTTGACACAAGGTATTCATTGGTTTTCGAAAAATGACGACAGCCGAAAAAACCGGCATGTGCCGAAAGCGGGGAGGGGTGGGCCGCCCGCAGTATCAAATGCCGGCCCTGGTCGATCAGTGCGCTTTTCTCCTGTGCGAATTTCCCCCAAAGCAAAAACACCACATTTTTTTTCAGTGTTGAGATCTTGTTGATCACGGTATCGGTGAACCGCGCCCATCCTATTTTCGAATGACTCATCGGTTCGCCCGCCCTCACGGTCAGTGAGGCATTCAGCAGGAATACTCCCTGTTGCGCCCAATGCGTCAGGTTCCCGTGGTTGGGAATACCAATGCCAATGTCATCCTGCAGTTCCCTGAAAATATTCACCAGGGAAGGGGGAGGAGGCACCCCGTTTTGCACGGAAAAACAAAGCCCGTGCGCCTGCCCGGGACCGTGATAGGGATCCTGCCCGAGGATCACCACTTTCACTTTATCAAAGGGGGTTGTATTAAACGCGTTGAAGATCTGCGGACCGGGCGGGTAAATGATCTTACCCTGTGACTTCTCGGTTTTGATATGCAAAACGATATTCCGGAAATAATCCTGTTTGAACTCCTCACTCAGCACTTCCTTCCAGCTTTCTTCTATTTTAACGTTCATCGATTTGACTTTGAACGCAAGCTAAAAAAAATTACCTTTGCAGCTCTTTATTAAAACAGGGTCCGGTAGCTCAGTTGAATAGAGCATCCCGCTTTTGGCGGGAAGGTTATCGGATGAGAAACATATACGATCTTAAATTTTGGTCCGGTAGCTCAGCTGAATAGAGCATCCCGCTTCTGGCGGGAAAGTCATCGGATGAGAAACATATACGATCTTAAATTTTGGTCCGGTAGCTCAGCTGAATAGAGCAACTGCCTTCTAAGCAGTAGGTCATTGGTTTGAGTCCAATCCGGATCACATCACAAAGCGTCATAATCATTCATGACGCTTTTTCTTTATTTACTGTTGCGGCTGCCCGGCTGCAAGACTGCCCGACTGCTGACTGTCGACTGCCGACTGCTCACCTCTCCGGCACCCTGAATCCATCCAGGTAAATATCAACTTTTGATCCGGGGATCTCTTTCAGGCTGTAGACATACATCACCCCGATGAACCTGCCGTCGGTCCATGCCTTCACTTTCCATTTGTTCTTTTCGCCATCCTCCCAGTAATCGAGAATGCCACGCGTGTTTTCATTTTTATTCAGGATATGACCCTTGCCGTAACCGGCCGATTTCGTGATGCCGAAATTTCCCTTCAGGAAATCGAGATAAGAGATCAGCAGGTCCTCGGCCATTAACAGGGTTTCAGGCGGATTGACGAGCTGTACGCAGATGATCCCGTACGTGATATCCTCTTTTTGGCACTCGCCCGCGTACACCATGGAGGAGTCCGGGCTTTTGGAGGCGTCAAACTTCATGTCACAATACACGTAAAGGGAGCAACCCGATTTACCAATGGGGAGTTTTTTCACACCCTGCGCGGAAGAGAGTTGTGAAACAGAAGTAATGACCAGGATTAAAAGAAGGCCGGATATTTTTTTCATAGGGGTTTGTTTACTTCATTCCGGGGAAGCGCAATCCCTCAAGAAATAGTTGGGTCTTTTTATCCGGTAATTCTTTCGCACCGTGAACATGCATCACGCAGATGAAATTCCCGTTGGTCCATGCTTTTATTTTCCATTTATTATTATCCGCGTCTTCCCAGGTATCGAAAATGCCCCGGGTGTTATCGTCTTTGTTCAGTTTATGGCCTTTGTCATAGCCTTTTCCCCGTACGATCCCATAATCCAGTTTCAGGAAATCAAGCATGGTGATCATGGTATCTTCTGCGGCACTGAGGTCGGTGATGGGCCTTTTCAGCTTTACACAATAGATCCCCCAGGTGATGCCGTCCTTTTCGCAATCATCGGCATAAACTGTGGAACCGTCATCCAGGTCGTAGGCGTCAAAACGTCCCGGGAAGCAATAGACCTGCACGGTGCAGCCGGTGGTGCTGATCGCTATTTTGGAGGGATCCTGTGCGGTGGCGGAAAACAGGCTTCCGGAAAAGAATAGCAGGTACAGGAGACGGCGCATAAAATTGTTTTTGTAAAGATAACCTGCTTTAAGGATTCGTTGCATGCGGGTGGAAATTTGACAGGGCTTGCGGATAAATGAATAATTTTCGCCATCGAGACACAATCACACAGCGTTTCACAGAGAGCCTACGTGTATTACCGTAACCCTGTGTCACCGTGGTTCAAGAATCAACAAATTATCTGTACCCGGTTTCAATAAATCCGCATAAGTCAGGCGGATTGGTTTATTTTGCGACAAGAATTGACTGCCATGGCCAATCATTTTCATTTCGGGACCGACACACTCACCGTTGAGCGGACGATCGCGATCGCATCCGGT
>JBGATE010000202.1:0-4955 GCA_044229375.1 Chitinophagaceae bacterium
TTCTTCTTCCGCTATGATGGCAAAGCAGATCAGTAAGAATGACATGGCCATGGTAACGGCTGCCGATACAGTTGGTTTTTCAACTGAAGTGGCTTTTAACCAGTTCGCACCGGTCACTTCCTCACTTCCCTATTTCGATTATCCAAACGGGGATCTTAACCGCACAGCGATCGATGCCGTCAGTTCCGTTGATGCTGACAACAGGGTTTATATCGTGAACCGCGGACTGGCACCGGGGAGCCCCGCACCTGCCAGGGGATGGAAAAAGATCCGCATCCTCCGGAATGCCACCGGTGGTTATACCCTGCAGCATGCGGATATCGGGGCTGCTGTATACTCCAGTATTGATATTGCGAAGGAAGATGCCTACTTCTTTAAGTACATTTCCTTTGAGAATGGGATCGTCAGTGTGGAACCGCCCAAATTGAAATGGGATATTGCGTGGACCTATTTTTCGAATGTCACCAATTTCGGCAGCGGCGAAGTGCCTTACCTCTACCAGGATATTATTTTGCTGAACCGCAATGTACAAGTGGCCAAAGTGATGACATCTGCAAGACCTTTTGCTGATTTTGGCGAAGCCGATATTGCCGCACAGACATTCTTATCGGCACAAAATGCCATTGCCGCAGATTGGCGCAGCGGAGGTGGTCCCGGAACAAGTCCTGCAGTAAGGACCGACCGGTATTATATCGTGAAGGATGGCGATAATAATTATTATAAGCTGCGGTTTACGGCACTTACCCAAAACGGGGAAAGAGGCTACCCGGCGTTTGAGGCGGTGTGGCTGAAAAAGGGGTAGGCAAACTGGGTCATATCGATCCATTGGTAAATATCGTTGCTCATTGAACATTTTCCTGAGATAATAGTGAAATGCTCAATGAGCAATGATCAATTTTCAATGTTCATCTTTTGGATCATGATTCACTACAACGGGCTTCAGTTTGTTTAGGAAAGTCTGTATAAATGATCCTGATCCGGCCCACCAATTGAAAATTGAGCATTGATCGTTGCTTATTGAACATTTTCCTGAGAGAATAATGAAATGCTCAATGAGCAACGATCAATTTTCAATGTTCATTCTTGAGGCCACAGAAGGCATACTTATCTTTTTCCATTGAGACCCTCTCAATTTCCCGTAACTTTGCCCTCTTTTTAGAGTGTCTATGAGCGTTAAATACACTGAATTTACGGGACTTAACCTGCCTGCTTTTGAAGCGGAAATACTTGCTCAATGGGCTGATAAACAGACATTTGAAAAAAGTATATCCATCCGGGAGGGGGCCACTCCTTTTGTATTTTACGAGGGCCCTCCCAGCGCCAACGGTATGCCCGGTATCCACCATGTGATCTCAAGAACATTAAAGGACCTTATTTGCCGCTACAAGACCATGAAAGGCTTCCAGGTAAAACGGAAAGGTGGATGGGATACCCACGGTCTGCCGATCGAACTCGGGGTGGAGAAGGAACTGGGTATCACCAAAGAGGATATCGGTAAAAAGATCTCGGTGGAGGAGTATAACCGTAAATGCCGGGAAGCGGTGTTGCGGTATAAGGACAAATGGGATGAGATCACCCGTAAAATGGGTTACTGGGTTGACCTGAATGATCCTTACATCACGTTCAAAAATGAATACATCGAAACACTCTGGTGGCTGCTGAGTGAACTGTACAAAAAGGGATTGCTGTACGAAAGTGTGAGCATCCAGCCCTATTCACCGGCAGCGGGAACCGGTTTAAGTTCGCATGAACTGAACATGCCCGGGACCTATAAGGATGTAAAGGATACGAGCGCGGTGGCGATGTTCAGGGCCCTGCATAATGAAAAGAGTGAGTTTCTGTTCAGGGCAATTTCGAATAACGAACAAGGAAATCAGGATAATGAAGTTTTCTTTTTAGCCTGGACCACCACGCCCTGGACATTGCCTTCCAACCTGGGATTGACGGTTGGGCCGAATATTGATTATGTGCTGGTAAAAACGGTGAATCCCTATTTGCACAATACCATACACGTAATTCTTGCCAAAGCCTTAGTGGGTAAGTATTTCAAAGAGGAGAATGAAAATGCGGATTTTGAAGAGTATAAGAATGACGGCAAGAATATTCCATATACTATTCTTGCGGAATTCAAAGGTTCAGCAATCGAAGGCTGCGAATACGAACAACTCCTTCCTTACGAAGCCAGCGCACGCAACGTAATTGAAGGGAACACACCCGGGGCAAAACCTTTCCGGGTACTGTTGGGTGATTTTGTTACCACCGAAGACGGTACGGGTATTGTGCATACGGCCCCGGCATTTGGCGCCGATGACTTTAAAGTAGGCAGGAAATACAATATCGGGATCCTCACGATGGTGGACCGCGAAGGAAAATTCGTAGACGGTCTCGGTGAGTTCAGCAACCGCTATGTAAAGGATTACAAGGACGACCCGGACTATACCGATGTGAATGTTGATATCGCCGTAAAACTCAAGAAAGAGAACCGGGCGTTTAAAGTAGAAAAATACGAACACAGTTACCCGCATTGCTGGCGAACGGATAAACCGGTCTTATACTATCCGCTGGATGCATGGTTCATCAAAACCACTGCTATTAAAGACCGGATGGTGGAATTGAACAAAACCATCAACTGGAAACCCAAATCCACCGGGGAGGGCCGTTTTGGCAACTGGCTGGAGAATATGGTGGACTGGAACCTGAGCCGCAGCCGCTTCTGGGGTACGCCGCTCCCCATCTGGAAAACGGAAGATGGAGAAGAGGAGAAATGTATCGGGAGCATTGAAGAACTCAACAGCGAAATAAGAAAAGCGGCGGAACTGCTCGGCGCTGAAACCAATAAACATTACCTGCATGAAGGTATCCTTGACCTGCATAAACCTTATGTGGACGAGATCACCCTGGTAAGCCCCTCCGGGAAACCCATGAAAAGGGTGCCCGACCTGATCGATGTCTGGTTCGACAGCGGCGCCATGCCCTATGCGCAATGGCATTTTCCGTTTGAGAATAAAGAAACATTCAAGGCGTCTTTCCCCGCTGATTTCATCGCTGAGGGAGTTGACCAGACCCGCGGATGGTTCTATACACTGCATGCCATTGCGGCGCTAGTATTTGATTCGGTGGCGTTCAGGACCTGCGTTTCAAACGGGCTGGTGCTGGATAAGAACGGGAACAAGATGAGCAAGCGCCTTGGCAATGTTGTGGATCCCTTCGCGACCATTGAGACCTACGGCGCCGATGCCACCCGGTGGTATCTTATCACCAACGCATCGCCCTGGGATAACATGAAATTCGATCTCGAGGGGATCAGGGAGGTGCAACGCAAGTTCTTTGGCACCTTATATAATACCTACCAGTTCTTCGCCCTTTATGCCAACGTGGACGGATTCTCTTTCAAAGAGGAGTATATCCCGGTAAAGGAAAGACCGGAAATCGACCGCTGGATCCTTTCATCCCTGAATACGGTGGTGAAGAAGGTGAATGAATACATGGATGATTATGAACCCACCCAGGCAGGTCGCGTGACAGAGGATTTTGTAGATGCGCAGCTGAGTAACTGGTATGTGCGCCTTTGCCGCCGCCGTTTCTGGAAAGGGGAATACGAACAGGATAAGATCTGTGCGTACCAGACCCTCTATGAATGCCTGGAAACACTGACAAGGCTGATCGCTCCCATCTCACCCTTCTTCAGCGATTACCTGTTTCAAAACTTAAACGCGGTTACAAAGAGATTTGATACGGAATCTGTCCATCATGTAGGGTACCCCGGTATCGATGAAACCCGGAAACCACCAACGGGGGGCAGGGGGGCCATCGATGAATTGTTGGAAGAAAGAATGCAACTGGCGCAGGATGCATCCTCCCTGGTTCTTTCTCTCCGTAAGAAGGCGAATATTAAAGTGCGTCAACCCCTGCAGAAAGTATTGATCCCCGCCTTGAACACCGGCATGAAAGAACAATTGCAAAAAGTGGAGGACCTTATTAAGGCGGAAGTGAATGTAAAAGAGATCGAATACCTGGATCCGGCGAATTCCTTTATCCGTAAAAAAGTGAAGCCCAACTTTGTGGCCCTGGGCAAAAAACTGGGACCGAAAATGAAGGCTGTTACTTCGGCCCTATCGGTATTCACCCCGGAAGACATAGCCCTGTTGGAAAAAGAGGGACAATATACTTTGCCAGTTGATGGCGAACCTGTAATATTACAGATTGCCGACGTGGAGATCAGCAGCGAGGATATTCCGGGCTGGACCGTGGCCAATAAGGGGAGTCTGACCGTGGCGCTGGACCTGACGCTGACGCCCGAACTGGAGGCCGAGGGCATTGCAAGAGAATTTGTGAACCGGGTACAAAAGATCCGGAAGGACAGCGGTTTTGAGCTGACGGACAGGGTGGAAGTAAGGGTGTCTGCCAGCAACAATTTAAAAGATTCTTTAGCCCGTTTTAAAGACTATATTTGCGCCGAAATTCTGGCCGATACGCTTGTTTTTGTGCCGGAACTGGAAGGAGGAACAGAGATCGGGATCAACGATGTATTGCTAAATGTGATTGTTTCAAAAAAAGGGTAATTTATGGCAACTAAAAAGCATGCCCGCCCCACCGGCGGGAAAAAGGCTCCGAAAAAAGCCACCAAGCCCGCCCCTAAAAAAAAGGCCGCCGCCAAACCAGCCCGTCCGGCTGCTAAAAAACCGGCGCCAAAGAAAACTGTGAAAAAATCTGCCCCTAAACCTGCCGCTAAGAAAGTGGCCAAACCGGTTCCTAAAAAGCCGGCACCTAAACCGGTCGCCAAAAAACCGGCCCCTAAACCTGCCCGCCCGGTTGCACCGGTGGTCAAAGCTCCCGTTAAACAGGAGGTTGCCCCCAAACCTGTGGTCAGGAAACCCGGTTCCATTGACCCGAAATCTTTAGTATCCATAAAACCAAAAGTTCAACCTGTGATAAAGAAAGAACCGCCCAAACCC
>JBGATE010000203.1:0-4952 GCA_044229375.1 Chitinophagaceae bacterium
AAGGATTCCATCATCCCTTACTCAATGATTCCAAGAAGGTGACTGAAGCGCACCGGAATGAATTGCGGGAATATATTATGGAAAAAGCGATCTGTTATGGTATCGCCAGTTGCGATGCGGATGAGATAGACAGGATCAATATCCTGAAGGCATCCTTTATGGCCATGCACCGGGCTGTGGAACAATTGAAACAAAAACCCGGGTTATTACTGATCGATGGTAACCGCTTTATTCCCTATCCCGGAATCCGGCACCAATGTATTATTAAGGGAGACAGCCTCTTCGCTCCAATTGCAGCAGCCAGTATCCTTGCCAAAACCAGCCGCGACAGCTACATGCTGCAGCTGCATGAATCCTTCCCCGAATATGGCTGGATAAATAACAAGGGCTATGGTACAGTGGAGCACCGTAATGCCATCATTAAATACGGAATGACCCCCCATCACCGGAAAACCTTTCAATGCAGCGACCCGCAGTTGGGATTACCTTTAAAATAAAGGAAGAGACCAGCGGTATCATACCGAGTTGACAACCATTAATTTATAAGAAAAGAGCCCCGAAGAAGGGGGGGGTACGGTTGCAAACAGTATACTGTTTGCAACCGTATCTTTCTACCCGATTACAGCTTTCCCGGCTTAAACCTTTTCCATCCTGCCGGGTCATACTCCCATAAACCACAAACCGAGTATATGAAAACGAAATTAATCATTGCCTTAGGATTACTCCTGACCCTTTCCGCAACTAACGTTGAAGCACAACGTTTACACAAGGGTCATCCCCGTGCCCGTATCGCCCAGGGTGTGCACAACGGCTCTCTCACACCTGGTGAAACCGCTAAACTCCGTCATGAAAACCGCAGACTGCACCGCAATGTACGCCGCGCTAAAATGAATGATGGCCATATCGGCCCCCGCGAAAGGAGAATGCTGAAAATGGAAAAAAGGAAACTGAACCGCGATATCTACCGCTTCAAACACAACTAGACAATGCCCAATGACCGATGACCAATGACCGATTGAATACAAATCTTTTCATTGGTCATTGGTCATTAGCTTCGAACTTGCCCAATCCCTGTCGTACCAGTACCGGCTCGGCTCCGGTACAATCGATGATCGTACTGGGCGTTACGCCGCCCGGCCCACAATCAACCATCACATCCACATCGTGTTCAAAGCGTTCGGCAATAATTTCCGGATCGGCGATCTCTTCTGCCCAGGTTCCCGGCAATGAGGCACTTAAAATAGGATGGCCCAATTCCTTAATGATCGCCCTTGTTACGGGATGATCTGGCACCCGTAATCCAATGGTATCTTTTTTTGTTTTGAGGATCTTCGGCACCTCCTTGCTGGCCGGAAGGATAAATGTATATGGCCCTGGCAGATAAGCTTTCAGCATCCGGTACAAAGGGGTATCAATACTCTTGGTATAACGGCTCAGGTCGCTCAGATCGGCACATACAAAAGAGAGCTGCACCTTTAACGGATCAATATGCTTGATCCTGCAGATCCGTTCAATAGCCTTGGGCTGGAAAATATCACAACCCAGCCCATAAACCGTATCCGTCGGATAGATCATCACTCCTCCTTTGCGGAGCTGTTCCACCAATGTATGCACATTCCTGGCTTGCGGATTGACAGGGTGTATATGAAGGGATAACATATGGGATTTTTCTTCCTAATTGTCTTGTCAGCAGTTTGTTAAACCGGAAATCAGGCCTGCGAACAAGCGTTTGGATACATGAAATTAGTATTAAATTTGCCGAAAATTAACCGCTTATGCAGTTAAGCCCTGTAGATGTAGTCCAGTCCATAACCCCGGCGGAGTTCCAGTCAAAATATTACAAACCCGGCATTCCGGTGGTCATCAAGGACCTCTCCAAAGACTGGGTGGCCATGAACAAATGGAACTGGGATTACTTCAAGGCCATAGTCGGTGAAAAAAAAGTCGGGATCTATAATAATGTAAAGAGTGATGCCTATACCCCCATCAACAAGGCAGACGACTATACCACTTTCGGAGAATATATCGATATGATCCGCAGCGGCCCCGCAGCCTGGCGTATTTTCCTCTTTAATATTTTCAGTCATGCCCCCCAGCTTACTCAGGATTTCACCTGGCCCGATCATCTCATGAAGGGATTTGTAAAAAGGGTACCGATGCTGTTTGTAGGCGGCCAGGGTTCCATAACCCATATGCACTTTGATATCGACCTCTCCCATATTTTCCATACACAATTCATGGGTCGTAAACGGGTGCTGTTATTCCCCTTTGAAGAACAGCATAAACTTTACCGCAAGCCCTATGAAGTACTGAGCCTGGCCGATTTCAGCAATTACGCTGATCCGGTAAAGAGTAAAGTGGACACAGGAAAGTTCCCGGCCCTGGAAAAAGCCCGTGGACTGGAAATCATCCTCGATCATGGCGACACCCTTTTCATGCCAGGAGGATACTGGCATCATATGGAGTATCTCGACAGTGGCTTTGCCATGAGCCTGAGGGCTTTACAGCCCTCCCTGGGTGGCAAGCTGAAGGGTGTCTGGAACATCGTAGGCATGCGGAACATTGATACCCTCCTGAAGCGGACCGCTCCTGAATGGTGGTATAATTACAAGAAGGAGAAGATTTTCAAAGCCGCTGAAAAAGAGCTCAATACAAGTCTTTCCTGAATAGCGGCATCAGACGCAATTTGATCTGGGACAAGTCCCTGCTTTACTGTGCAATGCGGGGAAAATTTTTTCAGGAAATAATTGAATATTCGGAAAACACTTTATACTTTAGCACCGTTGCCGGACACACTACAACTGCCGGTATCTGATAGTCCTCTGATCCAACTTCCACTTCACAACCATCCAATTTCCGGTTCTCCAATTTCCCGTTTACCAGATGTCTGCATTTCCGTAAGGAATTGAAATAGATGCATACCCGCACCGCTGATCCTGTTACCCCGAAAAGTACGTTGAACCCGTAGCCTGTTATCTTTTTTGTAACCAATACTGACTGTGGTTCCATTGAACCCGGCATCGGATAAATGAAAAGTTACCGGAGCGCAGTTACAACATGACTGCAAAACTGAAACCCCTCCGGTAGGCCCCAAAGGCCTGAGCTTCTTTCTTTTTGTGGTTTCAGAGGTAAGCACATGCCGGCGATTTCCATCGCTGGCCTTTTTTTTGCCTATACCCAAAAAAAATGCAGCGGGGATCCCGCTGCATCGTATTGCTTTTTCAATAATATTTAAGCGATCGTCCAGGTTTCATTACCCCGGAGGAGCTTGTCGAGATTGCCTTTGCCCTTGGCGGCGACAACATCTTCGATCTGCTTGGTAAGCAGGTCATCATAACAAGCCCGATCAGTTTCATAAAATACCCCAAAAGGACGGGGCAGGTGCCCTTCCACACGGGGATCATCAAACATCCGGGTGAGGATCTGCGCTTTATAGAAATCCTTCTCGTCGTGAACCCACAGGTCGCTGGTGCTGCCACCATTGCTGAGGTCGACAATTACAGGATGGAATCCGTCCAGCTTGATGCCCTTATCCATTTTCGCACCGAAAACCAGGGGTTTGCCCTGCTCGAGGAAAAGGGTGTTATCCGGTTTAGTAGCTTTCTCCGTAAATACTTCAAAAGCCCCGTCGTTGAAAATATTACAGTTCTGGTAGATCTCCAGGAATGATGCGCCTTTATGCTTGTAACTCCGCATCAGCATTTCCTGCAAATGCTTGGGGTCACGGTCCATACTGCGGGCTACGAAAGTAGCATCAGCGCCCATGGCCAGCGCAGCCGGATTGAAGGGGTGGTCAATACTGCCGTAGGGAGTTGACTTGGTCACCTTATGTTCTTCCGATGTGGGAGAATATTGCCCTTTGGTCAGCCCATAGATCTGGTTATTGAACAGGAGCAGGTTAACATTGAAATTCCGGCGCAGCAGGTGGATGGTGTGGTTGCCACCGATACTGAGACCGTCGCCATCGCCAGTCACGATCCAGACACTCAGGTCGGGGCGGGCAGCTTTCAGGCCCGAAGCAACAGCCGTAGCACGGCCATGGATCGAGTGCATGCCATAGGTTTTCATGTAGTACGGGAAACGGCTGCTGCAGCCGATACCGGAGATCACCACGATATCCTCTTTGGGAATGCCCAGTGAAGGCATGATTTTCTGCACCTGGGCAAGAATCGAATAGTCACCACAACCGGGGCACCAGCGTACTTCCTGGTCGGTTGCAAAATCCTTAGCGGTTAAAGCTGTAGCAATTGTTTCACTCATATTGTTACGGGTTCCTACAAATATAAAAAACAGCGGCCAGATGCAAAGCCCCTTTCTGGCTGATTTTTATCAGGTTGCCTATTTGCCCCCGATCAGTTCCTCCCAGTACTCGGCCGCCCGGCGGGTATGGGGGATCACAATCGTACCCCCGACAATATTGGCAACGGCGAAAATCTCATACATCTCTGGAGTATTTACGCCCAGTTCATGGCATTTGCCCAGGTGGTATTTGATACAGTCGTCGCAGCGCAGCACCATACTGGCCACCAGGCCCAGCATTTCCTTGGTTTTTTTGTCCAGCGCCCCGTCTTCATACGTATTAGTATCCAGATTCCAGAGCCGCTTCATGACCAGGTTGTTCTTACTGAGGATCACTTCATTCATTCGGCTGCGGTACGCGTCAAATTCCTGTTGCAGTATTCCCATCTTCATTGATTTTAGACGGCAAAGTTCGTGAATTGCCATGGAGTACATTACCGATTTCCGTAACTTCCCTTTCTTCCTCATCTTCAAACAACCATCATGAAACGACTGCTTGGTATACTCTGTATACTGGCCGGGATCCCGGCGCTGGCCCAGCAAAAATTCAACGGCATTGATGTGAATATGGGTAACCTGTACCGGCTCTCTGATGCCCGGACCCGCTCCATCAGCCCCGAAAATTTCAATGGAGAAAAGGGTAAAGGTGGCAT
>JBGATE010000204.1:0-4922 GCA_044229375.1 Chitinophagaceae bacterium
CCTTAAATTTGTCCTGCAACTTAATCTCTTGATTAATCTATACGGTCAAATATTAAGTAACCCACGTTATTTCCGGCAGTTAAGCTGCGGTGAGTCCCTTATTTCCGTGTATAACTGCCCCCTGGAAAATAAACGGCATGACATCTGGAGCCGGTTTAATTATTTCGTTTATGTGAAGGAGGGAAGAAAGATCTGGCATACTGCCCACGGTTCTTATGATCTCCGGACAGGAACTTGCATTTTTGTCCGGAAAGGAGCCTGTATTGTGGAGCAGTTCTTCGACAGCAATTTTTGCCTGATCATCTTTTTTATACCGGATGAATTCCTGGCTAAAGTGCTCAAAAGTAAATCCACCCCCCTTACAAGGAATGAAAAAAAATTCAACCAGGTGATTCCGGTTGATAATAACTCAGCCTTACAGGTTTTCTTCCATTCGATGATGACGCATTTTGACGCGAGTAAGGAACCGGACCCGTCTTTACTGGAACTTAAGTTCAGGGAACTCGTGCTCACTATTGCAGATAACCCGGCCAACAGCGAATTGCTTTCCTATTTCAATTCTGTTTTACAGGAACCACAATCCGTATCGTTGCAAAATGTGATGGAAGAAAATTTCTGTTACAACCTTAAACTGGAGGAATTTGCCCAACTGAGCGCCCGGAGCCTCTCGGCCTTTAAAAGGGATTTCCAGCGCATCTTTAATACTTCCCCTGGAAAATGGCTGATGGAAAAACGGCTCAACCACGGCATGCACCTTCTCCGCAACCTGGGAAAGACCGTTGGTGAAACGGCTTTTGAATCCGGGTTTGAAAATCCCTCACATTTCAGCCGTTCCTTCCGCCAGTATTTCGGCGTCACGCCTGCCAGCGTGAAGCAGCAAACAACCGTTTGAACTTTCCAGTCAGATCAATGGACTTTTGAGTAATGCCTCCCATACCGGGCCATTCTAGTTTTGTGCTCTAAACATTAAACCTATTACAATGAGCACAAAAACAATTCAGGGAAAACTGTGGAGCGCTGCACCGAAGTACTGGGCCCGGCATTTCGAGCCCTGGTTCCTCCCCATGTACAGAGAAGCACTGAAACAACTTGACCTTACAGATGAGCAGTTATTACTGGACGCCGGATGCGGATCCGGTCTTTTCAGCAGCATGGCCATCGAAACCGGTGCACAGGTGATCGGTGTGGATGCGGCACCCGGATTGCTGGAAATAGCCCGCCAGCGTAACCCGCAAAACAATTTCCTCGAGGAAGACCTTGAAGCACTGCCCTTTGCCGATAACAGTTTTCATGCCCTCACCGCCTTCAATTCACTGCAGTATGCAGGAAGTTTTGAAAATGCACTGTCAGAAACAAAAAGGGTATTAAGACCGGGCGGGCGCCTGCTGATGGGCATCTGGGACAAACCCGAAATGAGTGATGCCACAGAAGTGCTGAAAGCCATTGGCACCTTATTGCCTCCTCCCCCGCCCGGCACACCGGGTCCCTTCGCCCTTTCCGAAGATGGAAGAATAGAAACAATTTGCGAAAAGACCGGATTGAAAGTGGTCAGAAAAACAAAAGTGGCCTGTCCCTTCCTGTATGCCAGCCTGGGCGACGGTGTAAAAAGTTTCATGGGTACCGGTCCTGCTGCCGCCGCAGTGAATAACAGTGACCCTCAAACAGTGGAAGCAGTGATCGCGAAAGCCCTGCGCGCTTTCCGTATAACCGAAGACCTTCACTTCCTCCAAAACCAGTTCCTGGTCTTCCTGGCAGAAAAATAATTACCTCAAAAGCACAAACCTTATCAAACATGAAAAAGTTCATTTTAATCATTTCGATTTTACTGACGGTCTTTACCTCCTGTACCAAATACGGATATGAAAATGAGGTCAGATCCAAATACGAAGCCGGTCTTATCAGTGACTGGATCGGGCTGCATCTCCGGCTGATCCGCAATACCACCGGGGTGCCGCATCCGGCCTTTTCCCGGCATTTTGCCTATACCGGTGTGGCTTTATATGAAACCGTTGCCGCAGCTGATAACAAAAACAAGAGCATCGCCAGCCTGCTGAACGGAGATTTTCAGTTACCAATCGCGCCCTCACAGCAGTTATTATTCGCCCCGGCCGCGGCCAATGCCAGCCTGGCCAGTATGATGAGAGCCTGGTACAGTGGCAACACGGCCAACATTCAGCGGATCGACTCCCTGGAAGTGGTCTACCAGGACCGGTTTACCGGGGAAGAAAAGAACAGTCAAAAACTGGAGATTTCCCGTAACTGGGGCAGGCAGGTGGCTGCATCCGTCATCCGGTGGAGTGAGACAGACGGAGCTACCCTTGCTTCGATCCCTTATAGTTTACTGGGAGAAGGATACTGGGAGCCCACTCCCCCGGCATTCGCAAACGCATTGCTGGCAGGTTGGGGTAATAACCGCAGCATCGTGCCAGGCAGCATCATGGAAACCATCCCGGCCGCTCCGATCGCATTTTCAAAAATCCCGGGTACACCGTTCCATAATATGGTAAAGGACGTTTATGATATATCGCAATCGCTGACCAACGAGCAAAAATTCATAGCCAATTTCTGGGATGACGCGCCCAACGGGAAATATGTCAGCGCCTTTGGTCACTGGTTCTCGGTATTGAAACAAGTGCTGGAAAAAGAGAAATCATCACTGTTCAAGGCGGCCAATGCCTATCTCTTGCTGGGCATCAGCATGAACGATGCTACCATCAGTTGCTGGAAGACAAAATACAAATACAGCCAGTTGCGACCGGTAACCTATATCCGGAAATACATGGGCCAGCCCGGATGGAACTCGTTTATAACAACCCCCAATCACCCGGAATATTCCGCAGCACATGCCACCCTTTCGGGCGCTGCCGCTTTTGCCCTTGAGTTTGTATTCAGTAAAAATTATTCCTTTACTGATAATACCTATGAATTCCTGGGTATGAGCGCGAGGAATTATAACAGTTTTGAAGAAGCGGGAACCGAAGCCGGCATGTCCAGGTTATACGGGGGGATCCATTTCCGTCCGTCCATTGAAATTGGAAAGCTGCAGGGCAGGAAAGTGGCGGAGAATGTGTGCAATTATCTTAAAGAGCACAAGTAGCCTTACCGAACATTCCTCTCAGCTCCCGGTGTTATCACATCGGGAGCTTTTTTCCCTGCCAAACGGGAGACCCTGTTTTTCAACAATACAAAACCTGCCTCTTTAACATCACGGCTATTACCTCCGATAAAGATCTTAAAATCACCGGGCTCATAAATATACCGGAGCCGGTCGTCATAAAAACGAAGTTGATCTGCCGTTATCGTGAAACTAACCTCCCGGGATTCTCCCTTTTTCAGAAATATCTTTTGAAATCCCTTCAGCTCTTTGACCGGCCGCACTACCGAACCCACCATATCCCGGGTGTATAATTGTACGATCTCCTCCCCGTCATAAGCCCCCGTATTGGAAATAGTAACCGAAGCGGTTATACTTTCCCCTGGTCCGAACTGTTTCTTATCCAGCCTGATCTCACTGTATGAAAAGCCGGTATAACTTAACCCATAACCAAAAGGATACCTGGGGTCGTTTGGCAGATCTATGTATGCAGAAACATAATTACGGTCACTGTCGCTCCTGGCCGGGCGCCCGGTATTGTAATAATTATAATAGATCGGTATTTGTCCCTCGGTCCGGGGAAAGGTCATGGGCAATTTCGCCGAGGGGTTGCGATCACCGAACAATACATCGGCGATGGCATTGCCGGCTTCTGTTCCCAGCCACCAGGTATAAAGAATGGCCGGCACCTGATCGGCCACCCGGTTAAAGACCAGCGGCCTCCCGGCATTGATCATAACCACAACTGGTTTACCGGTTGCAAGAATCGCTTTCACCAGTTCTTCCTGCACACCGGGGAGTTGAAGGCTGCTCCTGCTTTTGGCTTCACCGCTCATGTCCCTGGCTTCCCCGATACTCAGGATGACCAGGTCGGCTTTCATTGCCGTCTCCACGGCTTCCGCGAACCCTGCCGTTGATGTGTCGTTTATGGCACATCCCTTCGCATAAAGCAGGTTTGTTGCAGCACCGGCTCTTCTGTGAATTCCTTCCCATTGTGTTACAATCGTGGCGGAATCATCCTGCCACTCCATACTCCAGAAACCCAGGTTATCCCGCACTGCTTTTATAAAAGGGCCGACCAGCGCGATGGTCCCGTACCGGCCGTTCACCGGTAACACATGGTTCTCATTTTTCAACAGCACAATGCTTTTCCCGGCCATCTCCCTTGCCGCAATACGATGTGCAGGATCTTTCAGTACAAGTTGCTCCCTATTTTCATTACAGTACCTGAAAGGATCATCAAAGAGTCCCAGTTCGAATTTCTTTTTCAACACCCTTCTTACCGCGTCATCCACCAGTTGCATTTTCAATTTTCCCTCCCTGACCAGCCTGGCCAGGTTATCCCTGTAACTACGGCTTTCCATATCCACGTCGCTCCCTGCGCTCATCGCCAGGAACGCCGCCTCATAATTGTTCTTCGCATAACCATGATTGATCATTTCGCCGATGCTGCCCCAGTCACTCACCACAAAACCCCTGAACCTCCACAAACCCTTTAATACATCTCTTTGCAGGTATTTATTACCGGTGGCAGGGATACCGTTCAGGTCGTTAAAGGAATTCATCAATGTTGCCGCAGGTAGGTCTCATGCAATTGGCGCAAACTCATGTCCACGCTGTTATAATCTCTTCCGCCAACTGCGGCGCCATACGCTGCGAAATGTTTGGCGCAGGCCATAACCGCATCCGTATGGCCAAGTCCGTTGCCCTGGAACCCTTTAACCCTTGACGTTGCGATCTGCGATCCCAGGAAAGGATCCTCCCCCGCACCTTCCATCACCCTGCCCCAGCGGGGATCACGGCCAATGTCCACCATGGGCGCAAAGGT
>JBGATE010000205.1:0-4920 GCA_044229375.1 Chitinophagaceae bacterium
ATATTGCTGGCATCGAGAGAACCACTGGCGCCGCCTGCTCCCACGATGGTATGCAATTCATCGATAAAGAGAATTACATCCCGGTTTTTCTCCAGTTCGTTCATGATCGCCTTCATCCTTTCCTCGAATTGCCCCCGGTATTTGGTGCCCGCTACCAGCGCAGCCAGGTCGAGTGAGATCACGCGTTTGTCAAATAAAACACGTGAAACTTTTCTTTGTACGATCCGTAGCGCCAGACCTTCCACAATGGCAGTCTTACCCACGCCGGGTTCACCGATCAGGATGGGGTTGTTCTTTTTCCGGCGGGAAAGGATCTGTGAAACCCTTTCGATCTCGGATTCACGACCCACGATCGGGTCGAGTGCACCCAATTCCGCCATCTTCGTGATATCGCGGCCGAAGTTATCCAGCACCGGGGTCTTGCTTTTGGAGGCACCCTGTTTTGCGCTGCCTTTTGACTGGGAATATTTTTTCTCTTCGTCAAAATCATCTTCGTTCTCATCCTGGAATTCGGCGCGGGGATCGTTTGATTTCACGATGCCCAGTTCCTGCCGGAAAAGGTCGTAGTCCACGTCAAACTGGTTTAATATCTGTGTTGCAATGTTTTCCTTGTTCTTTAAGATGGAGAGCATCAGGTGCTCGGTCTCCACGGTGGTGCTTTTAAGCGCCTTGGCCTCCAGGACCGTTACCCGGATCACTTTTTCCGCCTGCTTGGTAAGGGGCAGGCTGTTGATATTAGCGATATTCTTACCGGTCTTATCTTTTACGGCAAGCTCAATCTCTTTTCGTAGTTCGTAAAGATCCACATTAAAGCTCTTCAGGATACGGACGGCCGTATTATCCCCCTCCCTTATCAGGCCGAGCAGGAGGTGCTCCGTGCCGATAAAGTCGTTCCCAAGGCGTAGTGCCTCTTCCCTGCTGAAAGAGATGATCTCTTTTACCTGTGCTGAAAAATTGTTATCCATTTGAGATAATTGGTTGTGCTACAATATTAACAAATAAATTTGGTTCCTGTTTGACCGTAATTATAAACGGAATGTTGATAATTTAAGTTGTCTAAAGCCCCGGGTTTTGCCAGTTTTCCACCCGGCGGCAAAGGAACCAGCTTAATTCAAGAACTATGAATGTCAAAACAAGTACCAAAGAGAAATTCCATGTCATCACGGTGGCCGAGCCCTCCCTGTCTGCTACAATGACAGAACAATTGGCCGATTGTTTGATGCCTTACCTCCAAAATGACGTTAAAAACCTCGTTTTAGTACTTAAAGACACTACGGTAATAGACGTAACGGCTGCCGAAAAACTGGTATATATACAGCAAAAGTTTTATGAAAACGGGGCCTCTTTCGTTATCTGCGAACTGCAGCAACCCGTAGAGGATTTCCTGGATCAGCATGAACTGCTGGAAATGATGAATGTAACACCCACCCAGAGCGAGGCCTGGGATATTGTGCAGATGGAAGAGATCGAGAGGGAGATGTTTGGGGAGAGTTAGGAGTTAGGAGTTCAGAGTTCGGAGTTCGGAGTTCAGAGTTCGGAGTTCAGAGTTGGTGGACTTCGGATCGTAGTTTCTTTATTGAAACTGCAAGACTGCACGACTGCAAACCGGGGACTGAGTAAAAAGAACTATTTCGAATGACAAAAGCAACACTTTCCCAATCGTTTTGGTCTTAGTTTTTGTTTTCAAATTTGAATCATACCATTCATGTTCGCTGTTACGATACTCGGAAATAATTCTGCGGTTCCTGCCTTTGACCGGCACCCGACCAGCCAGGTAGTAACCTACGATGGCAGCAACTACCTGGTGGATTGCGGTGAGGGAACACAGATACAACTGATCAATTACAAGGTCCGGCGAAGCAAGATCTCGCATATTTTCATTTCCCATCTCCACGGCGACCATTATTTCGGGCTGGTGGGTCTGATCAATACACTTAGCCTGTTGAGTCACCAGCAGGAACTCCATGTTTTCGGACCAGCGCCCCTGCAGGGGATCGTTGAACTGCAATTAAAGGTGGCGGATACCCGGATCTGTTACCCCCTGCATTTTCATGCCGTCACCGGGCCGGCGACCTTACTGGATACGGAAAAATTCCTGGTTAAGTGCTTCCGCACGAATCATCGTATCGAGTGTTATGGTTTCAGTTTTACGGAGAAAAGGCCACCCCGAAAACTTGACCCGGTAAAAGCAAGGGAAATGGGTATTCCGTTGGCGTTTTACGAACGGCTGACACATGGGGAAAATTATACCCGAAAAGACGGGGCGGTGATCAAAAACGAGTTGGTAACATTTCCGGGTGACCCCTGCAGAAGTTATGCGTTCTGCGCAGATACGAAATATGATGAATCGCTGATCCCGCATATACAGGGAGCGGATATGATCTACCACGAGACCACCTACCTCGACAATCTTCGTGAAAGAGCGGAGGCCCGTTTTCATTCTACCAGCAAACAGGCAGCGCTGCTGGCCCAAAAAGCAGGTGTTAAAAAATTACTGATCGGGCATTTCAGCAGTAAATACGACACCCTGGAAGAATTTGAACAGGAAGCCCGGGAGATCTTTCCGAATACGGAACTGGCGCTGGAAGGTGTGGCTTATAATGTTTGAGTTCGGAGTTCAGAGTTCAGAGTTCAGAATTCAGAGTTCAGAGTTCAGAGTTCAGAGTTCAGAGTTCAGAGTTCAGAGTTCAGAGTTCAGAGTTAGTGGACTACAGATCGAAGTGTCATTATTGAAACTGCATGACTGCCCGACTGCATAACTGCCTTACTGCATGACTGCCCGACTGCAAGACTGCCCGACTGCAAGACTGCCCGACTGCCGACTGCTGGCTGCCGACTGCAGACTGCCGACTGCAACTAATCCATCAGCCATTCATAAAACAACGGAAACTCCAACCTCCACCTCGCTTCATTATGTTTCCCCTCCTGGCGGATAACGGTACGTATTTTTGACCGGGAGACCTCGTACATTTCTTCATGCGCCTTCATTGTTAATGGAACCATCGATTCTCCCTCCTGCAGCCCGGCATAAAAATAGATCCTGGACCTTACTTTTTTGCCTTTTGCTTTGATCTCATCAAAGATCTTCGGCCCGATCCAAAATGCCGGGGAAAAAACACCGGCGCCGCCAAACACTTTGGGATATTTCAGCGTGGCGTACATCGAGATCAGTCCGCCCATGGAGCTTCCGGCAATAAATGTATTTTTCCTGCACTTCTTTGTCCTGAACTTTTTATTGATATAAGGTCTTAATGTATTCACCAGGAAATCCGCGTATGGATCGCCCGCTCCTTTACCGAAACGTTCCATATCGTACGGACAATACTCCCGTATCCTGTCAGGTCCCCCATGATCTACCGCCACAATGATGGATTGCCGGGCAATGGTTGTATCCATGAATTCATCCACACCCCATTCGCCGGAAAAGGAACTGCTGTCTTCAAACACATTTTGCCCGTCGTGCATGTATAATACAGGAAAACGTTTTCTAGAGGTCGTATACGTTTCCGGCAGGTACACCCATACCCTCCTGGTTTTATTCAGTTGCGGGATGAAAAATGCCGTATCCAGGATCTGTACATTTTTTCCTGCCGTAGATCTCCAGGCACCGCCGGAAAACCGGTCCTGCCATCCCTCTATAGTTATGAAAACTTCGCTATCCCCATCCACCACCAATTGCCGGTTGGCAATTCCTTCTTTTTTCCACTTTATCCCAGCCACCTCGGGTGATCTTGTATTCGTAGGTACCCTTAACAAGTTTCAGCTCAATGAAGTGATTACCATTTGCGCCGGTTTGAAACTTATACTGTTCATCCCGCGGATTCCAGCCATTGAAAGATCCGGCGATATAGATGCTCCCGCCGACCGTATTACTTTCGGGAAAATTTCTTATTCCGATCCGTGTAGTCTGCGCCGCAGCAACCGTCAGCAACCCAAAAGCTGCCATTGTAAAAAGGTACCTCGTCATGACAGGTTTTACACATTTACCAGTTCAACCGATCTCATCAGTTCCCTGATCTTTTGCTGATGCTTCTCACTTACTTTCCATACCGGCAGCCGGAATGTATTCCGGCAAAGTCCCATTTCGGCCAGGTAGGCCTTTACACCGCTGGGACTTCCTTCGGCAAACATGGAGGCGATGATATCGATATATTTTTCATGCAACGGGCGGGCCGCATCAAAATTACCCTGCAGGCAAAGCCGGACCATATTGGAGTATTCCAGCGGGTAGGCGTTGGCCACCACGGAGATCAGTCCTTCAGCCCCGGCTGCGATCATTGGCAGTGTGACCGGGTCGTCCCCGCTGATGACCATGAAGTCTGCCGGTTTGTTTTTAAGGATCTGGCTGATCAGGTCAAAATTGCCGCTGGCCTCTTTGGTAGCAAAAATATTCTTTAGGTCATGCGCGATGCGAAGCTGTGTTTCCGCTGTCACGCTTTGCCCCGTGCGCCCGGGCACATTATACATGATAATGGGAAGGGGCGTTGCGGCATTGAGCGCCTTGTAGTGTTGATAGAGTCCTTCCTGGTTGGGTTTATTGTAATAAGGGCTAACGGAAAGGATGGCGTCATAGCCGCCAAGGTCGAAATTGTTGAAAGCCTCAATCACTTCATGTGTATCATTCCCACCTATTCCCGCTACAAGGGGACAGCGACCCGCAATTTCTCTTGCTACAAATGTGAGCACTTCCTGTTTTTCCGTACCGTGTACCGTTGCACTCTCGCCCGTGGTACCGAGTACGACGAGGTACTCCACTTTTCCGTTCACCCAGTGTTCGATCAATTTGGCAAAACTCTCCCAATCGATCTTTCCATCCTCGTGAAAAGGAGTTACGATCGCGATGCCTGTGCCGGTGAATTTATCTCTGAGTGACATGGGGTGTTGGGGAATTAATAATTAGTAATACGTAATCAATAATGG
>JBGATE010000206.1:0-4868 GCA_044229375.1 Chitinophagaceae bacterium
AAATGATGATTCGCGATTGGAGTTCAATGAAGAGAAAGGGGTGTATGAGAAGGCACTGTACCTGAAACAGGGTTATTATAATTATTCCTATGTCACACTGACCGATAAAAAGAATATGGTTGCGACACTGGAAAACACGGAAGGTAACTACTGGGGCGCCGAGAATAATTATATGATCCTGGTGTATTTTCGTCAGTTTGGCGCCCGTTCCGACGAACTCATCGGGTATACAAGGATTGGTTCCATGTTCCAGCGCTAAATCCCCGTTTTTACCCGTTTCGGGGAGGTACGATCCCATAGATTTTTTGATCCTTTCGTGACGCTTTATCTCATGCCATTTAATGCTGCTGCCGTATATTTGCGCCGGCAGGTCTTACACGACCAGCTCCTGCTGAATCCTCCCAGGGCCGGAAGGCAGCAAGAGTAGGTGGTTGAGCGGTGCGATGTAATAAGCCTGCCATTTTTTTCTTTTGTCCGCCCTGGCTTCCAGCTAAGCCAAAGCTTCGATGGATAAATTAGCGAAGGCGGATTGTTTGTCTTAAAACCAACCACATGAAATTCTTCGTCGACACGGCCAACCTTGCTCAAATCAAAGAAGCCAATGAATTAGGAATACTGGATGGGGTGACCACCAATCCTTCCTTAATGGCCAAAGAAGGTATCAAGGGTGAAGCGGCCATTATGAATCACTATAAGACCATTTGTGAAATGGTGGACGGTGATATCAGCGCCGAAGTGATCAGCACGGACCTCAAGGGCATCATTGATGAAGGAATGAAACTCGCCTCGATACACCCGAATATCGTCGTGAAAGTACCGATGATAAAGGATGGGGTGAAGGCCATAAAATGGTTTTCGGAGAATGGCATCAAGACCAATTGTACCCTGGTTTTTTCAGCGGGACAGGCCATCCTGGCCGCCAAGGCCGGTGCCACTTATCTTTCCCCGTTTATCGGAAGAATTGACGACAGTAACTGGGATGGGATTGAACTGATCTCGCAGATATCAAATATTTATACACTACAGGGTTTCAAGACCCAGATACTGGCCGCCTCTATCCGTAACGCGCTGCATATCGTTAAATGCGCGGAGGCCGGTGCCGATGTCTGCACCTGCCCGCTGGATTCGATCCTGGGCCTGCTCAAGCACCCGCTGACCGATATCGGGCTGGCAAAATTCCTGGAAGACGCGAAAAAGACAATGTAATTACGGTTTATTGGCCCAAAACAGATTTACCCGCCTGCACGGTGGGTTTTTTTATTAATAATCGGATTATTAATTGAAAACGTAGGGATGCCCATGTAGTTCAAAAGATACTAAACAGGGTCGCAACAGTTCCTTACATCAACGGTCGTTCTTTCTTTTTGTTTTTTTGGGGACTGTGCCGTTCAGGATTTCTTCCTTCGTCGGCAGGGGGCCATCGGGAGTTTGTTTGATCCAGATCGTTTTTTCTATCCAGACAGAGGGATTACTTTTCAGCACCGCTTTTACGGTCACTTTCCTGTCTTTGAAATCTTCGGGCAGGATGAGTTCATTCCCGTCGAAGCTGGCCGTAGGACAGGAGAACTGTATCTCTTTTGACGTAAGTGGCATCCAGCGTCCGTTGGGGAGTTTTCCGTCCACATTAATATAGTTGTACTGCCCTTTTTTCAGGCTGTCGGTATACAGGTGAAAATAGATGCTGTCCACTTTCTGGGAGAAAAGTGGTGAGGTCAGGCCTGCCAGGAACAATATCAATAAGGATCGTTTCATTTCCTATCACAATGTCGTAATTCCATGCCAAACGGTTGTTTTCCGGTGCAGGGAAACATTGTTTTAACTTTTTGCCGGGGTTATTCTTTTTGTTCTTCTGTTGACAAAGATCATCCCCAGGCCTGCCAGCGTAAAGGCTATCAATACCAGCAACGAGTTCAGGGCTACTTTTGTATAACCCAGTTGACCGGCATGAACAAAGGGGTAGGGGTACCAGCCGGTGACCGCTCCTCTGAGCAGTGAATAGACAAGGTAGATTGCGGGAAAGATAAGCCAGGGTAATATATCCGGCCATTCCAGTATTTTCCGTTGCGTAAAGGTGAACCAGTAAAGCAGATAAGCCACCGGCACCAGCACATGCAGCAGGTTATCAGCCAGCAATTGCCATCCCGTGGGAGACCAGATATTGCGTAATACAAGATTATACACCAGGCCTACGATGAAAATATAGACCGCGATCGCGGTTTGAGATTTCACACGGGAAAAGAACTTTCCGGCAGAAGATTGGGGCGACAGCCAAATTACCGACAGGCTGATAGCCACCAGCAGGTTACAGAGGATGGTGAAATAACTCAGGAAATTGATCAGAGATGCGATGGGTCTTATCCCTGAAGCAGGTCCGTTACGAAGCAAAATATACAACTGAAGGGCCAACGCGAACCATGCCATCATCGCAATGAAGGCCATGGTCATTCTACGGGCAGATAGCTGGGTAACCATACCGCCAATTTACGGTACAGGAAAGGATCTGGAAAGAGATGTTTAATCCGGTGATTACTTTTTTATCAGTTGCAGTAATATGGTCTTTTCTTTGGCAGGCAGGTCGCATTGTGCCTTTCCGGAAGTGTTATCGCTCACGATCCAGATATTACCGTCGGGGTCGATCGTGATACCTTCGAGGTTCATGCTGTAGTCCTGGTCCTTGTATTCATTGGATATCTCGGAGAAACGCTCAACGTTTATGTTCTTTAAGGTTTCTTTTTGGAGGGTCCCGTTCTTGTCTATCTCAATGGCTTCTACAAACTGCTGCCGCAGTTTACCCTTTGAGTAGGATTTCAGGCAGAGCAGCCGGTCGTTCTCGCTGTCATAACAGATATCGGAATAACGCCACTGCGGATTTTGCAGGGGTAATTCGATCATCGATTCATATTTCAGGCTGAAACTATTGTCATCGCTGCCGGGCTCGATACTGAAGGTCCATATCTGTGAAAATGTCATTTCCTCGTTCCTTTCCCGAAGCAGGTAAAATTTGTTATTGGTTTCATTGGCGGCAATGCCTTCCATGCCGTCCCCGCTTTTGGATTTGGGTGACAGGGGGGCCGAGGTTTGTACCTGGTGCAAGGCACCGTCGGCTGGGCTGATCTCATAAATGGCCGCGATATTTTCGGATACCGAATACAGTTTATTTTTATAGGAGGTCAGACCTTCCATTTCAAAAAACTGGGGGACATTGATATGGATCGTCTGCGTAATGGCACCCGTGGAAGGGTCGGCCGCAAAGATCACCGGGCATCTTTCCGAGGCGAAAAAGAGTTTGCCGTCCATATACTTCATGCCGGAGATGCAAACCTGTTTGTTCATGGATTCCGGGAGGGGCACATTCTGAATGCTGTACGCAGGCAGCGGCATGGGTTGAGCGGTGGCAGACAATACGGACAGGGTTGCTACAATCAGGGTGGTGATCCTCATACTTATCAATTTAAACGGCCTTTTCATGGGCCGGGTAGCAGCGAATTTAGTAAAAGTTTTCAGTTAGGCAAGAGCGGGCAGGAGAGAGTCAGGAGTCAGGAGCCAGGGGTTAGGAGTCGTGGGAGACCCGGGGAGATTAAAGTGTGGTTATGGGATTGAGTGGCAGAGATAAATGCTGCAGGCTGTGAAATCCCGGTCTGCTGTGCGCATACGTATTATATGATTTTTGAATCTGTTAAATTGTTTAGAATGGCCCGGATAGATCAATTTGCTGCTAGGGCACACAAAGGCATCCACCCGTTTTCTCAAAGCATTAACCGAAATCCGAAAACAGGTAGATCCCCCTGCAGGAAGTCGAGGTCCTCCGATCTTTTAAAACCCAGTTTTTCATACATGGCCCATGCGGTCTGCATGGCTTTAGTTGTATGAATGATCAGTTGGGAGATATTATTGTTCCGGGTTTTACTGATACAGGCAACCGTCAATAATTTGCCAATTCCTTTTCCCCTGTATTCAGGGCTTACCGCCAGTAGCCGGAAACCGGATGCGTTTTTTTCCCCGGTTGCCGTACCGCCCGAACCATAATACTGCATCTCCCTGAAATAAACGACGGCTCCCGCTATTTTATCATCAGGGGTAACGGCTACGAGTAATTCAGTTCCCGGTTTTTGGGTCTGTTCCCCGATATGGGCAAGCATCCGGTAATAACCGGGTTGCTCTTCTTCTTTGGGAAATCCATCCAGTTGGGAATAGACCCGTATCATCAACTTCCCGATCTCGTCATATTCACGGGGGCTGGCATTTCTGACAATGTATTCGTGGGTTTCCATGTTCCTGTTATTCGTTCAGGTGATCACAAGCAAATGGTTTGCAAAATAAAAAAGAATGCGGTGAAGTGGATTTGAAATTAGTTGACTGGCATACCAGGAAGATTGCGATTTCGGTTTCGCGACATTGTTAATGGAATAAATGTAAGCGACGTTGTTTTTTGCCTTCCCCGTATACCCATTTTGCCGGCAGGATCATTTGAAATAAAAAACCCCGGCGATTGCCGGGGAATCCGTATTACAATTTTCTGGCTGGTATCAGTTTAGTTTCTTTTGAAGGTTCTGGTCAATGGCATCCAGGAACTCTTCCGTGTACAGGTAATGTTCGCCGTGGCTGACTTTATTACCATGGATACAAACAGCCAGGTCCTTCGTCATTTTACCTTCCTCCACTGTGGAGATACAAACCGACTCGAGTGCATTGGCAAAATCAATCAGAGCCTGGTTGTGGTCGAGCTTGCCGCGGAAGGCAAGACCCCTTGTCCAGGCAAAAATGCTGGCAATGGGATTGGTACTGGTCTTTTTACCCTGCTGGTGCATCCGGTAATGACGGGTGACGGTTCCGTGAGCGGCTTCTGCCTCCACTGTTTTTCCATCCGG
>JBGATE010000207.1:0-4808 GCA_044229375.1 Chitinophagaceae bacterium
GTACAAGGCACAAGGTACAAGGCACAAGGTACAAGGCACAAGGTACAAGGCACAAGGTACAAGGCACAAGGTACAAGCTTATCCTCCGTAGCTTCAGCGAAGGAGGGGCACAGGTCTGCATTCATATGTTAAGGGAGGGGTGCAATCGAAAGTATATCAGACGAAAACCGGGACAATGTTCCTGGCGCTTATAAAAAACTATGTAAAAGGCAAAAAAATGCTCCCCGGGACATCCTTTATTCCCTCAAAATCACAGCTTTAAATTTCCTTTTTTACCCTTATTTTTGCGTCCCGTTTAAGCCTATATAAACAAAAACTTTTTAGCCGGTGGCTGTAAAATTTTCAAAGGAAACCTACTTGTACTGGTATGAGCTGATGCAGCTGATCCGTCAGTTCGAACTGGCGGCTGAAGAAAAGTATAAAATGGAGGGTAAGATCCGCGGTTTTTTTCATGCCTACGTGGGACAGGAAGCCATTGCCGC
The DNA here is from genome assembly GCA_044229375.1 of Chitinophagaceae bacterium. GTDB lineage: Bacteria > Bacteroidota > Bacteroidia > Chitinophagales > Chitinophagaceae > JJ008. Next base: position 483 of record JBGATE010000207.1, read on the forward strand.
GGGCTGCATGACCGCCACCCGCCCGGATGATCTTTTTATAACGGCTTACCGGGATCATGGTTTGGCCATCGCCAAGGGTGTTTCGGTGAACAGTTGCATGGCCGAACTCTATGGCAAGGCCACCGGTTGCGCGAAGGGAAAAGGTGGAAGCATGCATTTCTTTGGTAAGGATGTGAACTTTTACGGCGGACATGGGATCGTGGGCGCCCAGATCGGAACCGGAGCGGGGCTGGCATTCGCGGAACAATATCGTGGCAGTGATAATGTGGTGCTTTGTTTCTTCGGCGACGGAGCCGCCCGGCAGGGGATGCTGCATGAGACCTTTAACCTGGCCATGCTGTGGAAACTTCCGGTGATCTTTATCTGTGAGAACAACAATTACGCTATGGGTACTTCGATCGAACGTACCTCCAACGTGATCGATATCTATAAACTGGCCGATGCGTACGAGATGCCCGGCGACGCGATCGACGGGATGTCACCCGAAACCGTTCACGAAGGGATCAGCAGGGCCGTAAAAAGGGCAAGGGAAAAAGGCGGACCGACGTTGCTGGAGATCAAGACCTACCGTTACAAGGGTCACTCCATCAGCGACCCGCAGAAATACCGTACCAAAGAAGAAGTGGAAGAGTACAAGGGCCGTGACCCGCTTCAGCAGGTTCTGCGCACGATGCTGGATGCCAAATTGTCCACGCAGGCAGAAGTGGATGCGATCAATGCACGGGTGGATACGATCGTGAATGAGTCGGTGAAATTCGCCGAAGAGAGTCCCTGGCCGGATGACAGTGAGGTTTTGAAAGATGTATATGTTGACCCTAATTATCCTTTTATTGTTGATTAAATAAATATTGTAAACAGAAATACAGATTATGGCAGATAAGAAAAATGTACAGGAGTTTGACGAGCAGGTGGTGATCGAAAAGGCAAAGGACTTCTGGAGCAAATACGGAAAACTTACCACTATCGCGAGTTTGATCGTGATACTGGTTGCGGGCGGCTGGTACGCTTACCAGAACTTTGTAAAGAAACCGAAAGAAGCAAAGGCAGTGGAAGCTATGTTCAAGGCGGAAGAGTATTACCGCCTGGATTCGGTGCAAAAAGCGCTGAACGGCGATGGCCAGCACTGGGGTTTCCTTCGGGTGATCGATAAATATGGCGGCACTAAGGCAGGAAACCTGGCGCATTACTATGCCGGCAGCTGTTATATCAAACTGAATGAAAATGATAAAGCCGTCACACACCTGAAGAAATTCAGCAGCAATTCCAAGCCTGCAGAGGCCAGGGCTTACAAACTGCTGGGGGATGCATACGGCGACCTGGGCAAGAATAAAGAAGCGGTGGATTACTACACCAAAGCGGCCCGCGCCTTCGAAAAAGAAGAGGCTTTCGCCGCGGAATGCCTGTTCAACGCGGCATATCTTTCACAGAAGAGCCTGAATGATACCAAAGCGGCGATCGCCCTGTATAAGGAAATAAAAGAAAAATACCCCCGTACGCAACAAGGCTTTGATGCCGACAATTACCTGGCGCAAATGGGTGTGTACAGCACTGAATAAGCATATGGCAGACGTCTCGAAAAGTAAATTATTCGCAACGGGTACAGGCATTCTGAATAAGGATGCCTGTATCGTTTTGGTGAAAACGGAATGGAACGCCGCGATTGTGGACGAGCTTGAAAAAGCCTGCCGGTCCGAATTATTGCGTCAATCCGTAATAAAGATCATTACCATTACCGTGCCCGGCGCATTCGAGATCCCTTTCGCCATCCGGCAGCACTGGTCGGCCGCAGGCAAAAAGAAAAGACCGGACGCGTTCATAGCCCTTGCCTGTGTGATCAGGGGCGATACCCCGCATTTTGATTATGTGTGCCGGGCGGTAACGGACGGAGTGCTGGAACTGAATCTGTCATTGCCGGTGCCAACCATTTTCGGCGTACTTACCGTTGACAATGAAGAACAGGCAAAGGAAAGGACCGGCGGCAAACACGGTCATAAAGGGACGGAAGCCGCCCTTGCCGCCCTGAAAATGATCGCCCTGTCAAAAGAAAATAAATGATCGTATGAGATATTTATTAATTACCTGCCTGGCAATTGCCGTAGCAGCCTGCAACAATAAAGGGAAAGAAACAGATCCCTCTGCTGCGGACACCATCCCGGCACCGGTTGCTGAACCAATCGAAGCGACACCGGTGGCGCCGGCAAGGGAAAATTCGATCGAGGACAGCCTGATGAAACTACCGTTTATAATCGAAAGCAACCGGTATATTGACTCCCTGAGCGCTCATCAGCGCGGGATCGCATTTATGCGGGATACCACCGATGGAAGGATCAATATTCGTGCAGGTTATAACGGCCCGGAACGATTTGAGACCTATTACGATATCAGCATTGACCCGGCAACAAATGAAATAATGATACTCGATCCCATATTCGGGGACTATATCACCCTGAAAGAATACTTAAAAAAGGGCGGGAAATAGTACCGGCATGAACGTACAGCTCTTCATACCCTGTTTTGTTGACCAGCTTTTCCCCTCCACGGCATTCAGCGTGATCAAAGTGCTGGAAAAAGCAGGCTGCACGGTTACGTATAACCCGGCGCAAACCTGTTGCGGCCAACCGGCCTTTAACGCGGGTTTCTGGAATGAGTCAAAATCCGTTTGCAGTAAGTTCATGAAAGACTTTGCCGGGAGTGAATACATTGTATCCCCGAGCGCCAGTTGTGTGGGTTTTGTCAGGAACTATTATGGGAAGTTGTTTGAGAATTCATCGCTGCATCATGATGTGCAGGACACCGGGAAACGCATTTATGAACTCACGGATTTCCTGGTGAATGTGCTGCACCGGGAGGAATTCGGCGCAGTACTGGAAGGGAAGGCCACCTATCACGACAGTTGCGCCGGCCTGAGGGAGTGCAGGATCAAGGAAGAACCCCGGAAACTGCTGGCGCAGGTAAAGGGACTTGAACTGGTGGAAATGAATGAGGTGGAGACCTGCTGCGGATTTGGCGGAACCTTTGCTGTGAAGTTTGAGGCCATTTCCGTTGCCATGGGGGAACAGAAAGTGGAAAATGCAATGGCTACCGGCGCCGAATATATCATCTCCACCGATCTCTCCTGCCTTATGCACCTGCATGGATATATTGACAATAAGGGCTACTCAGTTCGCACCCTGCATATCGCCGATGTGCTCGCGGGCGGGTGGTGATCATTCCCGGTATTCATGATGGTTTCTCCCGGTGATCGCGGCAAAATCGCGTTGTGCGCTGCGGGCATAAAATAGGTAACCGTACATCCCTCTGTAATTATTCCCGGTGGAGAAGGCAATACGAAATAAAAAAAGCCGGTATTCTGGACAAATACCGGCCGGGACGCCCCTCACTCATTCAGAACAATGTTCTTTCTGGCAGAGACCTATGCTGAAGGAAACGGATATATAACAATAACGATCCCGGTATTGTTTTGGTTGCCCCCCGGTTCCGGAAACCTGTCAGGAAATTGTCATTCTTTTGGCAACAGCAGTTTTTCCATCGCGGCAGACAGTTTACCCGGGTTTTTTAAAAAAGAAATTAGTTTTAGCCGCGACTGTTTTATTTTAACCGTGCGAACTTCACAACCTGTCAAACAATTCTCCCATATGGCATATTGGTTAGCAAAATCCGAACCTTCCGTTTATAGCTGGGACCAACTGGTCAAAGAGAAACAAGCCTGCTGGAGCGGGATACGTAATTACGCCGCAAGGCTGCATCTCCGCGGCATGAAGAAAGGAGATGAACTGTTCTTTTACCACAGCAATGAAGGCACCGATATCGTCGGTATAGCCAAAGTGGTGAAAGAAGCGTACCCCGATCCAACGACGGATGACGATCGCTGGGTGGCCGTGGATATACAGGCAGTCAGGAAATTAAAAAACCCGGTATCACTCAACAGCATAAAAAAAGATAAACGCCTTTCCCAAATGGCCCTGGTCAGGATCGGCCGGTTATCGGTTCAGCCGGTTACCGGGGAGGAGTGGAAGGTAGTGCTGGAGTTGGCGGGAGAGGAATGAGTTGGAAGTTCGGAGTTAGGAGTTAGGAGGCGAAACCTTAAAGTGTAAAATTCATTACTTGCGCTTATAACTCACAACTCAAGCTCGTGGCTTCTTACTGACAGTCGTACTAAGAATGATTTCGTTTAACATTTCGTGCGGGTTACTTTTCAGGGGTATGTGGTATCAATATTCAGTTCTCACATTTAACCCTTAAAAAGTATAGCCATGAACAAACTACTCATCGGGCTGCTCGTAGTAGCGGCCGGGGCGGGAGCATACTTCCTGTTCCAAAAGAAAA
>JBGATE010000208.1:0-4807 GCA_044229375.1 Chitinophagaceae bacterium
ATTAGCTTTGCCTTCCGCCTGAACTAACGGGCAACCCACAAATTCATTCATTTATGCCAGAAGATATTACATCGATCATAGCCGTGGCGGAAGACCACATGAAAAAGGCCATCAATCACCTGGAGGCAGAACTGGTAAAGATCAGGGCAGGGAAGGCCAACCCCCAAATGCTGGATGGTCTTTCTGTGGATTATTACGGCTCACCCATGCCAATCAACCAGGTTGCCAATATCAGCGCCCTGGATGCCCGCACCCTGAGTATACAGCCCTGGGAAAAAAATATGCTGCAGCCCATCGAGAGGTCCATCATTGCTGCCAATATCGGCGTTACCCCGCAGAATGATGGCGTCCTTATACGGTTGTCACTGCCCCCGCTTACAGAAGAAAGACGAAAAGAGCTGGTCAAGAAATGCCATGTGGAAGGGGAACATTGTAAAGTGGCTATCCGGAATATCCGCCGTGAAGCGATTGAACAAATCAAAAAACTGCAGAAGAACGGACTCAGCGAGGATGCCGCCAAGGATGCCGAAGCGGACGTTCAGCAGGTGACCGGTAAATTCACGGCCGCGGTGGAAAAACATCTTACTTCCAAAGAGAAAGAGATCATGTCGGTCTGATCCCCGGACCTTCCGAAATCAGTTTTCTGTTGCTTCAGCGACCCTTCTGTCGGGACGGTTGGCGAGATATACACCCAGCAGGATAATGCCAAGACAGATGATCTCGATCCAGGTGATCTGTTCCCCGTCCAGGAAACCCCAGAAAAGCGCGATAAAAGGAATACCGTAGGTTACCAGTGATGCAAAGAGGCCACCGGCCCTTTTAACAAGTATATAGAACAGCGCGGTGGCAATGGCACTCCCCGCTACACCGAGAACCACCGATGATACGATCGCCTGGCGGATGGGTTCACTTCCGTGATCCAGTTGCAGGAAACCCTGCTGCCATAAAACGGCAGCAGTGGGCACGGTCATAAAGGCCAGTGAAACGGTGGCCGCGTGCACCGGGTTCACTCCTTTCAGGTACTGGCCCACTATATTCACATTGATGCCGTACAGGAAGGTGGCCAGTAATATCAGCAGGGTATAACCGAAATTATCAAAGCTGATATTCCTTTCTCCGGTTAGGGCCGGGTAAACGGTGAGGAGTACCAGGCCAAAAAAACCTGTCAGAACACCGGTGATCTTCGGAGAACTGATCTTTTGATTGAAAAAGAAAATACCCACCACGGCCACGCAGATTGGGGTCAGGGAATTCAGGATCCCCGCCAGGGAGGCATCCAGCCTGGTGATGGCCGCTGCAAACAGAAAGGCCGGCAGCAGGTTGCCGAAAACGGCACTCAGGATAACGATCCCGAGTTTATGGCGGGGGATCTTCCGGGTATGAAAAAAGGCAAAAGGTACAAATACCAGGCCCGCGGAGAAGATCCGCAGCGCGGCGATCTGGGATGCGGGCAGGGCCGTGCTGTCCTTCATCAGTTTAAATGAACTGCCCCAGATGATACAGAGAATGACAAATATCGCCCAGCTGACAAACTTATTACTCATACTACGACCTTATTGGGAGGCGCAAAGGTGAAGAAATAGCGGCAGGAACCCGCAACTTTTTTGACGGAATGAAAAAGTATATTGCAATACAATTTAGCTATATGGATCAAATCCGACTTAGCGGGATCTCCACCCGGGCACCGGAGGATGCGGATAAAAAGGAAATGAAGGAAAAAACCGCCCGGATGCTGGAGGAACTGGATGAACTCCAGAACCTGCTTTTCGCCGAAGGCAGGCATTCGGTGCTCGTGGTTATACAAGGAATGGACGGAAGCGGAAAAGATGGCGTTATCCGGAACGTACTGGGAAATATGAACCCGCAGGGCGTAACGGTGCAATCTTTTAAGGCCCCGACGCCGCTGGAACTATCCCATGATTTTTTATGGCGTATCCACCAGCATGCCCCTTCAAAAGGAATGATCCAGATCTTTAACCGTTCCCATTACGAGGATATCCTGGTGACCCGGGTACACAAATGGTGCGATGATGCAACGGCCCGGAAACGAATGAAGGCCATCAACGATTTTGAGCAGTTGCTACAGGAACACAATAACACGCATATACTAAAATTTTACCTCCATGTTTCTCCCGAAGAACAGCATGAAAGACTTTCGGAAAGGATGAAGGATCCGGCCAAGATGTGGAAGTACAATGAAAAGGATTTTGAAGAGGCGAAGTTGTGGGATATTTACATGCAGGTATATGACGAGTGCTTCAATAACTGCTGTTATCCTCCCTGGACCATCGTTCCGGCCGACCAGAACTGGTATAAGGAATACGTCATTGCTTCGGCGCTTCACAGCCTGCTGAAAAACCTGAATATGCAGTTCCCGGGTCTCAAAAAATAGTTTATTACATTTGAGGTTTACTCTTACTGATCAGGACAAAGAAATATTTTTCAATACACTAAAGCTTTTTTTATGGGTATGCTTAAGGAATTCAAAGACTTCGCAATGAAGGGCAACATCGTTGACCTGGCTGTGGCGGTTGTCATCGGCGGGGCATTTGGTAAAATTATCACAGCTTTTACAGACAGCATCATCAGCCCGATCATTGCCATGATCCTGGGTAAGGGCGGCATGTCGGAAGTAAGCCTGACGATAGGCAAAACCATTTTCCCGGTAGGTCACTTTATCCAGGCTGTCATTGATTTTATCCTGGTCGCCTTTGTATTGTTCCTGATCATCAAGGCGATCAATTCCCGGAAGAAAAAAGAGGAAGCGGCCCCGGCGGCTACCCCGGAAGATATCCAGCTGCTGCGCGAGATCAGGGATGCATTGAAAAAATAGCCCCGGGAGCGGTATTCCCCCGCTAAGGGCATTTCACTTACTTTTGTGGGGTCCTGTGGTCGCCTTTATTATCGCAGGACTTTATTTTTATTTTTCAACCGAGCAACGTGCAGCATACATCGTACCAGATCAAATTACCCCAGTTTGAAGGTCCCTTTGACCTGCTTCTTTTTTTTATTGAAAGGGATGAGCTGGATATTTATAATATCCCCATCACAAAGATCACTAACGAATTCCTGGATTATTTGCACAGGAGTGATGAACTGAATATAGAGCTGAGCAGTGAGTTCATCCTGTTTATCTCCACCCTGATGCGGATCAAGGCCAGGATGCTGCTCCCCCGCAAGGAACTGGATGCGGAAGGGAACGAGATCGATCCCCGCCAGGAACTGGTGAATAAAATACTGGAATACAAACGCTTCAAGGAAGCTTCCGCGCAAATGGCGGAAATGGAGGCCCTGCGCATGCTGATGGTGAAAAGGGGGAATATTGAAAGTGAATTGTCGAAGATCGGGGAGGAGGACAGCGAGGGTACGGAGATCCAGCATATCACCCTCTTCAAACTGATGCGGGCCTTTGAAAGGGCCATGCAGAAATACAGCGACCGGATGAACAAACCGGTGCATACGGTGGTACAGTATAATTACACCATGGAGGGCAGCCGCGACAGGATGCTGAATATGGCACAGGAGCAAAGAACGCTTTCTTTTGAAAGGATCTTTGAGGGCGCGGAGAACCGGGTACATGCTATTTTCATGTTCCTGTCATTGCTGGAACTGGTGCAGCAGAAATTCCTGAAGATCATTACCGGCGAGGGGAAGAACAATTTCATTATTGAGTACAATGAACCGGAGAACCGGCTTGCGGAACTGGAAGACACTCATCAACCACAATAAAACCAAATTGTAAAACATGAAACGTTCAGCTACAGCCAACTGGAAAGGTTCCGGTAAAGAAGGAAGCGGTAAACTGCTTACTCAGTCCGGTGTAATAAAAAATAAAAATTACGACTACAGGAGCCGTTTTGAGGACGGTACCTTCACCAATCCCGAAGAACTCATTGCCGCGGCCCATGCCGGCTGTTTTTCCATGAAACTCAGTTTTGTACTGGGGGCAGCAGGATTCACCCCCAGCCGTATCGAAACCAGGTGCACGGTTACCCTGGAAGGTGGCGCCATCACGGGCAGTCATCTTGAAGTAAGGGCCAAAGTGCCCAAACTGAAAGCAAAGGATTTCCCGCAATATGCAGAGGAGGCAAAGGCCAATTGCCCGGTCAGTAAATCATTGAATATGAATATTACCATGGACGCACAACTGGTCAAGAGTTTTAAAGCGGCTTCCGTATAAATTGATATTTCCATTTTGGCCGTCCCCGCATAGCCGGGACGGCCTTTTTATTGGCGGAACATTTTTTTGGAGAAGCAGCTAAAGCGGGGAACCGGTACTCATAATTAGAATAACAAAATTGGTTTACTTTTAAATCCTGTTTTGCACAGCAATAAAATGACAGCTATGAAAAAAATATTCATTGCGGCGGTACTGATCACCGGCAATCAGTGTTGGGCCCAGAGCCTGGGTTCGGGAGTAGGCAATAGTCAGCCGCCCAGCCGGAGAATGGAAGTGTATAGCTGGGCCACGAGGCCCGATGAGGATGAAACGGACCTGCAGAAGAAATTCATCAACCAGGAATGGACGAACGGGAACGTGAAATTCAGGAGCGGCCGGCCGGATATGCAGGTACCGCTGCTTTTTGATGTGCACAATGATATGGCGTATTACCTCCAGGACAGCCTGATCATGGAATTTGTAGACAGCGTTTCCGAGCTGCATTTCATCACCCGTTTCAATAAGGACACCGTGCATATGTTGTTCCGGCGTTTTTATCCCGCCATCCAGGCCAATACGACAGCCACTTTTTACCAGGTATTGCTGGATGCAGAGATCGCCCTGCTGAAATGCAGCTCCAAAAGCATC
>JBGATE010000209.1:0-4793 GCA_044229375.1 Chitinophagaceae bacterium
GTGATTTTGTTACCGCCGCCGCAAATGTAACCCCCGAGGTTATCAATTTCATGAGCAAACAGGGCCGCGGTCTGATCTGTGCCGCTATCCCGGAAGAACGTTGCGATGAACTGGGTCTGGAACTGATGGTCAATAATAATACGGCCCTGCACGAAACCGCGTTTACGGTTTCGGTTGACTTGTTGGGTCATGGATGCACGACCGGTATCTCCGCGCAGGACCGGGCCAAAACGGTGAATGCGCTGATCGACCCGGAAACAGAGCCTTCCGACCTGGGCAGACCCGGTCATATTTTTCCCCTTCGTGCCAAAAAAGGGGGTGTATTAAGAAGGGCTGGCCATACCGAAGCGGCGGTGGACCTTGCCCGTCTGGCGGGTTTTCCCCCACCCTATGGCGGGGTGCTGGTGGAGATCATGAACGAAGATGGCAGCATGGCACGTCTGCCCCAACTGATCGAAGTGGCCAGGAAATTCGATTTCAAACTGATCTCGATAAAGGACCTGATTGAATACAGGATCAAAACCGATTCACTGATCGAAGAGATCGTACGGGTGGATATGCCGACCCGGTACGGCGATTTCACACTTGTCGCTTTCAAAGAAAAACTTTCTTCCAACGAACACCTTGCCCTTATTAAGGGCCAATGGGAAAAAAATGAACCCGTACTGGTAAGAGTCCACTCTTCCTGCTTTACCGGCGATATCCTGGGTTCGCTGCGCTGCGATTGCGGAGACCAGTTGCATAAGTCAATGAAAATGGTGCAGGCCGAAGGAAAAGGCGCCATATTATATATGAACCAGGAAGGCCGGGGTATCGGGCTCCTGAATAAACTGAAAGCCTACCGCCTGCAGGAACAGGGAATGGATACGGTAGAAGCCAACCTCCACCTGGGCTTCCAGATGGACCAGCGCGATTACGGACTGGGGGCACAGATCCTGCGGCACCTGAACATTACCAAGCTCCGCCTCATGACAAATAACCCGAAGAAAAGAGTGGGCCTGGTTGGTTACGGCCTGGAGATCGTGGAAAATATCCCGATCGAAGTAAGTCCCAACCCCCACAATGAAAAATACCTGGAGACCAAGCGCGATAAAATGGGTCATGAGATACTCGAGAATGAATAAGGGTCTTAGTCCTGCTTTACAGGTTCCGGTTTATTTTCTTCCGGGGGAGCCGGAACCGGCTGAGCCTGTTTTTTCTTACGCCTGAAAATATCACCCAGGCTGTCAAAATCCTTCCGGTACGACACATTGCCCCCGATCCTTCTTGCTTTGCCGGGTCCGCCGGAAGTGGCCGTAGTCAGGTAATCAGTGTTCTCCCGGTAAAAGAAAGAGGCCCGAAAGGTGCCGGCCCGGTTGATCATCCATTCCAGGGTTACATCGGGAAGCAATTGCTGGGAAAATGCCTGTTGGGTTGTGTTCTGCTGCAGGGGCGCGTCAAATCCCAAACCCGTGGAGATGATAAAGCGGTTATTGAAGAACGATCGCCCGATAGAGAAATTGATATTGCTGCCCAGCTCGAGCCGGTTGTTATTGGTTGGATCGATGATGTTCCTGTTGTAAATAGAAGTATTAAGACTGATATTGTATTTATCACTTTTTAGCAGGTTGCCAAGTATCTTGTTGATCTGGTCGCTGATCACATTCAAAAAGATACCCGAGATGGTTGTCAGCCCGAGATTCGCTACAGAAAAACTTCCGGGACTGCTCGTCAGTTCACTCGGCGCGAAACTGTTGAAAACGATCAGGTACGTGACCTGCCGGTTGATCTCGTTTGGATTTTTTTGCATCTGCTGCACTACCAGCGCAAGTTCGGGATCCGTGATCGCGATACTGGTAGTGGGAAAATCAAGTGAAAAACTGATGGCGGGTGTAAAAAGTTTCTCCCGAAGCGATGCCACCACGTACACTTCACCTCTTGCATTGGAGGCGTTGCTGCCCGGTTGAAGCAGTTCGGCCAGCGGCGCGAAACTCACCCTTTCGGCCCGGTACACCGCATCGAACTTGATATTCGCATTATACGGATCGCCATTCCATTCAATGTAATTTTCCGATTCCTTCTTCAGCACAAAGGGCTTTTTGAAGAACGACTGAAAAGTGAAAAGGTAATTCCCCTCTTCGATGTCAAAACGGCCCCGGATGGAAAGCGGTTCGGTTGTACCCGACCGGATATTCAGGGAGCCATTGCCCTTGCCCCTGATCTCGTCACCGGTCAGTTCATCCAGGATCACCCGCACCCCTACTATCGGACGCGGTGTTTTATTGACCGTGATGTCCACATCATAAATGATGCTGGTGCTGCCCGATTTCACATCATCCGCTGTCATTTCACGCCCGTATTTTCGTTCGACCAGGAAATCCGCGACACCGGATTCGCGGCTTGAAGAAGGTGGAAGGGTGATGTAGCTGCTGTCCTTCTCCGAAGCTACGGCATCGATCTTCATGAACATACTGGACTGCGGCCCCAATAAGGAAAGCGATCCGGTGCCTTTCACATTCCCGAAGAACTGCTTGTTATCCTTTAAGGTTGTATTCAGCAACTGAACCGGCCGGTTATCATTCTCCCCGATGGTGCGTGGTTTGCGCGTGGAGATATCCAGGTTATAGAACATGTTCCTGAAGGATTCATGTTCGATGCCGCCGGTCAGGTACACCGGGTTGCCGGTAATGGTATCCGTAAGTATGATCCCGTCGAGGTCGATCTCCGAAGGGGTCAGCCGGATATCCGTATCCCTGATCTTGTAAAAACATTGCGTGAAATTCACTTTGAGGCCCGCATCCTTCAGCCTTCCGCTTCCCGTCACACTCAGCCCGTCAAAGGGCCCGCTGATGCTGATGTCGCCCGTGAGATAACCCCGCATATCGGAGAATAAATTGCCCAGGAACCTTTCCAGTACCTTGATCTGGAACTGCTGCGCCTTTAACGCAATAAGATTGTTCTTCATCTTTTCCTCATCGCCAAAATAGATACGGGCATCAAAACCCAGGTAATTCACCTGGTTCAGCGTGTTGCCCTTTACTTTCAGTTCCTTCAGTTTATCATCATAGACCAGGGAAGCTTTCACTTCACCAAGCGAATCATTATCCAGGCGGAGGAATTTGGTACTGATATCATCAGATGTGATCTTCAGGCTGGTGGTCGGATCTTCTATGAGCACATTTCCCGAGAGCAATCCTTCCAGGCGGTTCTTCGGCATAAAATAACGGGCGAAATCGGCGAGGTTGAGGTTGGAAAGCTCCACTTTGATATCGCTGCCGGTACCGGTCCGCGAGGGTTGTGTCCGGATAACGACCCGCTGGTCCGCTTCCGAGAGTTCCAGCAGCCCGCTGGCCGGCGTATTGCTCCGTAATACCACTTCACCGTTCTCCCCTATCGTCCATGTTTTACTGTTGATCGTAAAAGTGGAAGGATTGAATTCGATCTTCGCGCCGTCATGATAGGTAAGCACCAGTGCATTCAGATCGGCCCTTTCCACGGCCTGGCTGGCACCGGTAAGTATGGAAACTTTTGAAGTATCATTCCTGGCGCTGACCCGGAACAGCGCCTGGGGAATACTCAGGCTGTCATTGATCCGGATATTGTTTGTTTTTCCCGACAATACGAGGCTGTCCGCGTCTCCGCGCGCAGTAATATTGATATCATCGAAATTATATCCCTTGATTTTGAACTGCGGTACAGTGGCGGTGAGTTCCAGTTCGTTGCGGGCCAGGTTCAGGCTGCCGGTGAACCGGGAGTTATTGAATCCTACCAGGGAGGGACTGATCAACTGCAGGTATTCATCCACGTAATAGGTTTCGATATCAAACCGGAAGTCCTGGTCCCGGGGCAGGCGCCTGGGTGCCTTTATATAGGCCGGGTAATATTTATTCAGCAAAAAAGTGACAGCCGAAGGCAATTCATTGAGGCTGTATTTACCGGTGATCGTTGCCCTGAATTCATTGGAAGCCGCTGTCAGGGTCCGCACACTATCCGTATAATCCGCGGAAACGATCAGCGAATCAAATGACATCTGCTCACCGTTCTTCCGTATCTCGGCTTCCGTGATGCGGGCCGTTCCGAGGAAATTATCGAGATTGATACTGGAAAAATCAAGGTCCGCCTTACCGCTGAACGTGATGCTGTCCTTCAGCAGTTTCAGGTTGAACAGGTCCGCCCTGGCCACATTGGCCAGCAATTTGAACCGGGGTGTGCTTTTATTGAGGTCTATGATGCCGTTCATGACAAGATCGGCATTCTCATCTTTAATGGATGCCACCCCTTCAAACATTTTCTTGTCCAGTCTTCCGTCGATGGAGATATTGCTGTAGCGGTAATTATTGAAGTCAACATAGCGGATCGTGCCGTCGATCGTGGTGTTGCGGTTTTTCTCATTGAATCCTTTTCCCTTAATGGCGGCGGAGAAAGAGATACTGCCGATATTCTTATCTCCCAGGAATTCCCCCAGCCTGAAATCATCCGTCGCGATATTTCCCGAATACACCGGGTCACTCCCCGCGGGCAGCTTCATGTTCAGGTCAGAACGGATGGTACCCAGGGCGGTTTGTATCGTACCGAAGGTTACAAAGTCGCGGATGAATCCTGTAAAATTTCCGGTGAAATGCACATACCCAATTTTTCGCAGGTCCGGCACCGTTACCTTATGCAATGCAGGAACGATGGTCAGCGCATCCGCATACGTGGTCCTGAAATCATTCGCCTTCAGATCGATGAAGGTTCGCCGAATATCCGGGAGACCCGTCAGGGAAATATCGCCGTTGAGGAGGGTGTTGCTGCCCGCTTCCACCAGCATATCC
>JBGATE010000020.1:0-24553 GCA_044229375.1 Chitinophagaceae bacterium
CCGTTAGGTAGATACTCCAACCCATCTAAATCTATTCCATCAATCGGTCTGTTTGAGGCATACTGATAAGGCGTAAGCATTGGGTAACTTTTAGTCCACGGATCTACGCTTAAAAATCTTCCTAGCCTCGAATCATATATCCGCATACCATAATCCTGCTGGTTGCCATCACCTTTTACCTCATTATCATTTTCCTTGCCATTGAAGCCGTATCGATAAATGCTTCCGACTACGAATTGACGGTTAGGCTGATGCATCCCAAAGGGATAGGAATTAAATTCCCGCAAAAACACTACTAGCTTGTTTATTCAAAGAACTTGATACCTTCAAATTAATCGAAAAAAGCCAATTCTTACACGATTTTTCATCATTTTTTAACTATAAAAACCTGATTTATGAAATACGAATGCAAGAGGGGTATTTTGCCTTTTTTCCAATTATTCGAGAGGTTTATCCGGGAAAGCAGAACCGGTAAAAGACTGCAGCCGAACGGGAAAAAGATATCGGCCGGTACTATACAGAATTATAGCAATACTCTCCGATTACTCAACGAATTTGCCTGTGTAAAAAATTTTGAACTAAGGATACGACAAGTGTACAAACTGAATCTGCGTGAGCTCAGGTCAGAAGCTCTGTATTGGAGGCGTTTCTACCGAGAATTTACGGATTACCTGTATTCTGACCGGGGATGTTTCGATAACTATGTAGGATCCGTCATTAAGGTTATCAAAATATTTTTCAACTACCTGAATAAAGAGCTGCACACCGGGGTAGGGGATTTTCATAAATCCTTTTATATCAGAAAAGAAGATGTGCCTATCTATCCCCTTATGCCGGAGGAATTGAGTTTTCTGATCTTTAATAAGAACTTTGAAGCTAGCCTATCCCCCAAATTGTGCAGAGCCAGGGATGTATTTGTTTTTGGTTGTACCGTGGCGCTTCGGATATCGGACCTTCTATCACTAAGAATCTCAAATCTCAGGCAAGTGAGCGGCCAATATTACCTTGCAGTAAGATCTAAAAAAACAGCTACGGATTCACTCATCCTGCTACCGGCCTTTGCCGTTGAGATTTTTAAAAAATACAGTATGAAGAAACATCGGAAAAGGGTATTTTCCTTTTACTCCAAAAACAGCCTGAACAAGGATATCAAGTTGCTGCTGGATGAAGCGGGGTTTAATAACCCGGTGATAAAATCACGGGAAAGAAGGGGGGAGGCAATTGAATTAATGCCTGCGCATCATAGAGGGATAAAGAATTACAGGTTTTGTGATGTGGCCAGCTCACATACAATGCGGCGAACGGCAATAACAACTATGCTAAGCCTGGGAGTGTCTGAGCAGGTGGTTAGAAAAATCAGCGGACACTCACCCGGGAGCAAAGAATTTTACCGGTACGTGCATTTATCACAGTCCTACCTGGACCGCGAAATTGAAATTGCTTTTGGTAAACTGCAACAGAATAGCCAGGTATTCAATTTTAAAAGCTAGCTTATTTTCATGATTTGAGACTGCGGTCAGTAATTGAAAACTGGTGTACAATAAACTTGTTAATATGAAATGTTATCAGTCCCTATTCTTTCATAAAACTCCCTTTCCTGATAACAATCCCATTTTGCCTGAGATTAATGAAGTAGGTTCCTTTAGGCCAGGAATTTACTGGTATTGTTTCAGTCAGTTTTAACTTTTTGTTTATACGAATTGGCTTTTCATAGAATCTCCTTCCATTCAAGTCATAAATTAGGATTTCAACTATTGCTGGTCCCGTAATTTCAGTTATGATGGTTACGGCTTCTGAAGCTGGAGCCGGAAATATCCTGAGCTTTGACGGCTGTAAAGCCATATCATGTCCGCAATTCATTGTGATTTTTGGCCCATAAACCCAATCACTGAAAGTGCTGTCATTGCATTTTGTTCTGACACGCCATTGATACACACCGCAAGTGTCCACAGAATCACAATGTGAAATATAGATGCCTGAAGAGTAGGGGACATATTCTGAAATCCAGAAACCGCCAAAAAGTGGTTTCCACTCTAACTCAAATCCCATCGGAGCCAGACATGTACTATCAAATGCTACCTTCCAACCCACACAAAATGTTGGATAGTTTGTACTTATTATATTCAAACTGTCAGGGGTACAACAAATAATGCTATCCGGTAGCCTGTTTCTGTCCCTGGCAAATCCGGTTTCATTGATAACTAGAAAGAATGAAATTAGAAAGAATGCGATGATTTTTAGTCTGCGGCTCATGGTTCAGTTATTTAAGGTTTAAAAATAATTGAATAAGCTTCTTACAGGCCTTAGCAACCGTCAACTGACTATTTTCAAGAGTAGTGATCAGGGGAAAAATGAAATATCTGAAATTTTCAGCAGCCCCGTGTTATTGATCAGTGTGTATTGAAATTATGAAAAATCTGCTGATTTTCAACAGATGAGCTATCTATTTCAGATAGATTTGACGGTAAAATCCAAGGAAATCTAAGAGTAAACGCCTATAGAAATTGCCAATAATTGAATTTAAGGTTATTATATTTTGATTACATATACACCTTTATTTATTCATAAACTTGTCGTTTAGAGAATATAAAATCGCTGAAACAAGCGTCTGTCAATCCTTATAAGTATCTTTTATGAAATTATTCCGGACACTTATGAAGGATTAAGATATAGTAATTGGGAAAATGTGAAAAGATAAAACTATGAGCAATTGGACTATGAATTAAACAGTTTTTCCTTCAACACCTTCATGTCATTACTGATTTTAATATCCAATATTCTCGCATAGTGCTGCGTTGTTTTTAAACTCCGGTGTCCCAACATCTTAGAAACTGTTTCAATCGGTACGCCATTACTTAAGGTAACAGTTGTTGCAAACGTATGCCGCGCTAAGTGGTAGGTAAGGTTTTTTTGTATGCCGCAGAGATCTGCGATCTCCTTCAAGTAGGCATTCATCTTCTGATTACTTAATACTGGCAAAACTGGTCCATCAGCTTCAGGCTGTTTATAATCCTTATATTTTTCTATGATAGCCAGTGCACGCGGCAGTAAGGGGATTCTTGCCGCAACATCGGTTTTTTGTCGTTTGCACACGACCCATTTTTCGCCGTCAATGCCGATGATGATCTCTGATCGTTTTAATTTTTTTACATCAGCATAAGCAAGCCCTGAATAGCAGCTGAATAAAAAGATGTCCCTCACAGCGGCAATCCTTTCTGTATAAAGTGGTTTTTCGCTTATGGCCTTTAATTCAAATTCCGTTAAAGCAACACGCTCAATTTCTCGTTTCGTCATTTTATACCCCAAAAATGGGTCCCGTTGTAGCCACCCGCTGCGAATGCAGCGATTAACGATCTTCCTCATATTGCTCAGGTACTTGATTGTACTATTGTGATCACAGTTACGGGTTGTTTTCAGCCAGAATTCGAATTCAGTAATAAAATCAAAATCTAGTTTGGTAATATCTATATCCGATACATTGTATCTCGATTGCAGGTAAGAAAGTGTATGCTTATATGCAGTCGTATACCTTTCCAGGGTACCCGGCGCGTATTCGTTGCCAACAAGTACGGCCATTTGCTCATTATGGCGCCGGAATTGTTCCATGAGCATATGTCTTGGTTCGTCAAGCTCTTTACCCATCATTAACAACTTAATGTTTTCTGCAGTAACTGGCTTATCTGAATCCAGGAGAATTTTCCTTTTATCATAGGCTTTTCGCTGGAGGATGTCAAGTTCAGCATTTATGGACTTAGCATTATCAGTTCGGCCTTCAATCCGGCCTGCACCGGTATTCCAGTTAGACTGGTCGCATCGCTGCCTGGTGCTTATTTCGACCGATTTTCCATTGGCTGTAATGCGTAAATAAATTGTAGGCTGCCGATCCTTATCGAATTTACTTTTTTTGAGAAAAAACAAAAGACCAAAACTCTTTTCCATAATTACTCCGCCTTTTTAGGTTTTAAAATTAGATTTTCGAACCTGTGAAAAAGGGAGTTCAGTCCTTATAAGTAGTTAAAAACAAGCTGTTTGCGTAAAGTTTAGTGCGTAGTCGTAAACCTTGGGACTACTCTACGAATTACGCATTAAACTATATGCATAAAACGGGGTAATTATAGGTAATGCTGGAAAACAAAAAACCTGCAAATGATTGATTTTGCAGGTTTTAATAATTTAGGCTTATCTAACTTGTAGCCTATCAGCGGAGACCGAGGGATTCGAACCCTCGATACGGTTTCCCGTATACACACTTTCCAGGCGTGCCTCTTCAACCACTCGAGCAGGTCTCCGGACGCTTACGCCATAGCTTCAGTGCCGGCGCAAGGGCTGCAAAAATAGGGATTCTTGTCTAATCAGTTATTTACCTTGCCACAGATTACACAAATGAACACAGATTTGCCCAATCACAGCTTTAAGTGAATAATTATATTCTAGAAATCCTTTCGTGTTTATTCGTGTGATTTCGTGGCCAATTGAAATTAATCCGTGGCAAAAATTAACTAACCGGTGGCTTACCAGTTATTCGCCTGCTCCGGATTTAATCGCTCTGAAACATCCTCCGGCTGGTGCTCTTTCCAGTCAGGATCAAACTTGACAAACCAGGAGATCCACATGCTGCGGCTTACCCGCATCAGCCAGGGCTGGAGAAAGAAAAGGAAGACCGCATTGAATCCCAGCCAGTAAAAAAAACGATTATCATTGGTTGAGAGTCCAATGATGACATACCAGGCCACGAGGGTGGCCACGCTGATCGCCACGGTGAGCGCGTAACTTACATAACTGGTGCCATAATAAAAACCTACTTCGATCTCGGTTGCTTGTCCGCAGACCGGGCAGTTCTTATTCATTTCCATGGTTCTTTTGAAACTGAAACTGACCGGGTTCTTAAAAAGTTTTCCTTCCCGGCAGCGGGGGCAGCGACAACCCAATGAGGAAGAGAGATAGCCCCGTGTTGATTTTTTTTCTGGCATTACTGATGTTGCGTTATATGTTGTTCAATGATCTTTTGCAAGGATGAAGCCTGTACTACACCAGATTGACGCCAGAGCAACTTTCCCTGCTGAAAAAGGATCAGCGTGGGCACGCTCTGCACCGAAAATGCCTGGGCCGCGGCCGGACTCTTGTCGATATCAATTTTTAGGATACGGATTGTATTACCCATCTGGCGGTGCAGTTGTTCCAGCACCGGTTTCATCATCTTGCAGGGACCGCACCATACGGCGGTAAAATCCACCAGCACGGGCGTGTTCCCATTGATGATCGAATGGAAGCTTTCCTTATTTTTTGTCTCCATTTTTTTCTCTTTTGAACATGCTGAACAATAATCCTCCCATCAATGCCCCATAGGCCGTGCTGTTATGCCATTTGGAGGTGATGGCGCAGGTGCCGCTGCTGCATCCGATCTGCTGCCAGTAGAGGTAACCCCCTGCAGCCCCCAGCAACACCCCGGCGATCGGTAACCAGTTATTTATGACCCAACTCTTCATATTCTATGTTTTCAGAGGTGATGGAATTCTTTTTTGGAGCCGGTGAGGCGCAACCCCCGCCAGCAAAACAAACCCCGTCGGTAAACAAGGAAAGGATGGTAAACAATCCGCCCGCTATCATACCCGGTACGTGACCGGATTGGGCGGAGGAATACAAAATTAAGCTACCCAGTCCAACCCGGATGAACTTTAACAGGGTCCAGCCGCTTTTAAGTTTATCTATTAGAACCATTTTTAATGTATCGGTGACAATTGTTACATAAAAAAAGCGGCTGTAAAAACAGCCGCTTCTATAACCAACAAAACATCAAACTCTACATTCTGCCCGGCAGGATCATCATCCAGTAAAGCCGGGGCAGTATATATTTTTTCAGGAGCCACATGGTCCAGCGCGGTTTGCTCTGGTCAAAGGGGAAAGTTTCCATGGGGTTATTGTCATAATCGAATTCCGCGAGGATAAGTTTTCCATAGCCCACCACAATGGGACAACTGGTATAGCCCGTATATTTGGCTGTCATTTCTTTGCCGTTCATAAAGGCAATAAGGTTTTGCACCAGCACCGGGGCCTGTTTTCTCACGGCTGCACCGGTTTTCCCGTTCGGGGTGCTGGTGGCGTCGCCGAGCCCGAAAATATTTTTATAACGGGTGTGTTGCAGGGTGTATTTATCTACTTCCACCCATCCTTTTTCATTGGCCAGCGGGCTCGCTGAAATAAAATCAGGTGCGGTTTGCGGAGGCGTTACATGCAGCATATCAAAATGCTTTGTCACTTCGGAAGCATTACCATCCGCGTCCGTTACTTTGAATGTGGCGGTCTTGCCTGGTCCGTCTACGGCGATGAGGTCGTGCCGGTAATTCATCTCCACCTGTAGTTTCTCCACCACTTTTTGGAGTTGTACGGCATATTTCTTTATCCCGAATATCACTTTACCCGCTGTGGAAAAATCAACTTTTACTTTTCCCATCAGCCCGTGTTTCCGGAAATAATCGGCCGCGAGGTAGGTGATCTTCTGCGGTGCGCCACCGCATTTCAACGCGGTGGAAGGACTGGTGAAGATGGCGGTCATGCCCGGTTGCATGGCCTTGATGCATTCAAAAGTATAAGGGGCGTAGTCCACGGAATAGTTACTGGTCACGTTATTCTTACCAATGGTTTCTTTCAGTCCTTTCACCTGTTCCCATGCCAGTTTGATACCGGGTGCCACAACCAGGTATTCATACTGGTAAATATTTCCGCTTCGGGTGGTGACAGTGTTTTTTTCAGGCTGAAAGGAAACAACCGCATCCCTGATCCATTTGGCATTTGCCGGGATCACAGAAGATTCGTTCCGGATAGTATCCTTTACATCGAAAGTGCCGCCGCCTACCAGGGTCCAGGCAGGCTGGTAATAATGTTTCTCGGAAGGTTCAATGATGGCGATGTCCAGTTTTTTGTTTTTCCGGAGCAGCCGGGCCGCAACGGAGATCCCGGCGTTTCCGCCACCTACTACGATGATCTGATGTTGGTTGGTCATGATGAAAGATTTATACTGCAAAGTAGGAAAACCGGCAACAGGTATAGCGTGATAGCTGTCACATAAGCGGCCCTTGCTATCACAATCATGCAGTCACCCGGTATCAACTGACGATTGTCAGCCTGTTTTGTGACTTCTGTCATTCTCGCCGGTGACCGGGGCAGGGAAATTTGTAAAGATATTTTCTTTCATAACCGGGTATCCCCACAATGAGAATGGGTTGGGAAACGGGAAAGGAAGTACGTAAACAATCCTGCAGTTACTCACCTCAAAACAATAAACCATGAAAATTGAACAGATCTATACCGGTTGCCTGGCTGAAGCCGCTTATTATGTTGAAAGCAATGGTGAAGCCGCCATCATCGACCCCCTGCGGGAAACACAGCCCTATATCAGCAAGGCGGAAAACAACGGTGCCCATATAAAATATATACTGGAAACGCATTTCCACGCCGATTTTGTAAGCGGTCATATCGACCTGGCCAAAAAAACAGGGGCAACGATCGTGTTTGGTCCAACGGCCGCACCAGCCTACGAGGTGCATGTGGCAAAGGACGGTGAAGTATTGCAACTGGGACATGTGCGGATCAAAGTGCTGCATACCCCAGGCCATACGATGGAATCTACCACTTACCTGCTGATCGATGAGAACGGCAAAGAGCATTGCATTTTCACCGGTGACACTTTATTCATCGGGGATGTGGGAAGACCCGATCTTGTGCAGAAAGTAAAAGCGGAGATCACCCCGGAGATCCTTGCGGGCCATTTATATGATTCCTTACGCAATAAGATCATGCCCCTGCCCGATGAAGTGATCGTTTATCCGGGTCATGGTGCCGGCAGCGCCTGCGGCAAGAATATGAGTCGGGAGACCACCGATACGCTGGGTCACCAGAAAAAAGTGAATTACGCTTTACGCGCCAATATGACGAGGGAGGAATTCATTAAAGAAGTTACCGAAGGACTGGTGGAGCCTCCGCAATATTTCCCTTTCAATGTTTTGATGAATCTCAAGGGAGGTCTTGAATCGATCGATGATATCATCACCCGTGGTAAGAGACCGCTTACTGCCCCGGAATTCCAGACCGTTTGGGAGAGTTTGGAAGCGCTGGTGCTGGATACCCGCAAAAAAGAAGAATTTGTAGCGGAACATATTCCGGGTTCGATATTCATCGGGCTGGATGACAATTTTGCTCCCTGGGCCGGTACACTGATACCCGACCTGAAAATGCCCGTACTTTTCCTTGCCGATGAAGGCAGGGAAGAAGAAGTGGTCATTCGTTTATCAAGGGTGGGATATGATAACACCGTGGGTTTCCTTCAAGGGGGAATGACTGCCTGGAAAGAATCCGGTTTTGAAACAACACTGATCCACGAGATCAGCCCGGATGATTTTGCCACTCTCTACGAGATGGACAGTCCGAATGTGAACCTTCTCGATGCGCGCCGGAGGAGCGAGTTTGAATCCGAGCATATCGTGGGGGCGGTCAATTTTCCGCTGGACTTTATCAACCAGCATATGGCGGAATTGGACAGGAATAAGAAATATTTCATTCACTGCGCCGGGGGTTTCCGTTCTGTGATCATGTGTTCCATTCTCCAGGCCAGGGGGTTTGAGAACCTGGTCAATATCCGGGGCGGTTACAAAGCGCTAAGCCAAACCGGACTTAAAAAAACACATTATGTAGAGCCTACTACGATGTTGTAACGGTACAAGGTTTGCCTGGTAAAAAACCGGCCTAACGGGCCGGTTTTATTTTGTAGGCCGTTTCATGTTTTACTTCCGTCATCACAAAACTGCTTTGCACGGTACCGATATCCGTCAGTTTCGCCAGTTTGTTTACAATAAAATCATGGTAGGCTGTCATATCGGCGACCACGATCTTTAATAAGTAGTCATAGACCCCGGTCATGTGATAGCATTCCATGACTTCTTCAAATTTCACGATGGCTTTTTCAAAACTAAGCAGGATGGATTGGGCATGTTGTTTTAACTGCACATTGGTAAAGGCCACCAGGCTCTTGCCGATCTTTTTTTTATCGACAATAGCGCAATAACGGGTGATATAGCCTTCCTTTTCCAGGCGCCGGATCCGTTCATAGATGGGGGTGATGGTCTTGCCTAGTTTGTCGGCCATTTCCTTGTTGGTCAGCAGCTCGTCCGATTGCAGCAATTCGAGGACCTGAACATCCGTTTTATCCAAAAGCATAAAAGATGTATTTGCTGGAAAAATACAAAAAATCAGATAAAACATCTAATAATATCCAATAAAGATGAGATAAAAGATTTGTTTTCCAAAGTAACTTAAGTCATTGTTCCGGGTTATAATAAAACTCAATTTTAAGTTCAATTCCACAGGTATGAAACACAAAAAATTCTCTCCGGAAACCCAGATGCTGGGGTATGGCTACAAGCCTGAACTGAGTGAAGGCGCTGTAAAATGCCCGATCTTTCAAACTTCCACTTTTGTTTTTAAGAGCGCTGAAGAAGGAAAGGCCTTTTTTGAAATGGCGCACGGCAAACCCGGTCATGAGGGAGAAACTATGGGTCTGATCTATAGTCGTATCAATAACCCGGATATGGAGATCCTGGAAGAAAGGCTGAAGCTCTGGGACGGGGGAGAGGCCGCAGCGGCTTTCTCCAGTGGTATGAGCGCGATCGCCACCACCCTGATGACCTTTCTCAGCCCGGGTGATGTTTTGTTGTACAGTAACCCCCTGTATGGCGGCACGCATAAATTCATTCATCATATCCTTACGCATTTTGGCGTGGAAGTGATCGGCTTCCGGGCAGGACAGGACCTGAAAGAAGTGGAGCGCGCCCTGGTGGAAAGCGGCCATGCAAAAAAACTGAAGATGATCTTCGTCGAAACACCTGCAAATCCAACCAATGACCTGATCGACATCGGGATGTGCAGTGCCATCGCGGAGAAGTATACTACCCGGAATAAAAAAGTACTGGTCGCGGTGGATAACACCTACATGGGCCCCCTTTGGCAGCACCCACTGAAACTCGGGGCGGACCTGGTCCTGTATTCAGCCACTAAGTATATCGGCGGCCACAGTGATGTGATCGCCGGCGCTGTCGTGGCTAAAAAGGAACTGATCGGGAAGATCAAGAAAACCCGAACCTTATTCGGTACGATGATCGACCCGCATACCAGCTGGCTGCTGATGCGGAGCCTAGAAACCCTGAAAATAAGAATGGAAGCTGCGGCGGCCAATGCGGAACAGGTAGCCAACTTTTTGTCTCATCATCCAAAGGTTGAAAAAGTCTATTACCTGGGCTATACTGTGAAAAATAATCCGGATCAGGAAGAAATATTCAGGAAGCAATATGTAAGCAATGGCGCCATGCTGAGTTTTGATATTGCGGGTGGGGAGCATGAAGCATTTACATTCCTGAACAGCCTCCGGCACATTAAGCTTGCCGTGAGTTTGGGCGGAACCGAAAGCCTGGCGGAACACCCTGCCACCATGACGCATGGAGATGTGCCCTTTGAAGAAAAGCAGGAACTGCATATCACGGGGAAAATGGTGCGCCTGAGCATTGGCATTGAGAATCACCGGGATATTATCTGGGACATTGAGCAGGCCCTGGAAAAAGTTAATGTTCACGAACCGGAAACCGTATTGTGATAATCATCACGCAGGGGTCCGCGCATTAGTTCTAATTTTGTAGAAATTATTAACCATGGCGACCATAAAAATGACTACGCAAGACTTCAAGGATAAAGTTTTCAATTATGAAACGGAGCAGGACTGGAAATACCAGGGAGAACTGCCCGCGATCATTGATTTCTATGCCGACTGGTGCGGTCCCTGTAAAATGGTGGCACCCGTACTGGAGGATTTATCGAAAGAATATGCTGGGAAACTGGTCATCTATAAGGTAGATACCGATGTTGAGCAGGAGCTTTCCGCTGTATTTGGCATTCAGAGTATTCCAACCATGTTGTTTATCGGTTCCGATGGCGAACCCATGATGCAGCCGGGTGCTTATCCCAAACACGTGTTAAAGAAGATCATTGATGAAAAACTGCTGGTACCCGTAAAGGCGGCAGAATAAAAGTGTTTTACATTTAAGTGGTTTAGTTTGCCCCGCGAAAATGCGGGGCAATTTTTTGGATCTTCTCCACCAGATGCCGGCATACTGTTGCCAGTACCTGAAGTTGCAGAGCCAGCCTTGCCTGCGCGTTTGCTCCGGCAGGCTGGTATGACATAGAGTAAAGGAAAATTTCGGTTGCCGAAATAAATCGTACCTCCTGAAATTTCAAAGGAACATCAGTTCGTTACCTTGATATAACCGTAACCTTTTGCCTGCAGGGAGATGATCTCATAAATAGCGTCCGGAACTGTTTTCACCCCCGGGAGCAGCATACTTTTTTCCACCTTGTGTACTTTCATTGCCTGTTCACAAACGGCAAATGTTACATTGTTGCCTGCGGCGAGTTTTTCGATCTCGCTTCCAGCCGTTGATTTTCCTTTTTCTACAAAGGGTAATGACTTCCCGTAAAACACCAGTTCCAGCTTTGCATCCGGGTGAGAAGAAATAATCGAATTGATCCACCGCAGTACCCGGTTATGTGTTGCAGTATCGCCGGTGGTTAGGTCAAATACGGCATAGTAAGGAGTGGTTTGAGCCTGTGCCCCTGTCACAGACAAAAACAAAATGATGAAAATGAATATGATACGTTTCATAACTCATGGATTGTGACGGATAAGTTACGACATAAGCAGGTAATAAATATTAAGCTTTTATCGTCATCACAATTTTTATTGTACCTTATCAGGTACAAAAATCAACGAGTAACCAAATTTTTATTTATGGAAAGCAAAGAAAATCTTGAAAAAACAGGCCGCCGAAAGTTCTTAGGAAAACTGGCCGCCGCCGGACTGGTGTCAATGGCACCGGCGATCGAGGTGATGGCCAAACAGGACCCTGATACCTCTGTTAATGCATCCGACCCTGAGGAAATGTTTAAGAAGATAACCGGGAAACACCGGATGGTTTTTGATGCAACCCAGCCCCATGAAATTTATCCTTTTGCCTGGCCCAGGGTATTCCTTCTTACGAATGAAATGACAGGCACGGCCAATAAGGACTGCAGTGTGGTGGTGGTTCTCCGGCACAGCGCTATCGGGTATGCCATGGAGGATGCCTTATGGAGCAAATACAAAATGGGAGAGCTGTTCGAAGCCAATGACCCCGCAACCGGAAAGCCCGCCACCCGTAATCCTTTCTGGAAACCGGGACCGGGCCAGTTTAAGTTACCCGGCCTGGGTGAAGTGATGATCGGCATTGACCAGTTGCAGCAAAATGGCGTTATGTTCTGTGTTTGTGAAATGGCCTTTACGGTATTCAGTGCAAAGGCAGCCGCATCGATGAATGCAGACCCGGCTGAAGTCCGCAAGGAATGGATGGCAGGGTTATTACCGGGAATTCAGCCCGTTCCTTCGGGTGTTTGGGCGCTGGGCAGGGCACAGGAAAAAAAATGCTCTTATATTTTCGCCGGTTAATTATTTAAACCCATTTTTAAAAGCCCCATCATTTTGGGGCTTTTTCAGGTTTTACTCAACTGTGCCATCCCTATCCAAAGATTTCCCTTTTTTGCACCGGAACCATCGTATGTAAAATGAAATCATGCGGGCAAGGGAGCATACTACTAGGACAGGAGATCCGTACTAAGAATCGTGGTTCAGCGGCATTGACGATCACTCCACATCATCTTCCCATTCCAGTTTATAGTCGCCGATATGTTTCCCGCTGTCCCTGATTTTTTTCTTCTGGCGCTTGAAATTCAGAAAGCCAATCAGGAGTATGACCGCTCCAATGATCCAGAAAAGGATCTCGACCCACCAGCCGTAACTCACTTTAAGCAGGCTGTTTACGGTCATGCCGGCCACCACAAAATAGAGTGCGGTGCGGACAAAGGATAAGAGGGTACGGTCGATGGCCATATCCGTCCGCTCGATGGCGAGTTTCTCCCGGAGAATCAGGTCCTTGTTTATTCTTTTTTCGGTTTCGTTCATTTTGCATTTTTTTTCCGGGCAGGAAAAGTTATATGCCATATTCCTCTCAGGTCACCCTCCTTATAATTAAACGCCGAATCGGCCGGGTATTGCTGAACGATCGCATCCCATGTACCGGGTTTGATCTGCGTGGACCGATCACCATGGCAGTTCAGGCACATGGCCTGGATGACGATGGGTTTGAAATAATGATAACCCGTATTATTGGGAACAATGAAGTCGATCAGCGGCAGATTCTTATTCTTCAGACTTTGCAGCTGCGACAGGATCCTTGCTTCCAGGCTGTCGGGAGCGTTGGCAGGGTTGCGCAACCGGTTGGAAGTTCTTTTAATGCTTACCTCTTCGTTGCCGTAGGTATTGGTTAATGGCAGGGCCTGCTCTTTGCAGAATCCCACGGCCCCCGCGAATCCTTTTTCCCCGATCGTTCGGAGTAAGGTATTTCGCAGCGTATCGAAACTGCGGGTGACCACTGAATCTCCTTTGATTTTCCAGGCGGAAAGGTCTTCGGGTTGTTTTTTTGTTGTACAATCACTGAGTGCCGTTAAAAGGATCAGGATGGGGAATGTCAGTTTACGCATAATCCGGGTGAAGTTTAATAGACAGCCGGGTGAAGACAATCTTCAGACGGGAATATTTTTTTAAGCGTACAGCACATCCTGAAATGTGCAACCAGCCCCGCCGCAGCGGTAATACCGGCAATTACAAGGATGGCGGCGCTCATCCCTATGCTATCAGCCAGAACGCCTGCCAGCAATGCACCGATCACATAACCGCTGTCTCTCCAAAAGCGGAATATACTTAAGCTTTCCGCTCTTTGTGAAGGGTGGGTGCTTTCCGCCACTACCGTCAGGAAGTTGGGGTAGACCAGTGCCGTTCCCAGTCCCAGCAACACTGCGCCCGCCACCAATACGGCAAAATTAAAGGACAAAGCAAGCAGAATGATCGCCGCCGCCTGCAGCAACATTCCCGATGTGATGATCTGTTTTTTGCAATAGTGGTCACCCATTTTCCCGGTAAACAACTGCATGACTCCCCATACCACCGGGTATATGCCGGCAATGATGCCGATCTCCCGGATCGAAAAATCCTTTTGCAGCATTAATACCGGTAAAAGACCCCATACCACCGCGTCATTCATATTATTCACCAGGCCATTGAGGGTAACGGACCCGATATTCCTGTGTTGCCAGGTCGTTTCTTTCCATACATTTTTCAGTAATGCAAGCTTGCTGGTAGCGCTTTCTGCATGCACAAAATGCGTGGTATCCTTTACGAGAAAGAGTGAAACCAGTAATCCCGCGGCGGCAAAGAAAATACCGGGTATATAAGGAAAATAAGCATAACCCTGACCCGCGGCAATGGAGCTGGCCAGGTAGGAGGCAAGACCCACGGATAAATAGCCGGCAAATTCATTGATCCCCATGGCCAGTCCCCGGTTCTTTTGCCCGACGATATCCACTTTCATGATCACGGTGGCCGACCAGGAAAGACCCTGGTTGATACCCAGCAGGATATTCGCGGCGATGACCCAGGTCCACGATTCCGCATACATCAGCAGGAATGGCACGGGTAATGCGGCCAGCCAGCCGGCAAGCAGGATCTGTTTGCGGTTAAATCGTTTGCTGAGCCTTGCCACACTGTAATTGCTGATGGCCTTCGTGATGCCAAAGGCCATGATAAAACTCAGGATAGCTGTGTTGGCGTCAAGACCGAATACATCCTTTCCCAAACCGGGTAATACCGCCCTTTCCAATCCGATCATAGCGCCAACAAATGCATTCACCAGTACCAGCAGTGAGAACTGTTGCCGGTTTTCCCGGAGCCCCGGTTGTATGGCAGGCTGTGCGGCTTTCATCGATTTACCTTTTGCAAATATACTTTCCAGATCACAGGGGAGGCCCTGCTGGGTTCGGCCTGGTTACTCCAGAATACATTGGGAGCCTGGCTGTCAATGCCTCCGATGATATACCCGGCCAATACGTTTTTATTGCCGGTTTTATCCAGTTGCAGGATACCGGTTCCGGAAAATAGTTTCGGATCCGCTGGAATGAATTCCGCGGCGGCTCCGAAATAACCCGGCATGTTATCGGGAAGAATATATTCTTTAACGGAGTTCCCTTTTCGCTCCACTACGCTGATGGTCCTTACAAAGGGGATATCGTTGTCCGTTTTTACTTTCCCGGCACTGTCGGCGTAATGCTGTGCGATACCGCCGAAGAAAACGGAATAAAGTGTTTTGCTCTTTTGACTGTAAGCGGGAAGGGTCGCCGTATGATAATGGCTGAACTGCTGGTTAAAGCCGGTTACTTCAGCATGACCGTTCTCCGTTATGTCGACCAGGGTGGTAAAAGGAACCTCCTTACCATACTGGAACACGCCTGAATAGATGGTCAGCTTTTCCCTGCCGTTCGCGTCAAGTTGCGGCAGGAGGTTATAGTCACGCCGGTGAAGGAGCACTGAATCAGTGATAGCTGAATAGTTCTCAATGACCGCCCCACCCGTGCCCATTGTGAGCGAGAACTTCCTGACCTGGTTGGTATATTGCTGCGAGAATCCCGGGCCATGGTCGGGTCCGTGCGGATTATAGCGGCCATCGAACCGTTGCCCGCCTACCAGGTAATACAGGTTGCCCAGTTTGCTCAATCGCCCACCTGTTACAGCCATCCTATCGTCATTCAGTTGCTGAATAAAGGGGGCAATATCCCCGTCCTTTATTACCGCATTGATCAGTTCTTTCACCTGTATCCTGATAAGCGAAGGATAGGTGATATGTGTTTTCTTCGTTTCACTATAACCATAACCCCCGACCAGGATGAATTGGTTGCCATCCTGGTAGAATTCCATATTACTGCTCTGCAGTTGCTCCGATAGCGAAGCGGGAAGCAGGCTAATGTTTTTCTTCCACACTTTCTCTTCCTTCAGGTCGATCACGATCAGCGAGGTATTGTTGTATTTTTTGGCAAAAGCGGCGAAGGGCTGGCGACGGTGCAGGCCATCTGTTCTGCCGCCAACCAGCAGGATATTATTACCGGATCTGGCCCAGGCATAGGATTGCAAACCGTTAAATCCTCCTGGTATAACCGGTTCCAGTGTAAATCGGAAGGGGGCATTTTCCTGGGCGGAAACAAACAGGGAGAACAACAAAAGTAATAGCGTAAACCGGGCTGATTTCATACGGGCAGTTTAAGAGCGTGTAAATTAAGAACGGTGATAAAGAAAGAGCGTGATCTTTATCACGTTCCCTGATATGAATTAGTAAAAAGCCGGGGAAGAATCCCCGGCTGACTGTTAATTATAAAACATAAAATATACTTAATGCGGAAGCCTGTCGCGGAAGCGGCCGTAAACCCAGGTTCCGGCGATCGCGCTCAGTAAGGTTACAAGGATCACGGTTGCCCCTGTTCCGATCTGGGCAAACAAAGGACCCGGGCAGGCACCTGTAATTGCCCAGCCAAGCCCGAAGGTCAGCCCGCCGTAAATCTGGCCCTTGTTGAACTTTTTATCGTCCAGTTTGATTTTCTCCCCTTCGATGGATTTGGCATTATACCGTTTGATCAGTAAAACACTGATCATGCCCACCGCGATGGCGGAACCAATTACTCCGTACATGTGGAAACTTTGCAGCCGGAACATTTCCTGGATCCGGAACCAGGAAACGATCTCGGCTTTTACAAATACGATCCCGAACAGGATACCCAGCAATCCGTATTTGATGTTGGAGGAAAGGGGTTTGTCGAGTTCGCTTTTATTCACGCACATGGCGTGATCGGCACGCACTTCATAATCGGTGTTGATCTGCTGCTGCACAAAGGGTTTTTCACTGTAGGTAATATCTTTAGCTGACATGTCAGTTTTGGTTTTAGAGTTTTAAGATGTAGGGAAGGATCAGGTTGGCCATTACAAAACCACCGGCCATAAAGCAACAGGTGGCAATTACGGAGGCCCATTGCAGGTTACTGATTCCCATGATGGCATGACCAGAGGTGCAACCACCCGCATAGCGGGTACCAAACCCTACCAGGAATCCGCCAACTACCATCATAATGATACCTCTTGCTGTCATCAGTTCCGGCCAGGAAAAAAGATCCTGCGGAACAATGCTTTGGTAATTGGTAACACCATAGGTTGCCAGTTCAGCCGATAAGTTCGGATGGACCTGTATCGGTTCGGGGTTCGCCAGCAATTGTGCGGCGATTAAACCTCCTACCAGGATACCTGCAACAAAGAACAGGTTCCAGATCTCTTTTTTCCAGTCGTACTGGAAAAAAGGAATTTTTGCAGGTATGCAGGCGGCGCAGACATGCCGCAGTGATGAAGAGATACCGAATGATTTATTTCCCAGTAAAAGCAGTGCCGGCACGGTCAAACCGATCAGGGGACCGGCCACATACCAGGGCCAGGGTTGTTTCAGCCATTCTAACATAACAAAATTGTTTTTTAATGATACAAAGTTCCACCCGGGAGTGTTGTCACTCCGTGATATTTGTCACAGGCAGTTAAGTTATTTATTTTTTTGCGGGTTCCTGTTTTTTGGCAAGGATGGGTTGATAGGGCCCGTATTTGTGCTGTGCTTCCGTGAACCCGTCTGTATAGGGCCCGAAGGGATGATCAAAGGGTTTTTTAGAGATATCCGGCCAGTCCCTGCTGAGGTCCTTTGCCGGCCTGGGCTGGCTGTTCACGTAAGCAGCCACATCCCAGGCTTCTTCAGTTGTTAATTTGGGATTTTCATGGGTTGCCTGTTTAAAAGGCATATTACTTTTAATATACCCGGCAAAAGTGCTCAGCCGGTACAATCCGGCCCCTGTATTATAACTATGATCACCCCAAAGCGGCGGATATTCGTAACTGGTACCGTCCAGGCTTAACTGGCCCGCTCCTGATGCGCCATGACAGCTCTGGCACTGGGCGATAAAAACGGCTTTGCCTTTTTCCGGGTCGGCCGCGCGGTTGAGGTAGGATAATTTTTCGATCCCGCTTCCCGGAGGTCTTTCTCCTTTCCTGACATCCTTGCCCAGCCATTTGATATAGGCATAAATGGCCTGGTATTCTTTGCCGTTGCTGTCGGGTGCCGTACCATTCAGGCTTCTTTCAAAACAATCACTCACTCTTTTATAGATCGTTTCTGTTGCGCCACTGCGCTCACGGAATTTCGGATAAGTGGAGAATACCGCGCTGTAATTATTGCCCCAGGTCTTTTTCCCGGCACTGAGGTGACAGTTCTGGCAGTTCATTCCATTGGTCATGGCGGCTACGGAACCGTGCGGACCGAAATATTTCGACGTGTTGGCAATGAGTTCTTCCCCGTAGATGACCATTTCCCTTTCATCACCTTTCAGTTCCTTATCCAGGAAAAGGCTGGGGGCGATCCAGGAACTGTCGGCCATGGCAACCGTTGCCGGGCGATCACCCGACGGCCGCAGGGCTTTAAGGATATCCGCGATCACGATCACCGCAAAGATCAGCAGGATGATCGCGACCGGCCAGTTCCCTTTGATTATCTTCCACATGAATGAACTTTTTTTAATTATCTGAATTCGTAGGTTGTTCCCTGCAGTTGCGTGAGCAGGGTATGCGGCTGATCGGTTGCCGTGGCCCGCATTTCCAGTTTCGGGGAAACGGGAGAATGGGTTGCCAGGTATTCTTCGATCACATCGTGCATCAGCACGCCGGAACGTTTCGGGTTCTTTACTTTTTCAATGCGGCAGAGTGTATCATCCGGATCACCTTCCCGTTCACAGGCCACTATGCTGTATTCTTTATGGAGATCGACCGGTTCACCTTTTACTTTGATCCAGTTCACGCGTTTGCCGAATTCATTGCCAATGGTGAAATTCACTTCTATTCCGGCGAAACGGACGAACCAGCCTCCAAATCGTTTGGAGGGATCTTTGGCAAATGCATTCTGCAATTCTTTTTCCTGCCAGTCCCACAATTGCTGACCAGTGATCACACCCAGTTTGGCCTCGCTGTCCACCGGCAGCATGTTCCATAAGAATTCCCGCGTGATATCGGCTTTTCCTTTTTTGGGGTCAACGGCCAGCGGCTGGCAGAACCGGAAACCATTGCTCAATGCGATATCCGTTTTGAATTTCCAGTGAATGGCGTCGGTGATCAGGTTGTCCATCGGGGTCTCCATCACAAAATACCTGACCAACGGGGTGGTGGTGCTGCCGATCACTTTTGACAGGTCTTCTTTGAACGGGGCCGCGGCTTTATCCACCAGGGTCTGCAATTTCTTATCGGCGGGATATTTAACCGGGTCAACATCCAGTAACTGGTATCGGTAGCTTTTCATTTTCCCGTTCTCCACGGCTATATCAAGTTTTCCCAGGAAAGAACCAAAGGCTCCGCATTCTATCACCCGTGTATATTTTCCTTCGATCGGTACCCGTACTCTTTCATGGGTATCGGCTCCCAGGATGAAATCGGCGCCTTCTACGGCGGGATTGTTGGACAATCCTACCTGCTGGGCCAGTCCCATATGCGTTACAATGAAAATGATACCGCATCCTTCCACTTCCTTCAGGAGTTTGATATACCTGGCCACATTATAATCGGCATGTTCAAATCGAATTCCCTCGCTGTAGGCGGGTGATTGCCGCTTGGGGATCAGGTGATCGGTATAACCGATAAAACCGACTTTGGCGCCGGCAATATATTTGATCCAGTACGGCGGGTAGATCAGTTCGCCGTTCTCCGCGTCCGTGGTCTTGTGCCACATGTTGGCGCAGATCTTGGCGGCATTGGCATGCCCCATATCATAGAGCATCTTCTTTTTCTTGTACACCACTTCCCAGTTACCGGGGAGTAAAAGATCATAATTAAAATCGTTCAGCAGGGGGATCAATGCTTCTCCTTCGGTGAGGGAGGCTACGGCGTGACCGTGAAAATAATCGCCGCCGTCAATCAGTATCGTATGGGCGGGGTTTTGTTTTCTGAAATGATGGATCATGGTTTTTAACACGGCCAATCCTCCTCTTTTGCGATACACCGGTTGGCCGTTCTCCCAAAAAAACTCATCATGGGTATGCAATTGGGCATGGATATCTGATGTATAGAGGATCGTGAAATGTCCGGAGCCTGATGTTGTTTCAGCAATGGATCCCGGAATGTTTCCGTGCCGGGTAAAGGCATTACCCGCAAGGGTGGTTCCCAGTCCTGCCAGGGCTGATTTCTTCAGGAAGTCCCGTCGCGAATTGTTCTTTTCGTTGTTCAGTTTGGATGGCATTTGAATCGTTTAAAAAGTGAGTCGTACCGGGATAAAATTCCTTTCATTTGAACAGGTGACATGTGATATGTGTCACACTAAGCTACTAATCGCCTGTTAAAACTGGTAATTGAGGACCAGGTTCCACAAACCCATATCCACTTTATTGATCACATATTTATCATCACTGAATGAATTCCCTGTTTTGTCCTTATAAACATAAAGCAGTTGTGCATCAAGGCCTTTCATCCATCCCGCAAACCGGTACCGCAGATCGATATTGAACTGGTTGTAGGAGGGGAGCCCGTATTTGTTCAGTGCATAGCTGGTAACCGAAGGAAGTTCGTAATGTCCCAGGGCCACGGAACTGCTGAGCCTCACCGCGGGTATCCTGTAACTCATTTTAGCCACCAGGGCGTGTACATCACCCAGTCCTTCATTCCTTTCTCTCGGTAAAAAAGTAAAGAAAGGATCCCGTCCCCATTCCCTTGGCATCAGGTACCTGCCTTTCGCAGTGATCCGGTTATAATTGAGTGATGTTTCCCATTTATCATTTTTCCACCCGGTCATGGCGCCAAAGGTCAGCGCCTTGCCTCCCTGGCTGAAATATGATTTTGAAGGGTCGTCATGTCCTCCCTTGTTTACGGCATCCTGTTTTATGACCTGCACCGCGGCAAACAGTTTTGATTTTTCCGAAAGAGGAAATTCATAGTCTGCCTGCGCCAGCGCGCTGTTGAAAATATTTTCCGTGTACAGGTTCCAGAGACGGAACTTCAGGTTTCCTTTATACTGGTAAACCATGCCGGCAAGCAGGATACCCTTGCTTTCCAGGTTGCCGGCATAGGCCGACTTCGTTCCGTCGGGATTCACGCCGGAGGGATAAACGCCAATCGATTCATCCACCCGGAACCATCTCACTGTACTTCGCGGCGAAATCCCATAGAGGTAACCGGCCTGCAATTTTAATTTCTTTGAGGGATTGATATCGGCCCAGATCCCCTCTACTTCGGTGGGCCGCATCCTGCCGTCCTGCAGGTTGATAAATGGCGTATTGATCAGTTGTTTCCCGAAACTGATGCTGGCTTTTTTGAAATGATAACGGATATATAATTCTTCCAGCCGGTCGATATCTGATTTATTAGCCGGGTCCTCGATATCAAACAGACCAATTTCATAGCGGTTCATCTGCCGGGTCACGGGGTCGGGTAATGCCAGGTTCGGGGATCCCACATTAAAGACAAAGAATCCGCTGATACCTGCCTGGAAATTTTTGAAACGGCCGGTTTCAAACCTGATCCCGCCGCCTGCGGCATTGGCGTGATAGTCGCTGAGGTTTCCGTTGTTTTGGGTAGCCATGAAGAAATAGCGAAAGTGACCGCTGAATGTACCCCTGCGGAAAGCCGAAAGCAGGGAAGTACTGTCCGTCTCGCTTTCTTTTTCTTTCCATAACCCGGGTTTTTCACCCAGTTCCTGGTGTTGTGCCGATAAAATGCTTGTCACCAGGCAACTGGTGAGCACGATCAAAATTCGTTTATACATAAACGGGAGTATTCGTGCCGGGATTATTTTTCCTTTTTCCCCGGCCAGGCGGTAAAGCCGCCTTCCAGGTCATAGAGTTTGCTGAAACCCGAACCCTGCAGGATCGCCATAGCATCCCTGCTTCTTTTACCACTGCGGCAATAAAGCAGATAGGTCTTGCTCTTATCAAGGGTCGCCACCGCGGCCTTAAAATCATCCGTCTTCAGTACGTCGATTTGCCTCGAACCGGGGATATGTCCCGCAATATATTCTTCCGCGGTGCGTACATCCAGCAGGACAGTGTTCTTTTTTTTCATCAGGCGCTGGAATTTTTTGGGCTGCACCGTTTTACCGGGTGCCGGTTCCTGCGCCGCTGCGCATACCGTACCACAGAGTCCTGCCAGGAGCAGGCCCCCTGCCACGAGGATCCAGCCGTTCTTTTTCAGTTTCAATTGCCAGGTATTCATGTTATCCGATTTAACTTAGTTTTCCTGTTGCACAACTGACCAGGGATCTCGCCCTGCGCAACAGTGAATTGTTTCCTTTTTCGGGGTAACCCAGGGAGGCCAGTTTGTCCAGGATGCTGTTACGGTCCAGGCCGTAGCCGGATACAAGCAGTTTCTCTTCTTCCTTGTAAACTTCAACCTCCTGTACGCCCGGTAATTTTCCAGGGGATTCTTTTATGCTCTTCATACATCCACCGCAGCGGATATTCTCCACGATCGTCTCAGTGCTGTTCAAGCTATTTTATTTTTCAGACTGTTCCAGGAGCCTCCGTTATAAGCTTCGATACCCGCGTTCTTCAGTATTCCTATCGCCATTCCGCTGCGGGCCCCGCTGCGGCAAACCGTGATAACGGGTTTGTTTATCTTTTTAAGCTCTTTCAGCCTGCCCTGCAGGGAATCAAGCGGGAAATTTTTGGATCCCGGCAGGTGTCCCGCTTTGTATTCGTTCACCGAACGCACATCGACAATGATGGCGCCTGCAGTCACCAGTTCCCTGTAATCCACCCGGGGACCAAAAAAAATTCTTTTCAATAATCCTATCATGGTAATTAGTTTAAAAGAAATTGCATGTCGTTCAGTCCGCCGCCATTATATACTTCTGTTACGCCGTTCTGTTTCAGAATGCTTACTGCCATTCCGCTTCTGTTACCGCTTTGGCAATAAAACACAAGGGGTTTGCTCAGGGACCTGAATTCATCCAGTTTCCCGGGCACTTCTTCCAGCGGGATGTTCCGGGCCCCGGGTACATGTTCCGTTTCAAATTCCCAGGGGCTTCTTACATCCACGATCACTGTGGAAGGGTTCTTTACCAGTTCTTTTATTGTATGCATGTGTACTCTTTTTAAAAAGTTTTTGTTTTTAATAATACCGGGAGTAGAAACTCCCGGTATAAATCTTAACCATTAAACCTAGCCACGCCGGCTGTATGCCGGCAAGCGCAATTATAATAAGGTGGAGGGGCAGACATAATCGCTGACGCGGAACTTGCCGCTTTCCTTTATGGCCTTGAAACCTGCTTTCACATCCACCAGGTTATCGTAACCCCTTGCACGAAGGATAGAGTTGAAGATCATGGAACGGTAACCACCGGCGCAATGCACGTAATAGGTTTTGTTCTTGTCGATCTGCGCCATGGAATCGTTGATGAAATCCAGCGGGGTGTTCTCGGCATCCAGCACATGTTCGCTCAGGTATTCGCTTTTCTTCCGCACATCGAGGATGTTTACTTTCCCTTTTTGAGCGATCGCTGCCAGTTCATTGGCGTCGATAGAAGTTATCTGGTCGATCTCTTTCCCTGCATTTTTCCAGGCATTGAAACCGTCTTTCAGGTAGCCGATCGTATGATCATATCCCACACGGGCAAGCCTTGTAATAACTTCTTCCTCCCGTCCCTCATCGGTTACCAGCAGGATCTCCTGCCTGATATCGGGGATCATCGCACCCACCCAGGGGGCAAACTGTCCGTCGATACCGATATTGATCGAATTCGGGACAAAACCCTTTGCGAAGGTCTGCGGGTCGCGGGTATCGAGGATCAGCGCGCCGGTCTCATTGGCGGCTGTTTCAAAAGCATCGGGGCTCAGCGCATGCTGACCTCTTTCCAGCACCTTATCAATGCTTTCATAACCCTGTATGTTCAGCATCACGTTCAGCGGGAAGTAGGCAGGAGGTGCAACCAGGCCGGTGGTAACCTCTTTGATGAATTCATCCTTCGTCATATTCGCACGGAGCGCGTAATTCGTTTCTTTCTGGTGACCGAGCGTATCGGTCGTTTCCTTGCTCATGTTTTTTCCGCAGGCACTTCCGGCGCCATGTGCGGGGTAAACAATGATATCATCCGCCAGCGGCATGATCTTGTTGCGGAGCGAATCGAACAGGTAACCGGCCAGTTTATCCTGTGTAAGATCGGCCACCACTTTCTGTGCCAGGTCTGGACGGCCCACATCACCAATGAAAAGGGTGTCGCCGGAGAACAGAGCCGTTTCCTTGCCGTTCTCATCCAGTAAAAGGTAGCAGGTGCTTTCCATGGTATGACCGGGTGTGTGCAACACTTTCAGCGTGGCCTTACCCACCTTGAACTCCTGGCCGTCTTTGGCGATAATGGCTTCAAAAGCGGGGTTCGCGTTCGGGCCGTACACGATGGGCGCTCCTGTTTTTTTACTCAGGTCCAGGTGTCCGCTGACAAAATCGGCATGGAAGTGGGTCTCCAAAACATACTTGATCTTCGCATTGCTTGCTTCTGCCTTTCGGAGATAGGGTTCCACTTCACGGAGCGGGTCGATCACCACA
>JBGATE010000210.1:0-4789 GCA_044229375.1 Chitinophagaceae bacterium
GGGGGAATCAAATTCGCCGGCCAATTGCAGGAAACCGGCATCCGACACATACTCCTTCAGTCCCTTCCTTGCCAGCGGCTCGTCGTCAATGATGATACAACTTATACTCATGATAATTTTATATTGAGATTGACCGAAAAATCGGATGCCGTTTCACTGATCTGCAAATCATGACGACCCGGATACAGCAATTCCAGTCTCCGTTTTACGTTCTGCAACCCGATCCCCCCGTGCGTTTCGGTGGTAGGCTGGCTTTCCCGGGAGTTCCGCACCCGGAAGTAGAAGCTCCCGTTCCTACGGTCCATCTCCACCTGCACAAAATTGGTTTTATCGTTGTGATGGGATACATGCTTGAACGCATTTTCCACCAGCGGGATCAGCAACAGCGGCTCAATCGAGAATCCCTTCACGGAATCACTGCATTGAAAGTTCACGCTGTATTTCTCATCCCGGCGAAGCTCTTGCAGGTCCATATAATCCTTCAGGTAACGGATCTCCTTCTCCACCGGCACCTGCTGCCCGTTCATTTCATACAACTGGTAGCGCAGCATTTCAGAGAATTTATGCAGGGCCGATCTTGCTTCCCAATTATCCTTGTTGATCAGGAAAAAAATGGCGTTCAGCGAATTAAACACAAAATGCGGGTTGATCTGCGATTTCAGGAAATTCAGTTCGGCCTCCGCTTTTTCCCTGGCCGTTTCCGCCATCCGTTGCTGGAGTTTCCGGTAATCAAACAGCAGCTTCACCGCCACACCCGCGATCACCAGGAAATAATGCGGAATGATATTGTCGTAAAGCCGGTTCTTAAAATCGAGCGACCAGTATACCAGCAGCGGATTATGGGTGATGCGGCCCAGCAGGCTCATTTTGAAAATACTGCTCACAAAAACCATGGCAATGAACAGCAGTGCGAACAGTACATATTTCTTTTTGTACAGCAGGCGCGGGATGAGCAGGTAATTCGTGATATAGATCATCAGGGCCAGGTCGATCACCTTGATGGCCGTAACGGTTGCCGCTACCGAAGGAGATGCATAATCATCCACCCGCAGGAAATACCAGATCCCGAATACCAGCAGCCAGGATAAAACATGGTGCAGCCTGTAGCGTAACAGGAAAGGTGCCTTGAGCATAATGCAAAATAAAGTTACACATTAGCCACCGCATAATGGTTTACACCAGCAGGCATATTTACCTGACGTAGTGCATCGTCGGGTAAAATCCGGGGGTTAATAAAATGGAGTGATGAAGATTCAGAACCAGGACAAAAATCCTGATCATTTCACCCAAAAATCCGCCTTTGCCTTATAATAGGTCAGGGTCCTTTCTGTAAGATTGGCAATGAGTCCGTCCACTTTGACTTTCCACATTTTCTTTTCCTTGTCAAACGTGGATTGAATGGTGCCGCTCGCGACGTTGATATAAGCAACCTGGTCGCCTGATTTAAAGGAATAGGTCACTTCCACCGAACCCCGGCCTTTGGAAGCGGGTTCGATATCGTAGGTGGTGTTCCGCAATCTTTTTTCATGGAAGAAAAGAGAAAAGAACTGGTCCCTTTGTTCGATGACAATGGTGAGATCGCCCCTGACCCGGTACACTTTCAGCGTAGCCGGCCGGGCCTCGATAAAGAAATTGTTGACCGATACCGTATCCGTGATGCGGACCGGGCAGCGGCTTAATACCGTATCTCTTTCTACCTGCGCCTGTAAAGAGGAATGGAAGAAGAAGAATCCTGTTATTAGTATCAGATAACGCATACCGGAATTAATGACAAAAAATACGAATAATTAATCACTTACGTCCAACGGGTTGGTTTAGCCGATATTGACCCTCTCCCCGAACAACAGGCTCCCGATCCTGACCAGGTTGCTCCCCTCTTCCACGGCGACCCCGTAATCACTGCTCATTCCCATGGATAATATCTCCAGCGGTTGTCCCCTGAAATGTGAACGGATGAAAAGTTTCTTCAGGGCCCGGAATTCATTCCGCACGGTTTCCATGTTTTCGGTAAAGCTGGCCATTCCCATCAGCCCCCTTACCCGAATATGCTCCAGTGGTGTTTGATCCATTTCTTTAAATAAGATATCCAGTTCCTCCCCGCTCAATCCAAACTTGGTTTCTTCTGCTGCAATATGCACCTGGAGCAGGCAATCGATCACCCGGCCCGCATTGGCCGCCTGCCGGTTGATCTCTTTCAACAGCTTCAGACTGTCCACCCCCTGTATGAGTTGCACAAAGGGCACTATTAACTTTACTTTATTGGTTTGAAGGTGGCCGATAAAATGCCAGCGAATGTCGGAAGGAAGCGCCGCCGCTTTGGCAACCAGTTCCTGGACATAATTCTCTCCAAAATCGCGATGGCCCAGTTCATAGAGTTCCGCGATCTCTCCGGCCGGTTTTGTTTTGGAAACCGCAACAAGGGTTACCCCTTTCGCACTCAATTCATCCCTGAGCCGGGCATATGCTTCCTTGTTTACCGCCATGGTTTACCTATAAAATGTGCAACTAAGATCCAGGGCCGTTCTGAAGTGTCATTCCCACATTCCCTCATTTCAGGATACTCCGGCTGATCACGATCCGCTGCACTTCACTGGTGCCTTCATAGATCTGGGTGATCTTGGCATCCCTCATCAGGCGCTCCACATGGTATTCCTTTACATAACCATAACCGCCGTGCACCTGCACGGCTTCCGTGGTTGTCCACATGGCCGTTTCCGATGCAAATACTTTTGCCATGGATGAACTGAGGGTATAATCAAGGTGATTATCTTTTTCCCATGCCGCTTTCAGGCATAATAACCTGGCCGCTTCGATGCGGGTGGCCATATCCGCCAGTTTGAAAGCGATGATCTGGTGGTTCATGATCTCGGTGCCAAATGCCTTCCTGGTCTTAGAATATTCCCTGGCCAGTTCATAGGCCCCGCTGGCGATCCCGAGTGCCTGCGAGGCGATCCCGATCCTTCCGCCCGCCAGGGTCTTCATCGCGAATTTGAAACCGAACCCGTCATCCCCGATCCGGTTTTCCTTGGGCACTTTTACATCGTTGAACATGACCGTATGGGTATCGCTTCCCCGGATACCGAGTTTGTTCTCTTTGGCGGCCACCACCACTCCCGGCCAGTCTTTTTCCACGATCAGGGTGTTAATTCCTTTTGAACCTTTACTTGGATCCGTTTGCGCCATTACCAGGTAAACAGATGCTGTACCACCATTGGTGATCCAGTTCTTGGTACCATTCAGCAGGTAATGGTCGCCTTTATCCTCCGCCGTCGTTTTATGGGATGTGGCATCACTTCCCGCCTCCGGCTCACTCAGCATAAAAGCCCCGATATACAATTTATCATCCTTGCGACCCTGTGCCAGGGGCACCAGGTATTTTTGTTTTTGCGCTTCCGAACCGTATTCCTGCAAACCGTAACAAACCAGGCTGTTGTTCACGCTCATGGCCACGCTCACACTGGCATCTATTTTACTGATCTCTTCCATGGCCAGCACATAACTGATCGTATCCATGCCTGCTCCGCCGTATTGCGGGTCCACCATCATACCCATAAATCCGAGCTCCGCGAGTTTTTCGATCTGTTCACGCGGGAATTGCTGTTTTTCGTCCCGTTCGATCACACCGGGGAGGCATTCGTTACGGGCAAAATCCCTCGCCGCCTTCTGAATCATCTGCTGTTCTTCACTCAGTTGGAATAACATATGGCTTGTAATTTGCCGCAAAGATAAGGGCTTCAATTGCTGCAATCCGCGAATGTCACCGGATTGTAACGAACTTGTTCAGGTTGCCGCAGCGATGCTTTTTTTGGGTTAACTTTGCACCCGGAAAAGGATACTATGAAAAAAATACACATCATCTTACTGTTACTGATCGCGGGTGCCATCGCCATACTGCTCACTTTCCTGAAAACGGCCAGCACCTATGATACCGTAGATACGGCTATCAGCAAACCCGGAAAATATGTGCATCTTATGGCAAGGCTGGATAAAACCCAGCCGGTGGAATATGATGCCCTGAAGGACCCCAATTACCTGGCCTTCACCGCGGTCGACACCCTCGGAAAATCCGTACGCGTGGTATATAAGAACCCCAAGCCCGATAATTTCGAGATCAGTGAACGTCTCGTATTGAAAGGAAAATATGTGGAAGGGACTTTTGAATGCAAGGAGATCCAGACCAAGTGCCCTTCGAAGTACAAAGATGAGCAGGCGGCAAACGGGGGCATGCACCCCGATTCAATCAAATTAAATTAACGGCCCGGCTGCTGTTAAGCAGGCATAAAATTGTACCATGGATTACATCGGCGAGAATCGTATACCCGGCCAGTTAGGTCACTTCTTTATTGTACTCTCGCTCGTGGCTTCGCTCATAGCCACCTATGCTTATTTCAGGTCCGCCACTGCCAAACTGGAAGAGGATGCCGGCCGCTGGAAAAAACTGGCCCGGTTTGCTTTCCTGGCTGAGATCGTATCCGTATTCGCCATTTTCGGGATCCTCTATTATATCATCCAGAACCATCTTTTTGAATATAAATACGCCTGGCAGCACAGCAGCCGCGCGCTGGATTTCAAATACCTGCTTGCCTGTTTCTGGGAAGGACAGGAAGGCAGCTTTCTGCTCTGGAGCATCTGGCATTGTGTACTGGGCCTGGTGCTGATCAAAACCAGCAGGAAATGGGAGGCTCCCGTGATGACGGTTGTGAGTTTCGCCCAGCTTGCCCTTGCCACCATGATCGCGGGTATGTATATTTTTGGCTGGAAGATGGGCTCCAATCCCTTTATCCTGCTC
>JBGATE010000211.1:0-4780 GCA_044229375.1 Chitinophagaceae bacterium
ATCAAGGTCAATGGCGCAGATCGCATCGATTTTTTTCAGCAGGAGAAAGAAAAATAAACGGGTATTGTATTCCGCGTAGAAAAATTTGCCCTTGTTGAAAAGGCAGCGGATCCTTTTTTGCCGGAAGCTTTTTTTTATAAGCGGGAGAGAAGAGGATAACCTTCGTCCAACCAGGGTCACTTCATAACCGTTTTCCGACAGGCTGCTGCAGATACGGTGCATACGCTGGTCATGGGTGAGGTCGTTGGTTACCGTAAAATAGATCTTTTTAGCCATGCGCCCGGATTCAGGATAAAGCAACGGAATGGTAAATTCTTTCGATGGCCTGCACTGTTTTCAGCCCGTCTTCAGCACTTGTGAAAGGATGGTCCTCATGCGCCAGTGCTTTGACAAGGTTCTCATACACCTGGTCGTGATTGCTCATGGATCCCTTGTAGAATCCATAGTCATTCGGCGCACCGGTTTCAGACAGGGGAAGGCCTTCCTGTTCCGTCAGTTGGTAATTGATTTTATTCATATACCCTCCGCCTAACTGGATCGTTCCCTTTTCCGCCAGAATTGTCAGCGACACTTCCATATTCTCGCGGTAACTGTTAACCGACCAGTTGATCCCACCCAGCGCACCCGATTCCATTTCAACCGCCACCACTCCGCCATCTTCGGAAAGTACAATGCCGCGATGCGCCATATTGCTCCTGAAACCTTTGACCTGTTTGATATCTCCCAGCAGCCAGAGCAGGGCATCGATATAATGGCTGAACTGGGTAAAGAGTGTGCCGCCATCCAAAGCGGTACCCTTCCAGGAATCCCTGTAATAGGAAGCCGGCCTGTTCCAGAAACAATTCATCTGGAAACTGTAAACCCGGCCCAGTTTGTTCTCCTGCAATAATTTTTTTAACCCTGCGATCGCGGGATTGTACCGCGTGGATTTTACAACAAACAGTTTCCGGCTGCATTCTTTGGCAGCACGGATCATGTTTTCAGCTTCTGTAACGGTGATGCTCAGGGGCTTTTCACACAATACATGAAAGCCTGCCCGCAACGACTGGATGGAATGCCCGGCATGCAGCCCATTGGGGGTGCAGACGGCCACCACATCGATCTTTTCACCAGCGGCCAGCAGATCGTCCAGGCTGTAATAAGCGTTACAGTTATAAGCTTTTGCAAGTTCGTCGGCCCGGGAGGGCACGATGTCACAGACGGCCGCCAGCCGGCCCTGTTTGGCTGCTTCAGCTGCATGCCGCGGGGCGATCTTACCGCACCCGATGATGGCAAATTGCAAGGGGCTCATTTCCTTCAAATATACAGCTTGAAACCGGGTTG
Organism: Chitinophagaceae bacterium; assembly: GCA_044229375.1. Classification (GTDB taxonomy): domain Bacteria; phylum Bacteroidota; class Bacteroidia; order Chitinophagales; family Chitinophagaceae; genus JJ008. The sequence continues at coordinate 1,324 of JBGATE010000211.1, forward strand.
AAACAGCGCCGGCAAAACCGGAAATGAGAAAGGGCCTTCAATAGAAGGCCCTTTCTGAACGAGATGCGGAAGTGTTTACTGTCCTCCCATATTCATGATGTCATTATTGCCGTTATCCGGCTCCCGCTGGTTCTTGCGCTTGAATAAGCTGGTATCAAATTTACCAAAGCGCCAGCTGAAGTTCACCCGTACCACCTGCGGGTCGCGCCGGCGGAATACATCCTGGATGAAGAAGGGTGATTCAGAATGAATATCGGAAACACGGGTACGGAACACATCGCTCATGTTAACTGAAATAGAAGCACGGTTCTCTTTCATGAAGGTGTAACGGAGTCCCAGATCCACATAGTAAACAGGTCGTACATATCCCTGTGCTGATGAACTCTGGCCAAACATTCCTCCGCCATGACCGCCTCCGCGTCCGCCGCCACCCGGGGGAAGAATGGTTTTCGACTGGTAACTGCCGGACAACTGGAGACTGAATTGTTTGGAAACCTTGAAACTGTTATTGAACTTGGCAAGCCAGCTCGCAAACTGCTTTTGCGGTTCGATGGTCGGGTCGTCGATCTTGATCTTCGAGGTAAAGAGGTTCAGGTTGGTTGTCAGCTCCCACCATTTCGCAAGGTTATTCTTCAGGGTAACTTCCAGACCGGTGATATAACTGGAATTGGCGTTGATATAGGTATTAATGACCTGTTCCTTGCCTGTTGCCGGTTCGATCTGAACCTGCTGGAAAGGAGTGATCAGGTTATTGGTGTTCTTGTAATACAGCGATACCAACAGGTTGTCCCTGTTCTTGAATATCTTCTGGTAGGACAACTCCAGCGAATTCGTGAATGCCGGATTCAGCCCGGGATTTCCCTTGCTCAGGTTCAGGAAATCGGATGAATCGGTAAAAGGAGTCAGTTGCCAGAAATTAGGCCGGTTGATTCTCCTGGAGTAATTGAGCTGCAATTCCTGGTTGTTCTCCATCTTTTGGCTGAGAAAGATGCTGGGGAAAAGACTGATGGGGAAATCAATGTCAAAATTTTCATTTGTCTTTTTAAGGATACCCTCATACAAAGAACTTTCGGCCCTTAAACCCAGCTGGTAGCCGAAATTCTTGATCTTATTGCTAAAATTGGCATAGGCGGCCAGCACGCGGTCATTGCTCTGGTAGTCAACAAGGGATGCGGGCTGTAATACCAGTTGGCCGGTAGCCGGATCCACGGTATAAAAAGCGTTGGTACTGCTGTTCTCATTGAACGCGGCCCGCAGACCAAGTTCCAGCTTCGATGTTTCAGTCAGGGGGTTCACAAAATCCGTCTGGAATATCAGGTTTTTATTGATGCCGTCGCCGATCTGGCGCTGGCGGAAAGTAAAATCCTTGGTCACCAGGTCGGGCATAAAATAATCGGTGACCACGAGATTATCGGTGGGGCCCTTTCTTGTGTTATAGGTGATGTCGGCGGTCAGTTCACGCCCCGCTTTTGGAAAATTGTGCTTGAAACTTACCGTTGTTCCGATATTGTTGAATTCCCGCTCAGAATCCGAGTATCGTTTAATCAGGGAAGAGGTAACGGGACTGCTCAGCGTATCTACCCACAGTTCACTTGTGGTTGTGGGAGTGAATCGACCGCGGCCAAGGTTCAGGGAAGCGGAAAGGGTAGAGCGGTTATTGATGAAATAGTCAAGCCCCATCCGTCCAAACATCATATTCCCGTTCATGACCGACCTGTCGGTCTGGAAAAGTTTATTATACGGATTGTCCAGCATCGAAAGTCTTTCGGTGGTTCCGTCGCTGATGGATCTGCGCTGGTTGAAGTTCCCGCTTATAAATGCATTGATCTTGTTCTGCCGTACATTGATATCGCCACCGAGTCCGATCCGGCCCCGGCTGTCGATATTCGTACGCAGGCTGCCGTTATAACCGGCCTTCCTGTTTTTCTTCAGGATCACATTCAGTATACCTGCAGTTCCGCCGGAAGCATCGAATTTGGCGGAGGGGTTGGTAATGATCTCAATGCTTTCAATAGCGTCTGCGGGGATCTGGTCAAGTTCCATGGTGGTGGGTCTTCCATCCACGAAGATCTGGGGCGCATTATTGCGTAAGGTTACATTGCCGTCAATATCCACATTCAGCGAAGGCACATTGCGCATGATATCCACGGCCGTACCCCCGGCTGACACGAGATTCTTGTCTACGTTGAATACTTTCCGGTCAATGCCCAGTTGCAAACCGGGTTTTTCAGAGGTAACCGTTACATTTTCCAACACTTTATCCTCGATATCGACTTTAATGTTGCCCAGGTCTTTTTCAAACATTCCGGCACCCATTTCGTTCCCTTCCGGTCTTTTCATATCAAAGGATACCGTTTGTTCATATGGCTTGAACCCAACCAGTGAAACCCGCAGTTTATACTGGCCCGCCACGGGGATATTTTCCAGCCTGAAATCGCCGTTATGAGGGGTCAGCATACCTGCGACTACCACCTCTTTCCTTTTTTTGGTTGCCGAATCCATCCGGCTTTGGATCAGTTGGATCGATGCGAATTCAATAGGTTTTAAACTTTTCCCTTCAATAAGCTTCCCGTAAAATGTTCCATTGGGGATCTGCCGGCCTCCGCCCGGCTGGGCGTAAAGTATGTAACATATTAGAAATGAGGCAATTAATGTAATTGTTTTTTTCATTATATCATTTTGAAGTTGAATCGATTGTTAGACGCGGAATCAGGCCTGAACTTGCTTGCAAACCCATGGCTTGTTGATGAATGGTTAATGACAATTTTCAGCGGGAAATGTTCGGTTTATGCACAGCTGTTGAAAAGATCAGTTCATGAAATAGGTTATCAGCACCTGTACGAAACCAATGATGAACCCGATGACGGCACCAATGATCTCCACGAACCTGAATTCCTTTGACATGATCTGGAAAAGGATCTCTTCCAGTTTATCTGAAGAAAAGGCGGATACTTTCCGGATGACGATATGTTCTAGGTCAAGTTCGGTCTTCAGGTTTCCCGCAAACTGCTTCATCACTTTAGGGAACAGGGTCTCTAATTCCCGCATGAAAGCCCCTTTCAGTTTATTGATCGTTTTGTCACCCACAAACATGCTGATAACCGGCATTTCTTCACTCAGGCGTACCCGGAGAAACTCATCAATATGGGCCTCGATCGATGGCATGATCCTTTTCAGGTTCTCCGCACTGCTGAGCTTTTGCTCAATCTCTCCGAAGGAAAGGAATTCATCGCTGACGACCTTCCCCAGCTTTTCCGCAAACTGTTGCTGTCGTTTGGGAAAAATTCCTTGAAACGTAATACCCAGGAATTTTTTCGGTTCCCGGGGATGAAACAGCATTTTGATCGCTATCCAGTTGGCCGTGCCGTGACTACCCCAGTCCGCGCTGCCGCGAATCTCGGTTTCGCTAACCAATCTGCCACGGAATTTTCCCGTCGCGCTCGCATTCGATACGAAT
>JBGATE010000212.1:0-4769 GCA_044229375.1 Chitinophagaceae bacterium
CTATTACCTCAAGAAGATCAAGTACCGCAGCATACCCCTTATCCTGATCTCGGCCCTCTTCCGGAAGGACATGTCTTTTTTCCAGTGGTACGGCGGTCTGCAGCAAAAGATCCTGTCCCGTTTCGATCACCTGTTCGTGCAGAACGAATCATCCAAAAAACTAATGGACGATATCGGGCTGGGCAGGATCACGAGTGTATCCGGCGACACCCGTTTCGACCGGGTGGTAGCTATTGCCGGAAAATTTCAGTCCATTCCGCTGGTGGAGCGATTCAGGGGTACTAAAAAATTAATTGTCGCGGGCAGTACCTGGAAAGAAGACGAATTGCTGCTGAAGGATGCGATGCCGTTTTTTTTATCCAACGACCTGAAACTGCTGATCGCCCCGCATGAGATCAGTGAAAGGAACATTGCCTTCCTGCAGGGAATATTTCCGGGGTCCGTTCTGTATTCCCAACTGGAAAAGGATCCGGGTCTTGCGGATGCGCAATGCCTTATCATCGATAATATCGGGATGCTGTCGAGATTGTACAACTATGCTTACTGTTGTTATGTGGGAGGAGGGTTCACCCGCAGCGGGATCCATAATGTGCTGGAAGCGGCGGTCTATGACAAACCGGTCTTCTTTGGTCCGAATTATGAAAAATACCATGAGGCCGTTGAACTCGTAGCGACAGGTGCGGGGATAAGTGTAGTTGAAAAAGAGGCGATGACCGAAGCCATAAACCATTACCTTATAGAGAAAGTCCATTACCGGGACATCTGCGCCAAAGCCGGTAATTATGTACGGGAACAGGCCGGCGCCACCCAAAGGATCATGGATTATATTCAGGAGAATCGTCTCTTGACAAGCTGATCGAAAAGCTGCACGGTCGGGTTGTCATTGTTCCAGCCGATCTTTACTTTCAGTTCGCGGCTGATCCAGTATTCCGCCTCGGCAAAGATCGAGAAGCTGTTGATGGTCTTGATACAGCGTTCATACATGTTTTCATCCCCGCGGAAAAGTTCATTGATGAAGAGGAACCGGTCGTTGATACCGATCGCTTTGCGCAGGTCCTTGACGGGGGTTTCCTTCAGTCTTTCCACCAGTTCCGTTTTCCCCTGTTTGTGTTTGTCATTCAGCGATTCACCCGGGGCAGTCGTATCATTCACTTCTTTATCCTTTCCCTGGTGGGAAAGTGTCGGGATCTCCAGCATGGGGTCGAAGACCATATCCAGTTGCCCGTTCTTCTGCACCACGGAAACGGAATCTTCCTCCACCAGCAGGGTCTCTTTCACAAGGGTATTCTCCGTATCCTTCATTACCTCCTGTACGGGTTTGGGAGCATACTTCTCATACTGGGCAAATCCCGTATGCGACAGCGGGTTGGAAGCAGGAAGCACAACGGCCACTTTGGAAGTGCCCAGGCTTTGCCGGCCGGAGGCGTTCATACGCGTGAGTTCGAACTCCAGTAACTGAACCGTGCCCAGCATCAATGCCGGGTCGGCCTTTTGTTCAAACTGCTCTTTTAGTTTGCGGATCAGGGATTCTATTCGTTCCATTGCGGTAATTTTGCGGCCGGTGAATAAGATTGACAAACAATCAACGTACCAGTGGTCTTAAAATTACAAACAACCTGCCAATAAATTCATTAACATTGGCCATAAATGAATCTTAACAATGTTTATTGAACCTAACACGAGCGGTGAGCGCCGGGGAAGTATAGAAGTGATCTGCGGATCCATGTTCAGCGGGAAGACGGAAGAACTGATCCGGAGGCTGAAAAGGGTAAAGATCGCCAACCTGAAGGTCGAGATCTTTAAACCCGCCATTGATGTGCGGTACGATGAGGTAAAAATCGTTTCCCATGATGCCAGCGCCATCCATTCCACCCCGGTTGACCATTCCCGGAGAATCCTGGAATTGACGGGAGATGTGGATGTGATCGGCATCGACGAGGCCCAGTTCTTCGACGACCAGATCGCCAATGTCTGTGATGAGCTTGCCTTCAGGGGCATCCGGGTGATCGTGGCGGGGCTGGATATGGACTACCTCGGTAATCCTTTCGGTCAAATGCCCTTTATCATGGCCAAGGCCGATTATGTGACCAAACTCCATGCGATCTGTATGCAGTGCGGCAGTATCGCCAATTACTCCTACCGAAAAGTAGCCAACGAAGACCAGGTGATGCTGGGGGCGAAGGAAGTGTATGAGCCGAGGTGCAGGAAATGCTATGTACAGGGTTAATTAGTTAACTGGTTAATTGGTTAAATGGGTCCTTAGGGCAGGGCGCATAAAAGAATTTATAATTTCCTTTCCGCAAAAATAAGTTATCCAACTCCTGAGTTTCAGTAACCTTAAGGATATTCAGTACTGTAGAGCCTAATTAACTAATCAACCAATCAACTAATTAACCACCAACTACCGTGCAACCCCTTTTAACCTGGACTTCCCCTTTATATCAAAACTCATCCCCCTGGAAGAAGCTTTCATATTCATATCCTGGTTGGCCGTTACCACAAGCCCGCTGCGGCTGTCCACAACGATGGTGCCGGTGATATCGCCGGTCAATGCGATCTCTTCATTTTCTTTTGCCTCGATCTTTGACACCTCATCCAGGGTTACCATATCGCCTTCGATCTCTTTAACCGTATAAGTGGACCGGTATTTGGCCGGCATTTTACCTACCGATTCAGTGTTCTTCTGCCAGCTATCCCCCACTTTCACTTCCTTATTGGGAAATATATACCAGAACCGCTCCAGCGATTGCTTCATTTCCGACTGGCTGAACTGTCCTTTAAAACCCTGCAGCATTTCTTCTCTTTCTTTTTCATCCAGTCCGAGAGAATCGGCGATATTTTCCGCCATGTTCTCAAATCCGGTCACTTCCGTGATCTGTCCTTCCGGATTTACTTTCAACGTGAATCTCTGGCCGCGGATAGCCCCGAACATCTTTTGCACAGCCTGTACCGGGTTCTTCTCCCCGGTGCTGCTGTCGGCCGCAACGGGTTCATCCGTATCAATTCTGATGTTCAGTCCCGCCATTTCGGTATTCATTTTGAACCGTTCGAAGGAGGAAACGATCGTTTTGATCCCACCCACATCCGCTTTCACATCCATGGAATAATAGGTCGTCATATCCATTTTCATCGGCTGGCCCATGATCTCCTGGTCCATGTTCACGGTCATTTCATAATCATAGCCCTTGCCGTTCTCCAGGTTAAACTTCAGCATTTTGGCGGTACTGGTGGTTTTGGCCGTCTGGCAGGCCTCAAAACCGGCCATAACGCCCAGCAGGGTGATGAGCAGCAATATCCTTTTCATGAAAGTTGTTTAAAGTAAAAAATAGAACAGGTATTAGCGTGGCAAAGTTACACGAATGAGTATTTTCGCGGATATTCCTTTGTTATAGTTACGGTAAAACACATAATGACCCTTTTTAAGAAAGATGTGTTGCTGGAGATCCGTCAGCAATACAGTTTTTACGGGGTGCTTTTATATATCGGCTCTACGATCTTTGTGCTATTCAACGCGCTCGACGAAACGGACAGCAAGGTATGGAACGGTTTGTTCTGGGTCATCCAGCTCTTTATCTGTATCAATGCCGTGGCCAAGAGTTTCCTGCAGGAAAACAAGGGCCGGATGCTCTATTTTTATTCCGTTGCCAGTCCCGCCGCTTTCGTATTATCCAAATTATTGTTCAATTCGCTGCTGATGCTGCTGATGAGCATGCTGAGCCTGCTCCTCTTTGTACTCTTCCTTGGAAACCCGATGCAAAAAGCGGGGCAGTTCGTGGGACTGGTGCTCCTGGGAGGCTGGAGCCTGAGTCTTGTTTTCACTTTCCTGGCAGCGATCGCCGCCAAGGCTCAGCAGAACGCGGCCATCATGGCGGTACTGGGCTTCCCCATCATCATTCCGCAGCTATTATTGCTGATGCAATTATCAAATGCCGCATTCGCGCCCCTGCTCACGATCCCGGTTTCGACGGTTCTTTTACTGGTGGTGCTTGATATCCTGGTGGTTTTACTGGCCGTTATTCTTTTCCCCTTCCTGTGGAAGGATTGATCCAAAATGTAACAAATACACACCAAAACAGATTTCTTAAATATTATTCAGGGTTTAGCGGCATCACCTTAATTTTGCCCACCAAATACGCCCGCTTTTTACAAGCCGGGTATCAATAGTCGCCCTTGACAGTTGAAAAAAACTATATGTACAGGTCCTGGTGGAAGATAGCAAGTGTTATCCTGCTTATTTATACGTTTACCGCCGGCCTGCTGACCAATGTACCAAAACTCCCGCCCTTACAGGAAACCATCCGGAATCTTTATTTCCATGTGTGCATGTGGTTCGCCATGATGATCCTGTTCACTGTTTCGGTGGTCAATGCCGTACGTTATCTCCGCAGTTTTAAACTGAAATATGATATTTATGCCCGCCAGTTTGCCGTGGTGGGTATTGTTTTCGGCATACTGGGTTATAGCACAGGCGCCATCTGGGCCTCCTATACCTGGGCCGACCCGAACCAGCCGGCCGTCCAGTCGTTCAGCACCATTGCACGTGACCCGAAACTGATCGGTGCCGCCATTGCGCTGCTGGTCTACTTCGCTTACCTGATCCTCCGGGATTCCATCCAGGACACGGACAAAAAAGCAAGGGTCAGCGCGGTCTATAACATCTTTGCCTATGCCCTGCTCTTCCCTTCCATCTGGATACTGCCCAGGATACTGCCCAGCCTGCACCCGGGCAACGATGGTAACCCTGCACTCGATGTAAAGAATGATATCAG
>JBGATE010000213.1:0-4730 GCA_044229375.1 Chitinophagaceae bacterium
TATGTGAATGAGATCAATGAGCTTCACAGTTCCCCATACGAGGTCCGTTTCGCGGCCATTAAAAACCTGCGGATAGAGGACCTTTACTATATCATTACCAGTTGCAGGGATGAACTCTATACTTCCAGTTACCTGGGCGTGTACCGGCATTTAATTAAGAATTTTGGAACGGCACCGGCCGATTCATTGTTCGGGATCGTTGATTATGATAATTTCCGGCCCTTTATGCAAATGGCCGCCAATTACAATACGCTGACCGATTTCCTGTCCTGTATGCCTGAAGAAAGAACGGCGGGTTTGCTGAAAAGGCTTATCTCCGGGATAGAAAAGGACACCCACACCGGGCTGGAATACGCGATGGATGTGGCGGATGCATTTTCCGGTTTTGGTTCGGTGCCCGGTCTTGGCAAACTGACCCGGGATGAACTGGAATCCAACCTGGAGCGGTGCAGGGCTTCCCGCCAGTATTTTGGCATGCGGCTCTATACGATCTTACTGGAAGTATTTGACATGCTGAACAAGAAGGACCCGGGTAATAAATTATGGGCCAGCCTGGGCAACCACGAGGTATTGAAACGCCGTTCTTTGGAGAACAGGAATGCAGAGGTCGTCGAAATGGTCCTCTTCTACGGAGATGAGGACGGAAGGGATTCCTATAATAGTTTCATGTGTCTCTTCACGAATCCCAATAAATGGCAGATCACCAAAACAGACTATTGGGTATCGGTTCGTTCCCGAACCGGCCCGCGCATGCGCATTTATGCCAATCTTCCGCTGGACGACATAACAGAAATGGACCTGATGGCGCAGGATACCCTCGCGGCCTGGCTGAAAGGGCAGAGGAGCGATCCGTCTATCCTGGTCCACCGCGGACACAGTTACCATCTGGATCATACATTGAAAAAACTTACCCCGTCCGTCAAGCTTACCATCCTGGGTTCCTGCGGCGGTTATAACAATATCCTCAGCGTGGCCAATATCAGCCAGGAAGCCCAGATCATCGTTTCCAAAAAGATCGGATCAAAATTCATCAATGATCCGATAATTGAAGTGATCAATGAGACGCTTGTGAACGGCAGGGATCTTGTTTGGCTGGATATCTGGGAAAAATTGCGGATTCGTTTCAGCAGGAATGAATTCCTGCTGAATCTCTTCAATGAATATATCCCTCCCGGTAAAAATGTAAGCCTCTTTGTATATAAACTTTTTAATTATTACAGGTAGAAGGCGCTGATGAACGGCAGCAAAATCCGGCCTGGCTGTTTTGTATAAACGGTAATACTTCTTTCCGGGCAGGCAGATAACTTAGTCCCAAAAAAATATATGCAAATCCGTGTTTTCGCAGTGGTATCCAGGATATATTTCCTGGTCCTTCTTTTTTTGACCGGGTTCCCCTCGGCGGTTTTTTCCCAGTCAGGGTCAAAAGATGAACAAAAGATACGGGCCGTCCTGCGGCTCGAAGAAGAGTACTGGAGCAAGGGTAATATCGACGGGTATGTAAGCCTCTATGCCCCGCTGGACTCCACCCGTATGATACTGAGCAAGGGAGCGGCTTACGGGAAAGAAAATATCCTGGCATTTTACAAAAAATACTGGCCCCGGGAAAAGATGGGCAAACTGGTATTGGACGGTGAACAAATGGAAAGGATATCCCGGAAGTTTTATTACGTTACCGGGTACTTTCACGTCATTTACCCCGATAGAAAAACCATCGAGGGCCGTTATTCAAGCCTTATGATCAAAATAAAGGGGAAATGGTATCTCTATACCGACCATTCCGGCTGATGCCCGGCAAAGGATGATCCGGCTCATTGGAACGACTGCCCCCTGCTGCAGCCGGATGGGCACCGCATTCATCAACCCTTTACAGGAACGATACACTTCAACGGTTATCAGTATGCGGTGTCGTTGGGTTTTCGCGGGCCGGATCTCCGCTTCCGGAAATTTATTTTCTGAAATATCTCAGTTCATTTCCTGATTCCCATCATGCGCGGGGCCGGTTTCATCGGCCAACTTTGAAAAGGAAACAGAACACCTAAAACACTTAATCATGAATTACACTACTGTCTCGCATTGCGGAAACGATCACCAGGAATGGCTCAAAAGCGTGGATTTTTATGACCAGGACCTTGATACGCTCGAAAAAAGACTGATGGAGATCGTAACCCGAAATAACACCCGGGATGTGATGGCCGGGGTGGAGCATTTTCAGAACCAGTTCATCGTTCAGCGGAATAATATTGATGAACTCCGCCATAGCATCCATGAACATGCAGGGAAAGTGGCCACGGGTGCTCAGGCCCATGCCGGTCGCATGGAAGAGGCCCTGGTCGGCGAACATGAAGGGCTTGGTGACCAGGTCAGGAGTTTTGAGAAAGTGTTCAATGAACTCCGGCATGAGTATAACCTGTTTCTCGCCAAATGGTTCTAACCAGGTTCAGCGGGGTCGCTTCCCGGGCTGAACCACGTAACTTTGCGGTTCAATCTGAAATTATGAAGAAGCGTTCCATTCTCTTCATCCTTTTTCTGCACCTGGTTGTTATTGCCTTTTCACAGCAGTTCAGCCAGGTTGGCATTTCCGGGGGCAGTAATTTGTCGCATCTTTCATTATTAACAGACAGGGAAGTGCTGATAAGGTTATCGGATGACGGCAGGATCCTGGAATGGGGTATTGAAGAGCAATCCCTGCGGGTGAAAGATTATTATGCTCCCCGCCTGCAACCCTATGCCGGAAGGGTGGAGTATTACGGTACTGAGGCCGATTCCGTTTCCAGGGGCAGGCTGAAAAGCATTGGTTCTTCCGTTATTACCTATTTCGGGGCATGGGAAACAGCAGACAAGATCGGGAAGATCCGTTCGGTAGGGTACCTGCAGTTCGATTACTATTCACACTATGACAATAAGGACCTGCAGGGGAAAATAAAAAGTATCGGCAATCTTTCACTCGATTATTATTCCTCATTCGATAATGAGTCGCTGAAAGGCAAACTGAAAGCGGTGGGCAGCACGCAGATCAGCTATTATACTTCATTTGATGACAGGCTGATCAGGGGAAAGATCAAGAGCATCGGGTCGGTGAGCTATACCTGGTATACTTCCATTGAAAGGGGCAATTATGGCGGCGGGCTTAAATCCGGTCCCCGTCGTCAGAATACCGGCGGAGTGGTTTATATCCTCCAATAGGCCGGGAGTAAGAGTTAGGAGTTAGGAGTTAGGAGTCAGGAGTCAGGAGTCAGGAGTCATGAGTATTATTAATAGATGTCAACCAAATAGAAATGTTTTCCGTCCTTAAGCAAATGAAAAAGTTCTCTTCTGTCATGCCCCTGGTATTTGCCGCGTTCATTATATCGGTGACCTCTTGCACTGTTGTGGAAAAGAAACCGGTGATGAAACAGTTCTTCCAGTATGAAAAGTTCAAGGATTCGGTGCTGCGCTCGGATACCGGTAAACCGCTCGAAACCGGCAATATTTTTGACAACCCCGATTTTATCCCGGGGAAAGATTCACTGGATCTGCTTCTGGAAAAACTGGATACCCAGCTTCACCGGGAACAACACCTGATGGCCCACCTTGACAGCCTCAAAAAGAGTTTGTCAAAGGATCCCGGTTATACAGATGAAGAAAGAGCGGTCATACGGGAGAATATCTTTGCGGTGGATTCCTTCTTTATTGCCCGGGACTCAGTGCCCGTGAGCAGGTGCAGGGGTAAGGAATGTCTTATGTACGTGGAAATTGATAAATCTGTACAGACACTCTACCTTTATATCATGGGAGAACTCAAGGATAGCTTCCTGGTATCGACCGGCAAGGGCGCAAAATATGAAACACCGGAGATGGAACTGCACCCGCGGGGCCCGATTCTTACCAAATACACATCCAGGAAATTTCCGGGGGGAAATTATTTTGGCCTCGGCAATATGCCCTATGCAGTTTTTGTGAAAGGCGGCTATGCCATTCACGGCACTACAAAAGGTAATTTTTCAAAATTGGGTAAAAAAGCATCGCATGGCTGCATCCGGCTACACCCGGAAAATGCAAAAGTGTTCAATGCACTGGTGAAAACGATCGGGCTGAACCGTACCTGGGTCTCCGTCAGAAACCATATTAAACGGGATCCGATACCAAAGGATTCCCTTCCCTGATCGAAGAAGGGTAACGGTCAAAACTCATTTCAGATGGGATTCTTCGCAATTCATACATTCATTCGTCCCGGTTTCCGGGTGGGAAAATATATTTGATCATTAAACTTTAAGTTATGAAACCACACACCGCCTTACTCCTGGTCGCCGCCGCGATCCTGGTCAGCGCCGACAGCAGCAATGTTTCCGCACAAGAGTACAAACTCCGGCAATCGACCGGCGTCATGGGAATGAATTCCGAGTCCACCATTTATGTGAAAGGCATGCGGAAAAGAACGGAAGGCGGGAGTTATATGGGACAACCGAATAACCTGGTCACAATTGAACAGTGCGACAAGCAACGTACCATTACCCTGAATGTGAAAAAGAACCTTTATTTTATCGAACCATTTTCCAAAGATGAGGAAGAAGTGATCGATGAGGATGTAAAAACAACTGTTAAACCCAAAACGGTACCGGTAACCACTAAAAAGGGAGGAGTCATCACAAATTATTACAGCATCATTGATACCGGGGAAAGAAAAAAAATGTACGGGTTTACGGCCCGGCATATCTGGACCACACAAAAAATGAAACCTTCACCGGATGCCT
>JBGATE010000214.1:0-4709 GCA_044229375.1 Chitinophagaceae bacterium
GTCCACCGGGTCGATCACCCTTGCCACTTCCTCAGCGACACCGATCCTTTCGCTGCCGGGCCTGGAACTCTGACCGCCTATATCCAGGATGGCCGCACCTTCATTCAGCATTTTTTCCGCTTCCCGGAGAATAGCATCCACACCCTGTTGCCGGCTGCCGGTATAAAAAGAATCGGGTGTGGCATTGATGATACCCATTACCAGCGGTTTCTCCGCAACCAGTAACCTTCCTTTGCAATTCAGGGTAAACATTAGGCTTTGTTCGTTATTTTTGAAGCTAAGGTAAGAAAGTCAGAATGGTCATATCCATCCACAAGATCTGATCGTTACAGAACGGGATATGACCCATTTGACCCATCTGACCATTTAACCGATATGACCAACACCAATCAGCAATACGATAGCACTATTCGCTCCTGCAAGGATATTTTCATAAAAAAGGCCAGCGATTACGGCACGGCCTGGCGGGTGCTGCGTACCATTTCCATCGTGGACCAGATCTTTATCAAGGCACAGCGGATCCGCACCATCCAGGAAAAGGGAGAACAAAAAGTGGCCGATGGCATCGCCGCCGAGTTCAAAGGGATCATTAATTACGCGGTGATCGGGCTGATACAACTGGAACTGCCGGAAGACGCGCCGGAAGAAATGGAAATAGGGGAGGTGTCGGTTTTGTTTGACAAATACGTGCAGACCGCCAAAAACCTGATGCTCGACAAGAACCATGATTACGGGGAGGCCTGGCGCAGCATGAGCCAGGAAAGTTTTGTGGACCTGATCCTTATGAAACTGCAGCGCATTCGCCAGATACTGAACAATGAGGGAAAGACCCTTATCAGCGAAGGGATCGACGCCAATTACCTCGACATCATCAATTATGCCGTGTTCGCTTTAATCTTATTGTAATATGAAAGGAATTGTATTCACCGTCAGGCTGCTCGTGGGTTTGCTCTTTATTTTCTCAGGGCTGGTAAAGGCCAACGACCCGCTGGGACTGAGTTACAAGATGCAGGAGTTCTTTGAGATCTGGGGTTTGCATCAATTCCACTCGTGGACCCTGATCCTGTCGGTGCTGATGAACGCCTTTGAGATCATCGCCGGTTTTGCTCTTATCCTCGGATGGCGGATCAAAGTATTCAGCTGGCTGCTTTTACTGCTGATCACTTTCTTTACATTCCTTACCGGGTACACTTATATCACCGGTATGCCGAAGAACTGCGGCTGTTTCGGGGACTGTCTTCCCATCAGTTCCAAAGTTTCTTTTCTAAAGGATGTGGCGCTGATGCTCCTGATCGGTTTTCTTTTTGGACAAAGGGAGAATATCAAACCGCTTTTTGGCGAAAAGAAATTAATGGCGTTGATGTTCCTGGTCACTGCCGGCAGTTTCGGCCTGCAATGGTATGCCCTGAAATACCTGCCGCCGGTGGATTGCCTGCCTTTTAAAATAGGGAACAATATCAGTAAGAAGATGCAGATGCCGGAGAACGCCGTTCCGGACAGCACCGTTATCACATTTGTCTACAAAAAAGGAGGGCAGCAGGTGGAATTCACGGCAGATAAGTTTCCCGCCGATTTCAATGCCACTACCTACGAATTTGTGAGCCGTTATGACAAGGTGGTCCGTAAAGGGCGCAATAACGAACCCCCGATCAAAGGATTCGTGCTTACCGGGGAGACCGATACCGATTCCACCTCGTTTGTACTGGAACAACCGCACAGCTTATTATTGTTCATTGAACATTTTTCAAAAGCGGGTAAAAGCTGGAAAGAAGATTTCGGAAAGATCTATCTGGCTGCAAAGTCGAAAAATATACCTGTATTCATCATTACGGCCGAACCGGGCAAGGCTGCTGCGGAACTGGCCGGCACAGCATTCAGCGAAGTGCAGGTATTCAAATGCGATTTCAAAGTGATCGAGACCGCGGCGAGGGCGCCTGCCTGTTTGTATGTACTGGAAAAAGGGACGGTGATGGGTAAGTGGAGCGGTCCCCGGTTTGAAAAGGCGCAAAAAGTGGTGGATGCGTTACCTGCACAGCCGCCGGTAACCGTACCTCCCCCGGAAAGTATCACCGCGCCTGCCTTGCCTGCAACTGATACGACAAAAGTTACGGACGGCATCATGGCGGATTCGACCGGTACGCGATAAAAGGATCAATTTGATAAAATACGTAGTCAAAAAAACAACCTATGGATTCCTGGTGCTGCTGGGAGTGGTAGTACTCGTATTCTTTTTGTTCCAGGGTTTTGGGGATCCTTCCAGGCTGGTGATGGGACAAAGTGGCGACTCCGCCACACAGGCCAATATCAAAAAAGAGCTTTACCTGATCAATGAAAAGGGGGAGCCCATCTCCAAATTCAAACAGTTCCTTTTTTACCTCAACGATGTCTCGCCGGTCTGTTTTCACAGCAAAGCGGATATCGGAAAGAAAAAACTCAGGGGGATCTTCATCGGCGGCGAAAAGAAGTTAGGTCTGAAAATTCCTTATTTGCGGAAATCCTACCAAAGCAAGCGGGATGTGTGGGGCATACTCATGCAGGCCCTGCCCGGCACCCTGATGCTGGCCATTGCCGCCATGTTCATTGCCGTGCTGATCGGCGTCCCATTGGGTGTACTGGCGGCGGTCAGGCAAAATACCTGGCTGGATACTTCGGCCATATTTTCGAGTATTGTCGGGATATCAGCCCCTTCCTTCTTCATGGGTATTATCATGGTTTATGTTTTCGGTTTTGTGCTGAGCGACTGGACAGGTCTGCATATTGCCGGCAACTGGTTCGCGATCGACGACGAAGGTCACCGCAAACTAACGCTGCAGAACCTGGTGCTGCCCGCGATCACGCTGGGGATCCGTCCGCTGGCCATCATCACCCAGCTCACCCGCAGCGCCATGTTGGATGTGCTCGACCAGGATTATATCAGGACGGCCTATGCAAAAGGATTGAGCAAGCGAACCGTGATCTGGAAGCATGGACTGAAGAATGCCCTGAACCCGGTCATCACCGCCATTACGGGCTGGTTTGCCGAATTGCTCGCAGGCGCTTTTTTCGTGGAATATATTTTCGGCTGGCAGGGGATCGGGAAAGTAACGGTGGATGCGCTGGAGAAACTGGATTACCCGGTGGTGATGGGAGCGGTGCTGGTGTCGGCGACTTTTTTCATCATCATCAATATACTGGCGGATATACTTTATGGGGTTGTGGATCCGAGGGTGAGGGTGGAATAAGGCTGAACTCAGAACTCTGAACTCAGAACTCTGAACTCTGAACTCAGAACTCTGAACTCCGTACTCAAGACTTTCCCTTACTTTTGCGCCCGCCGAACGCCCCCCTACCCGCTCCGGCATAAAAAACAACAGAAAACTATATGCACAATCGCACGTTTACCATGATCAAGCCGGACGCGTTCAAGAACGGGCATGCCGGGGCTATTCTTGACCGTATCCTCCAGGAAGGATATAATATCAAAGCGCTTAAAATGACTAAGCTGACTCCTGAAAAAGCCAGTGAATTCTATGCTATCCATAAGGAACGGCCTTTTTTCAAAGACCTGGTTTCCTTTATGTGTGAGGGGCCGATCATTGCCGCCATCCTGGAAAAAGAGAACGCGGTGGAGGACTTCCGCAAGCTGATCGGCGCCACCGATCCTTCCAGGGCCGAGCCCAATACGATCCGCAAGTTATACGCTGCTTCAGTGGGAGAAAATGCCGTACATGGGAGCGACAGCGATGCGAATGCAAAAATTGAAGGCGATTTTATGTTTTCGATGCTAGAACAGTTTTGATCTGAACATAATACGAAATTCAAACTCCCCCCGGGTTGTTTGCATTTTGCCCGCACTTTCTTATTTGACCATCCTTATTTTTTTCTCCTGGTAAACAATTGTATCAGCCGGAAGCAAACTCGCTTCTATATGGTCAGCCTTAATTATCCCCCTTAAACCTGTCATAATAGTACACCCGGGTGGATTTTGGTAAACAGGATGTGACATTATAAAATAAGTTCCAGCATGGAAAAACAACTCTCCATTTTTATAAGATAAGGGTTGGCGAAAAACATATTTTACCAGGGCAGACGGACCTTGGACTGTTATAAATTCCAAAGCCTTATATTTTGAAATAAGGGTGTTTAGTGTATCACACCGAACCCTGGGAGGTGGGTACTGATAAATGATAAAAGTGGATGTATCGATTCCTTGTACACCTATTTCGACAGCGGAAAGTTTTACTTTTTTCCCTTGTAGATAATTTGACGAGTTTCGAGACATATATCGCACTGCTCCATTATTCAAAAAATCAATAATGAAGAGGGAGTCAGGCATTGCCAGTGTTGAGCTGTATGTGAAATGATGCAAATAATTATGGTGCCTCAGATAGGTATTAATCAAAGCTGTATCCGTGATCACAGCATTATTAACATACATAACAGGTGCTGACACAGATGCAATCTGCTCGGTACGATAAAGACCCAATAATCCATCATTACTTTCTTTCCGGCAACTAATGAGCAGTATGCCCAGGTACAGCAAGTAAAAGTGTGACTTCATAGAAGCGGTTTATAAGTGTAATTTAATCTTTTCCCAGGTATGTTGCTATACGCGGAACCCTGAAATTGTATAGTTTAGTCCTGGTTTCCGCGAAACATTAATGAAATCTGCAATTTCACGACTTTTAGATTTTCAATTCGTTGCTTATTTGGTTCTAGTTTCTTCGGCT
>JBGATE010000215.1:0-4708 GCA_044229375.1 Chitinophagaceae bacterium
GTGGTTGCCCGTGATGCCGTCCAGCACGATCTCGAGCACTTCAATATTAATGATAATGAACCCGGCGTAGACAAAAAAATGCATTACGGCTACCAGGGGGTTGCGGAACATTTTTTTCTGGCCGAAGGCCAGCAGCAACAGGTTTTTCCATCGTTGCGATGGGTTATCATCCAGGGTTTCCTTCCGGCCCAGCCTGATATTCCGGCTGATCTCCCTTGCTTTTTTGGAAAATAACCAGATGGAAACAACGCTCAGGAGGATGAACAGGATCTGTTGTGCAAGTTGCATGGCAATGGATTACGGCGCTAATTTACAGCTTCATGCGAAGAGTTCAGAAATAAATAGCATGTCCCCTGAGCTTTCCCTTGGAGAATTCCAATGCAGGTGCCGGGAACTTGAATGCGCTCAGTACGGTGAACAGGAACTTCAGCCCTTTTTTATCCGTTTTGATCTTTGTCCAGTCAATATCGGGTGCGAGGTACCATTGCCGGTAACGTTTTATATCCGGGCGGCTGAAAATGATTGCACCATTATCATCCCGGGCTATGTTTTCCCTTCCGCCAAACATTCCATCTGCGCCATAACCGAGAGAAAGGGAAAGCCATTCCGGCAATTTTGAACGGGGTAAAAAAGAACGCAGGCTGGCGCTGGCCCAGTAGGTCTGGCCGTTATAATCTTTCAGCATCCTTTCGGCCGTACTTTTTCCGAAAAGTTTATCGCTTCGCTGATCCAGTGTCGCGTCAGTATAATTTTTTTTGTGGAAAGAAAATTTCAGTTTGATCCGCTGTTCATCCCAGGCCAATTCCTGGGCAACAAAAGCGCCGCTTCCCAGGATATTGGCGCCAAAATCACCCCAGCTCCATCCCCATTCAGCGCTGAAACCGTCCAGCACTTCAATCACGGTTTGATAAAACGCGCCGCTCATGCCGCCGATCCAGATCCTTTTTTTCCGCTCCATGCCTGCCCAGCGACAGAGGGCCGTACTTCCCATGCTTTCGATATAGGCGCTGTAAACATGACCCGCTTTGTCCACCTGCTTCCATTCGGGCCAGTCGTTGAAAGAGTGCAGCCCGGATTGGGGGTAGTCCTTGTACCAGGTATTGTACAGGCCGATCATGACCGAACCGTATCCCAGTACATTGGCACCGGCAACGATCCAGGTGCGTTCTTTTTTTTGCCGGGGTGTAAGAATGGAGAAAGGCATTCCCGGGCGAACCGTATCCTGAACGGGATGAGCAATTTTTAAAAAACCGGGTTCAGCGGATAGGTCAGGAGAAAGCGTATCCTGCCCGGATGAACAGGCAGCAAGGGTCAGGCATAAAATAAGTATGGG
This sequence comes from Chitinophagaceae bacterium, assembly GCA_044229375.1. Taxonomy (GTDB): domain Bacteria; phylum Bacteroidota; class Bacteroidia; order Chitinophagales; family Chitinophagaceae; genus JJ008. The sequence goes on from JBGATE010000215.1 coordinate 1,334, forward strand.
AAACTTTATTATCACAGGGGATACAGAGGTTTTCGCAAAGCGTTACCGGAATTCATTGTTGATTTATAAATCAAATTTACGTTTCCCCGCTCTTTTAAGTTTCAGAATATAAAAATCGATTAACTTTCACGCATAAAAGGAATATCTATGGATGCGGCAATTCAGGCAAAGATCGATACGTGGCTGACCGGTGATTTTGACAGTGCAACGAAAGAAGAGATCACCCGGTTGCAAAAAGAGAACCCCGGCGAACTGGCCGACGCTTTTTACAGAAATCTTGAATTTGGTACCGGTGGATTGAGAGGGATCATGGGCGCCGGTACCAACCGGATGAACAAATACACAGTAGGGATGGCCACACAGGGCTATGCCAATTATCTCAAAAAATGTTTTAATGGAGACGTGAAAGTGGCCATTGCCCATGATTGCCGTAACAACAGCCGTTTTTTTGCGGAAACAGCCGCGCATGTATTCGCTGCCAATGGTATCAAAGTGTATTTGTTCGAGGACCTTCGGCCTACACCTGAACTTTCTTTTGCGATCCGCACACTGGGTTGCCAGGGAGGGTTGGTGTGTACGGCCTCACATAATCCGAAAGAGTATAACGGTTACAAGGCTTATTGGGATGACGGTTCACAATTGGTACCGCCCCACGACAAAAATGTGATACAGGAAGTGGACAGGATTGCTTCTGTAAATGAAGTAAAATGGAGCGGCGGGGCGGATAATATCACGATCATCGGGAAAGAAATGGATGAACAATATATAGACATGGTGAAAGGGCTGAGTGTTTATCCCGATGTGATCGCCCGTCACAGCGATATGAAGATCGTTTACACCTCTATTCACGGTACGGGAATCAAACTGGTGCCGCCGGTACTGGAGAAATTCGGGTTTAAAAATGTGCATATCGTAAAAGAACAGATGGAGCCCGACGGGAATTTTCCGACTGTTGTTTATCCCAATCCCGAAGAAAGCGAAGCGATGAGCCTGGGACTGAAACTGGCGGAACAACTGGATGCGGATATCCTCTGCGGTACGGATCCCGATGCAGACCGGATCGCGATCGGGGTAAAGGACGCTTCGGGAAAATGGGTGTTGATGAATGGCAACCAAACAGCCGTACTCGCGTTCAATTACCTGATCGAAGCCCGGAAAACAAAGGGTATTGCCAAACCCAATGACATGGTCATCACCACCATCGTTACCACGCCGATGATCGATGCTATCGCGGCCGGCAACGGAGTGGCCTGTTACCGGGTGCTGACAGGTTTCAAATGGATCGCAGAAATGATCCGGCAGAAAGAAGGAAAGGAAAATTATATCATCGGTGGCGAAGAAAGCTTTGGACTGATGATCGGGGATAAGATCCGGGACAAGGATGGCATAAGTGCGGTGGTACTTCTTTGTGAAATGGCCGCCTATGAAAAGGAAAAAGGCCGCAGCCTTTACGAAAAAATGATCGGTCTCTATGTTCAGTACGGATGCTTTAAGGAACAGCTGATCTCCATCACCAAAAAAGGAATGGATGGCCAGCAACAGATAGCGGCCATGATGGAAAGCTACCGGAATAATCCGCCAAAGATCATCAATGGTTCGCCGGTGGTAAAACTGCTGGATTATGAGTTGAGAAAAGGAACGAACCCGCAAACCGGCGAGGAGTGGGCCATTGATCTTCCCCGGTCCAATGTCCTGCAATTCATTCTTGCGGATGGGAGCAGCATTTCGGCAAGGCCCAGCGGAACGGAGCCCAAGATCAAGTTTTATTTCAGTGTGAATGCAAAATTGAAAGACACTGCGGAGTATGAAAATGTGAATGGGGAACTGGATAATAAGATCAAGGCAATCATTGCAGATATGAAATTATAACCAGGTACTCTTTATCTCTTTCAGGCGCAATTCCTATTTTGCAGCCACTTTATGAGACCAACCGAAGACAGTTACCGCCACAAGGGCCTGCGCAAAAAACTGGTACAGGGCATACAGGCCAAAGGCATCTCCGATGAACGGGTACTGGACGCGATACTGGAAGTCCCCCGTCATTTTTTCCTGGATTCCGCATTTGATGAAGTGGCTTACGAGGACAGGGCCTTCCCGATCGGAGAGGGACAAACCATCTCACAGCCCTACACGGTAGCCTACCAGTCGCAGTTGCTCGAAGTGCAACCGTTCATGAAAGTGCTGGAGATCGGTACCGGAAGTGCCTACCAGGCCGTAGTGCTGGCCGAAATAGGCGCGCAGGTTTATACGATCGAAAGACAAAAGAAATTGTTTGAGGCCAACCGTAAATTCGATTTCCTGAAAAAATATCCCGGCATCAAATTCTTTTATGGTGACGGCTATGAAGGCCTGCCTACATTCGCGCCTTTCGACCGGGTGCTCATTACGGCCGCTGCCCCGGAGATCCCGCCGAAACTGGTGGAGCAATTAAAACCCGGCGGCATGATGGTGATTCCCCTGGGCGCCGGGGATATCCAGCAAATGCGGCGTATTACCAAACTGGAAAACGGGGCAATGAGGGAGGAAGTGTTCGATAATTTTTCTTTCGTTCCGATGATCGAAGGGAGGCAGTAGGCAGTCCACAGTCGGTAGTCTACAGTCGGCAGTTTTCAGACAAATTGTTCGAGCAGTTCAATTCGTTTTTCGATCGGCGGGTGTGTGGCAAACATATTATCCCAGGAAGCGGATTTGTGGGTGGAGGGTTTGGGATTGTCAATGAATAATTGTGCCACATCCCGGCTTTCGACGGCTTCGATCAGCGGATCATTGGAAATTTTCCGTAATGCATTCGCCAGCGCATACGGTTTCTTGGTTATCTCCGAGGCGCCGGCATCGGCCAGGTATTCTCTTTTGCGGCTGATGCCAAAACGCAGGAGTATCGAAATGAAATAGGCAACGGCGGTTACCACAATGGCAATCAGGATGATGGCGCCGCCTCCTTTGTCGTTCTTGCTTCTTCTTCCGCTCCCGGCATGCCGCAGACTCCGGAATGCCACTTCGGCGAGAAAGGCAAAGATGCCGACAAAAATGATCGAAACAACCAGCAGGCGCACATCCCTGTTCTTGATGTGCGTGAGTTCATGCGCGATCACCCCTTCCAGTTCTTCATCATCGAGTTTGTTGATGATACCCCGTGAAAGTGAAATGGAATAGGATCGTTTGTCGATACCACTGGCAAATGCATTGAGTGAATCGTCTTCAATGATATAAAGCTTCGGCATGGACATACCCTGGGAGATACAAAGATTCTCCAGCAGGTTATACACCCGTTTGTTCTCTTTTCTTTCAAGCGTTTTACTCCCGGTGGCCATGCGGATAAAAGCGGCGTGTCCGGTCCAGGCGATCAGGAACCAGATCCCAACGGCGCCCAACACA
>JBGATE010000216.1:0-4702 GCA_044229375.1 Chitinophagaceae bacterium
CGCGCATTCGCATTACAAACACATACCGAATTACCGCGACCTCACACCGAAGGAAGAGTGGGATCTCCTGGAGAACCATTACAACCGGGTTACCGATACCTGTATCCCCGAAGAAGAGGCATTCCGGAGGCTCCAGAAACACCTGGTAAAGCAATGGAAGGACGCCGAAGCAAAGGGCGAACGTTATTTCCCGCATGAATTCCTGTATAAAACAGTACTCAGCGGTGAACTTCAACAGTATTATGAGATCGACCCGAAGGATAGCTGGATCGTGGCAGCCGCGGAAAAGAATATCCCGATCGTTGTACCGGGCTGGGAAGACAGCACTACCGGTAACATCTTTGCCAGTTATGTGGTAAAAGGCGAACTAAAGGCCGGCACTGTTAAAAGCGGGATCGAGTACATGGTATGGCTAACCGACTGGTACCGCAACAATTCTTCCGGCAAGGGTGTTGGTTTCTTCCAGGTGGGCGGCGGTATTGCCGGCGATTTCCCGATCTGCGTGGTGCCGATGATGTACCAGGACCTGGAATGGCATGATGTGCCTTTCTGGAGTTATTTCTGCCAGATCAGCGACAGTACCACTTCCTATGGTTCTTATTCCGGGGCCGTACCCAACGAAAAGATCACCTGGGGTAAACTGGATATTAACACACCCAAGTTCATCGTAGAGAGCGATGCGACTATCGTGGCGCCGCTGATATTTGCCTGGGTGCTGGGGTGGTAAAACAAAACCCCCTTTAGGGGGACAGGGGGTTTGAACAGGGGGTTTTTTAAAACCCTTTCGGCTTCTCCAGCTTTATATCTCTTTTGAGCATTTCATTCCAGTTGGCCATTTCCCAGGCGGTGTAAAAAACCAGTTGGCCCCTTTTGGCCATCAGGGGATAGTTGATCTTGTCGGGGGTATCCGTGGGTCGGTGGTAATCCGCGTGGGTTCCGTTAAAATAGAAAATGATGGGAACACCTTTCTCCGCGAAATTGTAATGATCGCTGCGGAAATAGAAACGGTTGGGATCTTTGGGGTCGTTGTATTTCCGGTCCAGTTTCATTTTCATAAAACTGTTATTTACCTGGTCTGTGATTGTGGCGAGGTCGGAACTCAACTTATCATCACCGATGATATACACATAGTTGGTGGAGTCTTTATCTTTCAGGTATTCGGTACCGATACGGCCGATCATGTCTATGTTGAGGTCAACCGTTGTTTTTTCCAGCGGGTACACGGGGTGTTCGGAATAATAGCGGCTTCCCCATAATCCCTTTTCCTCCCCGCTCACGGTCATGAATAAAATACTCCTGCGGGGACCCTTACCTTCTGCCTTAGCTTTTACAAAAGCTTCCGCCAGTTCCAGGATGCCTGTGGTGCCGCTGCCATCATCATCGGCTCCGTAATAAATGGTGGTATCATTTCTTTTTCCCACGTGATCGTAATGCGCCGTAAGCACGACATACTCATCTTTTTTATCCGTACCCTCCAGCAAACCCAGCACATTGGATACCTGGGTTACTTTGGAGGTCTTGGCATAGCCCATATCAATCTGGGCGGGATACGTTTTTGCAGAAAGGGTACCGGCCTTTGCCTTATTGAAAATATCTTTTCCGTCTTCTCCCATGATCGTTGCCGCAACATCCGGCGAAATGGTGAAAGTGAATGGAGGTTGTGAGCTTCTGTAACCGCCATTCATGCTCCAGTTACCGGTAGCAGCGCCTCCCCTGCGGGGATAGTTTCCATAAACGATCATTACCGCAGCGGCGCCCTTGTTCATGGCTGCCTCCATTTTACCAAAGGCGCTGGCCGGTGAATTCCTTCCGGCCTGTGAGGGTTTGTAATCCGCGGGTGCGCCATCCAGGATCAGCACCAGTTTGCCCGCAACTTTCAGGTCCTTATAATCGTTCCTGAGTTCTCCGTCCACAATACCATAACCCGCGAACACGGCTTCCGAGAAACGCATTTCAGCGGCGTAATTATTGGGTTGCGGCTGATAATCCTTGTTCAATTCAAATGCCGCGTCATTCACTTTAAGGGAAGAGCCGATCAGCGAATCTTTATACAGGGGGTAATACTGACGATAACTGTCTTTGTTACCGGGAAGCAATCCCAGGGTTTTAAAATGCGCCTCGATATAATCCGCGGCTTTCTCCAGTCCGGGTGATGGGGTATCCCTGCCTTCCATTTCCTTGCTGGCAATGATATAAAGATGTTTTTTCATGTCCTCAGCCGTAATGCTGGCGGCCGCTTTCATGGCAACTTTATCTTTCTTCTGGGCGGTTGCTAAAAGTGGCAAACAGATTGCGGAAAAGACGATCAATCGTTTTAGATTCATATATAATTGTATTTGTATATAAAGCAATAAAAATAAACCCCTTTATGGAAAGGGGCGCTGAAAAATGGATGACCGGTTTTTGTCAGGAGCAGGCGATCTTTTCCACCCTCCGCCGGTGACGTCCGCCTTCAAAATTCGTGGTTATGAAAAGAGCCACCATTTTTTCGGCGTCACCCTCCCTTACAAAACGGGCGGGTATGCAGATGATATTGGCATCATTGTGTTCCCGGGCCAGTTGCGCCAGTTCCTCACCCCAGCAGATCGCCGCCCGGATACCCTGGTGTTTATTGGCCGTGATCGCCACCCCGTTGGCGCTGCCGCAAAGCAGGATACCAAATGAAGCCCTTCCGTCCTCAACCGCCGAAGCCACCGGGTGGGCAAAATCAGGGTAATCCACCGAGTCCTTGCTGTGGGTGCCAAAATCTTCAAATGCCAGTCCTTTCCCTTCCAGGAAAGAGATCAGGTCTTCTTTGTAATCATACCCGGCATGGTCGCTGCCGATGGCGATGGGTTTGCTGAGGTCAAAGGAAGAATGCATAGTGAGTTCAGAGTTCAGAGTTCAGAGTTCAGAGTTCAGAGTTCAGAGTTCAGAGTTCAGAGTTCAGAGTCAAAATCCTACGCAAAGTTAGGAAACTATTCACAATCGGATCTGACTCCCGACCGAAACCTAACTCCACTCCTTCGCCTCTCTCTCCTGCCTTTTATTGATCCTGGCCGCGATGCTGATGCCGGCTTCGTATAAAAGATAGAGCGGCAGGGTAACAATGGTAAGACTGAACGGGTCGGTAGTAGGGGTGATGATGGCGGCGGCGATCAGGATCATCACCAGCGCATGACGGCGGTATTTCCGAAGGAATTTAGCCGTGATAAATCCCACTTTGGCCAGTACCATCATCAGCAGGGGCATCTGGAAAAGCACACCAATGCCTACGGTGGTATAAACCAGGTTTTCGAGATAGTCAGAGAAATTGGGAAATACGACCACTTTATCGCTGAGCGTATAGCTAAAGTAAAAATTCACCATAAAGGGCGTAAGGATGAAATAACCGAAGAAAACGCCCGCGAAAAAGAGCAGGGACACCCAGAATACGATACCCCGGGTACGCTTTTTTTCTTTTGCGGAAAGGGCCGGTTTCACAAATTTCCAGAACTCCCAGAATACATAGGGGAAGGCTACGATCAGCCCTCCAATAAAGGCGATGGTAAAGGAGGAAATGAACTGCCCCGTCATGGTATTGCTCTGGAATTTAGCATCCACAGGTGTCACGCAGACCGTATCGCCCAGTCCCAGCCAGTGACTGAGATTGCAGAACCATTTGTAGGAAATGAAATCCTTATCGGTGGGTCCAAACAGGATCGTATCAACGATATCCCGTATAAATATGAAGACCACCACGGCCCCGATCATGATCGCGATCACCGAACGGATGATATGCCAGCGGAGTTCCTCCAGGTGGTCGATAAAGGACATTTCGCCGCCCTGTTCGTTCTGCTGTTTCCGCTTTCCGAGAAAATCGAGTAGTGCCATGGTTTTGAGTGGGGCAAAGATATTGGGGAATTGGTTAATTGGTTAATTAGTTAAATGGTTAATTGGGCTTTATAGCGCGTATAGCCCTCCTGTTTTTTACCGGCGTAGGGTAAAAAAACCAAATATCAGAGGAAATACTCATAGAAATTTACAGGTTGCCCGTTAAATTTAATGGAATAATGGTTGCCTGAACAGGCCCGGTTAACAGATTTGCCGGATTTGTTAGACCGGATTTGGTAAAGTAAAACGAATCAGATTTTGCAAACACTGGATACTCTTGATGTTTATATCCTGGCTAAGGAATTCAGGAAGCAGGCTGTACAAACCGCTCATTGTTTTCCCAAAGACGAAAAGTTTTTATTGACCGCTCAAATCAAAGACAGCGCCAGGTCCATCACAGCCAATATTGCCGAAGGCTATGGCCGCTTTCATTACCAGGAAGCCATCCAGTTTTGCAGGATCGCAAGAGGATCGCTGATGGAAACCTATGATCACTTGTCCAGCGCCCTCGACGAAGAATATATTAAGGAGACCTTGTTCCTTGCGTTTAAACAAAAACAGGAATTTCTTCTTGAGAAATTAAACGGTTATATCGCCTATCTGAAAAGGCGTAAACAGGAAGATTAACAATGGAAATGCAATGTTCGGATCGGAGGACGTAAAAAATCTGAATGTGAGTAGATTAAACTAGTATTATAAAGCTGAACACTTCCTTTTTTTTTGCACAAATACAACCACATACAATATATAGGAAACCCTGTACTTTAAAGCCTAATTAACCAATTAACCAATTAACCAATTAACCAATTAACCAATTAACCAATTAACCAATTAACCAATTAACCAATTA
>JBGATE010000217.1:0-4699 GCA_044229375.1 Chitinophagaceae bacterium
ATGGCCAATAGAGAAAGAGTCAGTCTTCTTCTCATAAGCTGATTGGGTTAATGGTTATAAAAAATACTTGCTGCCACAAGGACGGTTCGGTGGCTATTGAAAGGATAATGGCGGCTTACTGTCAGAAGAAATTAACCTGTGAATCCAAAGGGGTGGGTTGAAACACTAAGGTAAACAGTTTGTTGATGTAAAAAAATAAAAAATGCCTGTACGGGCCAGGCGAATAATGAATCGGTTTTCCGGAAAGGGATCTGACCCATAAACTTCACTTATATATCACTGTTAGTATATTTTAAATGAAAAGGCCCTTTCGGGCCTTTTCATAAAAACGGCAACAGAAAAGCTTATTCCCCTTCCTTAACAGAACCTTTTTCCAGTTTTACAGGAGTTTCTGCCGGCTGAACGGTTGCCGGTGAGGGTTTTTCCCCTTGTGTTTTATTCAGCTTTTCTCTTTCGATATTTTTTGTATCATTCGTCGCGGGACTAGCAGGAGCGTTCGACCGCTGAAGCTGCCCGGTCATGACGGGTTTCGCCAGGGGCATACCCGGGGCCGCAGCCGCTGCTGGTGTTTTAGCAGGAGCCACCACCGTATTTTGATCCGTCTGTTTTGGCGCTGAGATCGGCGGGGCAGCAGGCAAAGACTTGACGGATGGGTCAACCTTACCGCCATTGTTCCAGGTTTTCATGATCTCATCCCCGGCAGCTTTTGCATTGATTTGCTGTTCGGAAGTGGCAGCATTGTCAACCGGCACTTTCCGTGGCTGGATAACCGGGGGCATCATTTTAGGATCAATAGGCTGTGGAACGGATTCTTTGTTAACTACAGCAGGCTTTAACCCACCCGAAGAAAGCTTATGAACAGATTTTTCATCGGACTGACCATACAGTTCGGGATTGAGGTATTTGCCTCTTTCATTAGCCGGTTTATCCATCTCTGCAGGTTGAGCGAATTTCTGTGCTGCCTTATCATCCCGAACGGCAGTAACCTGCCAGCTCACTTCGATATTGGGCACACTGGTCATGACCTCAAAACTGTTTCCGCTTATCTTTCTGGAAACCCTGGCCATGGCGAACTGTGTTTCGTCCACAATGGTGAGCTGGTATTTAAAATCCCTGTTCACCGCAGAAAAATAATCCGGCAGTTGTACGATCGCCTTACCACCGGCGTCTGTCTTAATATTCCCGGTGTACACATTCTGTACTTCCGGACTCTCTACGGCGAAATGATTCAGGTATTTATTGGCAGGGTCAAGCGGGTGATCGATCCGGAATGCTTTTGCGCCGGTGGCACTGAAATTACCGTTCACCTGAACATCTCCCGCAAAGTAACCGGCATAGTTTGTACCTCCACCTGAAGCGCCATTTGAATAGATTCCATAATTGACTCCTCCGGGGTTTGCATAACTCACCCATCCCATTAAACCAATCTTGGTAGTACCTGCCCCAATAAGGCCTACCACCCCAATATCCCATACTGAACCAGTTGCCCCATAATCGGCACCCCAGAATTGTGCACCCGAGTAGTTAGTCGTCCATAACGGAGACGCGTTAAATGTCAGATCCTTACCTGCCATCCCATATACGCCGATACCGGTGGATCCGATCGTTCCGATCGAATAACCGGAAACTCCGGCTGATATAGTTGATAACGCCGTTGAATCAACACCGGTAATCGCCGAATTAATAAAGGGGTTATTAGCACTGAAGCCCGCATTATGCCGGGCCAGTACACTATAGGATGAGTTGAGGGAACTGAAAACATTCGCTCCAATCCTGCCTGCCGGAGCCGGAAAAGTTACTTCTGAACGGATACCTTCCGCCACATCCACCACCTGGAACCGGGCCGAAGGTGTAAAGGTGTTGACACCCACTTTTCCGTCACTTTTAACTGTGATCCTGTCTGTATTATTGGAGAAGATCGCAAGGTCATGATTGCTGACCGTTCCCACTCCACCGGTATAACCGGTACCCGGTGCAGCAATACCAAACTCTGTTAAATTATCTGTATCAACCAGGTCAATTATAGCAACGGTTGAGGCAACACTAACTTTATAACCCGGGCTGGCCGTACCGATCCCCACATTGCCATTGCTACGGATGGTCATCCCGGTTGTCATATCGGTGGAGTTGGTTGGTGAAAGGTTGAGCCTTGTGACACCTCTGACTTCCAGGGCGCCTCTTCTGTGTATATCTGCAGGCACCGTATAGTCGGTGCGGATATAATCGATGATGCCGAATTCACCGCCGGAGTAGAAAAACTGGTGCGGACCGGCATTATTCGCATCCCGGGCTTCGAGTAAGGAGGTATTAAAATTAGTGCCGGAGTTCACATGGAATTTCACGAACGGGGTAGATGTGTTGATACCCACATCACCGGTTCCGGCTTTGATAGTTACCCTGTCAAGATTGTTGGTAAAAAGCGGGAGGTCGAAATTACCCCTGGTTCCTACACCACCGGTGTATCCCAATCCTGCGGGAATTAATGAGATCGAACTGACGTCATCCACGTCCTGTATATAAAGTTCCGGGCCATTTGATGCAACATGAAGTTTTAATAACGGTACTGCAGTTCCGACACCTACATTAAACCCATTATCGAAGATCTGGGAATTCCCCAGGGTGCTGCCATCCGGTGTCCATTTTGGTACATAGTTCAATGTGCCGCTTCCGCTTACAATACCTACCGCGGAGGCATCTTCCCAGCGGGCATTTCCGAAATTATCGATGCTGGCGAGGATGCGGTTGGTGGCTTCATTGATAGCGGTGAGCTGCACCGGGCCATCGGTGGCCAATGCCCGTCCGATACCGCCGGCCGGTGTAACGCCGTATAATCCATGGCTGTTATTATTGCCGGAAGCGCCCAATACCGCGGCGTTCCCGGTTCCGTTCGTAGTAAGTATCTGGCCGTATACAGCGTTCCCGGTTTCCGAGGCAGAAACAATACTGTTCGCATTGGTACTGATGGAAACAATACCCGATGTAGTGTTGCCCTGGAACTCTGAAACATGACCCGGGTTATAACTCCAGCCGCTGAAACCCGACCCCTGGGCATAAAAAGCGCGGGCTACAGTACTCGTACTGGGATTATAGGTTTGTATTGCGCCTCTTACCGTATTTCCGGCACCTTGTGTCTGGAACAGGCCCGCAATATTTGTTTGCGATCTGAAATCTCCGCCGAACCCGGAATTACTGGTGGAAAATATCGCAGTATTGGTATTCGAAACAGCCCGCATACCCCAACCGCCGTCGGCCTCCCCGTAAACACCAATACCCGATGAAGTGGAGCCGTATACGGAAAGACCTGCAGGTGTATTACCATACACTCCCCATCCGCTACCATCCTGGCTGCCCCAAACACCAATGCCAAAACCGCCGGTCCCATTATTCTGGCCACGCAGGGCGGTGGAAAAACCACCCGGCGCAGTGGGTGCAATGATCGAATGAACGCCATATACACCGCCGACAGTAGAAATATTATTGACCGCCACTACAGGAGCCGCATTGGTTGCATTAATTAAATTCTCGAAACGGGCAGCGTTACCCGCATTGAGATTAAAACCCCTGACGCCAATACCATTCGTGGAAAGACCGGCAATCCCGGCCCCGTTATCCGAGGTACCCTGGATACCATATCCTCCGGGCGTTGCCGCCAAACTCGTGATGCCCGTAGCCCCGGCAATGACATAATAGGTGCCCGCTGTATTTCCTCTTTGCGCATATATGGCACCGTTACCAAAACCGGTACTTGCCGTATTGATCTTGATTACGTTTGCCCCGTTAGCGGTATTGGCTGCATTCAGACTGTTTACAATTAATCCTTCCCCTGCTGCATCATTCTGGTTCACGTGCAGTTTGGCCGTAGGATTATTGTTGTTAATACCTACATTCATATTTGAATGGACCATCGTCATGATGGAGCCGGTTACCAGGTTGGCCGCACCTCCCTGGAAAACGATAAGTTTACCGGGTCCTTCCCCATTGGCAGTGGCGGTATTTACCAAATTAAACCACCTGCCACCCGGATCTGTATTGCCCAATGATAACCAGGTTCCCACGTTGGAGCTACCCTGGAGATTGGCTGCCAAAAATGCACTGCCACTGGACACATGAAGTTTGCCAAGCGGGTTGTTTGTACCAATACCCACATTGCCTTCAATAATGGCGCCATTGGCGGGAGCGGCTGTTGTACCTGAATAAGCGGTACCCACCGCAAGATTACCTTCTACATCCAGTGTGCTTTGAGGCTGATCACTGAAGACCATATTACCGATCGCGGTCCTTCCTCCCGGCATCATCTGGATATTCATTCCTCCCACATCATTCCAAAGCCTGAATTTATTGCCGCCCGCAATGGACTGGAAATTGTCGATGATCCAGTGATTGGGTGCGCCAAACAGGGTTCCTTCCTGGAAACGAAGTTCACCGCCTTCCTGCAGCGTTGTATTATTGATCCGTTGGATTCCGGCCACTTCAAGTTTATTGGCAGCAGCCGGTGTGGCAGTACCTACTCCCACACTGGTTCCGTTATCAAATATCTGCGAGTTTCCCAGGTTGGTTCCATTGGGCGTCCACTTGGGTACATAGTTCAGCGTACCACTACCGGTAACAATTCCAACAGCCGATGGGTCCTGCCAGGTGGCATCCCCGTTGCCGGGTATCGTAGCCAGGATCCTGTTCACCCCTTCATTGATATTCTGTA
>JBGATE010000218.1:0-4661 GCA_044229375.1 Chitinophagaceae bacterium
CTTCTATAAACTGCGCTCTTCTTCCTTCCAGCATCTCCGCCATCCGGTACAGGATCTGGCTCCGGTTGAATGCCGCACGGCCGCTCCAGCCGCCAAATGCCCCACGGGCCGCCACAACGGCATCCCGGAAATCTTTTCTTGAACTCAGGCATACATTGGCCAGCTTTTTTCCGGCAGCATTGGTGGGTATATAATAACGGCCGGACTCAGTTCGGGGGAACTGGCCGCCGATATAGATCTTGTAGGTTTTTAAAACCTCCAGGCGTTTGCCCCTGGTTTTTTTCTCCAAACCGTTTTCGCTTATGCTGAGCGAGGATTTTTTGATTGTTTTATCCATACATATTTTTTACCGCGAATGAACACGAAATGACACGAATAAATTGCCACACCAGCCCGCCGAAGCTTTAGCGTAGGCAGGGATTCCAAAGATTTACACGATACGGACACCAACATTTCAAGAACTAATAAAAAAAAATGACTACCGGGCTATGTTCCTCCTTTAGCGAGACAGGGGGTTTACATACGCCGAAAGTCCATGCAAGCCGCCTTCTCTTCCAAACCCGCTTTCTTTATAACCCCCAAATGGTGATGACGGATCAAACTTGTTGAAGGTATTGGCCCAAACCACACCCGCCCGCATTCTTTTGGTCATATTGAAGATCTTGGAACCCTTGTCCGTCCACACCCCAGCGCTCAATCCATAGGGTGAATTGTTGGCCTTTTCGATCACCTCATCATCAGTACGGAATGTAAGTATCGCCAAAACCGGTCCGAATATCTCTTCCTGCGCGATACGGTTGCTCTGTGCCACATTGGTGAACAGGGTGGGTCGGCAATAAAATCCTTTATTCGGGAGACGGCAACTGCTTTCAAACATCTCGGCGCCTTCCTGCTTACCGATACGGATATACTTCTGAATGGTTTCCAGCTGTTGTCTTGAATTGATGGCGCCGATATCGGTGTTCTTGTCCATGGGGTCGCCCACGATCAGCGATTCTATCCGGTCGCGTAGTTTGCGGATCACCAGTTTTGCCACCGATTCCTGCACGTACAACCGGGAGCCAGCGCAGCATACATGACCCTGGTTAAAAAAGATCCCGTTGATCACTCCTTCCACCGCCTGGTCGATCGGTGCATCTTCAAAAATGATATTGGCCGCTTTTCCGCCCAGTTCCAGCGTGGCTTTCTTATGGGTGCCTGCGATCGCGCGCTGGATGATCTTGCCAACCTCGGTTGAACCGGTAAAGGCGATCTTATCAACACCGGGATGGTTAACGATCGCGGCACCTGTCGCACCCGCACCGGTTATGATATTGACCACCCCGGGGGGCAGGTCGGCTTCCTGTATGATCTCCGCAAGTTTCAAAGCGGTGAGTGATGTCGTTTCCGCCGGTTTTAATACAACGGTATTTCCGGTTGCCAGCGCCGGTGCGATCTTCCAGGCGGCCATCAACAGGGGAAAATTCCAGGGGACGATCTGTCCCGCCACGCCTAAAGGTTCAGACAGGCGATTGGGAAAGGCATATTCCAGCTTGTCGGCCCATCCGGCATAATAAAAAAAGTGATTGGCGGCCGTGGGCACATCAAAGTCGCGGCTTTCGCGTATCGGTTTGCCGCCATCCAGTGTTTCAATGATGGCCAGTTCCCTCGCTTTCTCCTGTACCATTCTCGCGATGCGGAAAATATATTTGCCCCTTTCTTTTGCCTGCATTTTCTTCCACACTTTCTCATAGGCATTCCGTGCGGCCAGCACCGCCCTGTGCACGTCGGCATCGTTCGCCTCGGCCACTTCACTCAGTTTTTCCTCGTTGGCGGGATTGATGGTATCGAAATATTTTTTACCGGCGGGTTTTTGCCATTCGCCGTTGATGAACAGGTCATATTGTTTATGGATCGTGGCTGCGCTCTTGCTTTCGGGAGCAGGGTCGTAGCTCCACGACGTATCAAATTTCAATTTGATCGTGTTGGATTTCTTTTTTGCCGTTGCTTTTGCCATTATGCTGGATTTATTACGCGCTATTTGGTTTACTTAAAATGAACATTGAAATTTGATCATTGAGTGTTGAACATTTCCGATAAATTATCAATATTCAATGTTCAATTTTCAAGTGGATTTAATCCACCGAGAAATAATTCGCCGCCTGGTACAACCCCGTTTTCTCCTTCACGATCTGCATCAGCACATCATTGGCCAGGCTGCTAGCGCCGAAGCGGAACCATTCATTGCTCAGCCATGCGTCACCCAGCACTTCTTTCACCATCACCAGGTAGTGAAGCGCCAATTTGGATTTGGATATGCCACCCGCGGGTTTCATCCCGATCATTTTTCCGGTTGAATAATAAAAATCGCGGATCGCTTCCAGCATCACCAGTGTTACCGGCATGGTGGCCGCGGGCTGGATCTTCCCGGTAGAGGTCTTGATGAAATCGGCGCCGGCATGCATGGCAAGATCACTGGCCCTTCTTACTTTATCGAATGTGCCGAGCTCCCCGGTTTCCAGGATCACTTTTAAGCGTGCGTTGCCGCAGGCTTCCTTGATCATCGCGATCTCATCAAACACAAAATTGTATTCGCCGGCATGGAATTTCCCCCGGCTGATCACCATATCCACTTCATCGGCTCCTTCATTGACCGCGTATTTCGTATCCCGGATCTTCACCTCCCTGGGGGCCTGTCCGCTGGGAAATGCCGTTGCCACGGATGCTACTTTAATACCCGAACCCTCCAGGGCCTTTTTTGCCACTTTTACCATGGACGGATATACACAAACAGCGGCAACGGTCGGGATTCCCGGAACGGCATCATGCGGGTGCATGGCCTTGTAACAAAGCTGTTTCACTTTTCCGTCTGTATCCTTGCCCTCCAGTGTTGTCAGGTCGATCATATTGAGCACCAGCTTCAGACCGTTCATTTTTGCTTCTTTCTTGATACTCCTTTTGGTAAAGCGGGATGCTCTTTCCTCCACACCCACCTGGTCGATACGGGGAGAGAGGCTGAATTCGGGGATAACAATGGATCTTGGAGCCGCCATATAACGCACAATTATAATATCAACAAAGATAACCAAAGTTCCGGGGAAAGGTATTGGTCACAAACGGGTAAAACCCATGGCCTTTTATCACAATGTTGGCCACTATTTGCGGGATTGCTTTAAATTCGGCTTCCTTAAAACCACACATACATGATAAAACCAGGTTTATGGCTCGCAGGGGTCTGTTGTTTATTGCTCAGCATCCCGGTTTTTGCGCAGCCCACATTTCCCGAGAACGGCATCGCGGACCCGCGTCATGGTCACTATGCTTTTACCAATGCCACGATCGTAAAAGACAATTCCACCACCTTAACGAATGCCACCATGGTGATCAAAGACGGCAGGATCATCGCCGTGGGCACCGGGCTGGCCGTTCCGGCCGGTGCGGTAGAGGTAGATTGCAAGGGTAAATACATTTATCCTTCCTTCATTGACATCTATACCGATTATGGTACACCGCAGCGACAGCAGCAGCAAACAGGGGGGTTCAATTTTTTTGGCACCCCGCAGTTTGAAACCAGTGTAAAAGGTCCGTTCGGCTGGAACCAGGCCATCAAATCGGATGTGGATGTGTACAAGGTATTCAGCGTAAATGAGGCTGCTGCCAAACCCCTGCGCGAAGCGGGTTTCGGTACCGTGCTCACCCATGTAAAAGACGGGGTGGCCCGGGGAACCGGCGCCGTGGTTACACTGGCCGGTGAAAAAGAGAACCTGGTGATCGTAAAGGAAAAGGCATCCGCGCATTATTCATTTAATAAAGGAACTTCCACACAGGCCTACCCCAGTTCAAAAATGGGTTATATCGCCCTGATGAGACAGACCTACCTGGATGCCGCCTGGTATAAGAACAAACCCTATCTGGAAGGATTCAATGCATCCCTGCAGTCCTGGAATGATAACCAGAACCTGCCTCAGATCTTCGAGGCCAATGACAAATGGGATAACCTTCGGGCCGACCGTATCGGGGATGAATTCGGCGTTCAGTATATCATCAAGGCCGGGCAGAATGAATACCAGCGGATCAGAGAGATGAAAAGTACGAATGCCTCTTTTATCCTTCCGCTCAATTATCCCGTGGCACAGGATGTGGAAGATCCCGTGGAAGCCAGGTTTGTTTCACTGGAAGATATGAAGCACTGGGAACTGGCCCCCACCAATGCCGCAGCATTTGAAAAAGCAGGCATACCCTTTTGTCTCACCACCTCGGATCTCCGGAGCGTGACCGCTTTCTGGCCCAACCTGCGCAAGGCGATGGAATACGGTCTCAGTGAGGCCAAAGTGATGGAAGCGCTGACCAAAACGCCCGCCACGCTGCTGGGTGTGTATGATAAAGTGGGCAGTCTCGATGCGGGCAAACTGGCTAATTTCCTGGTCACCAACGGCCCCATCTTCAATGAAAAAACAAATATCCTGTACAATTACATCCAGGGTATAAAGTATGGCGTAAAAGGCGATGATAATATTGCCGGCACTTATGCCCTGACGGTGAATACGCCGGGCGGTACGGAAAAATATATGATGGATGTAAAGTCCACCAATTCGGTTACGCTTTACGGTAAGGATACGCTGAACAGCAAATTCAGTTTCGACGGCAAACAGGTAAAACTGAGTTACGCCCCGATGCAGCGT
>JBGATE010000219.1:0-4658 GCA_044229375.1 Chitinophagaceae bacterium
CAGCAGCATTAATCTCTGGCAGCTGCATGTAAAGGCACTCGCCAACTGGCCGCTTGCTCCAAAAACATTTCTTCACCTGAACGCTTACGGGGGAATAAAACTTCCATTCGAACAACCGTATTTCAACCGCCGCTTTTTAGGTTACGGTGATATGTACCTGCAGGGATACGAATACAATGTGATCGACGGGGTGGCCGGCGGTTTCCTCAAAACCACCCTCAGCCGGGAGCTCACCCGTTTCCTGGTGCGGCTGCCGCAGGGAAGAAAGAAGGACCCGGTGGCAGTGCCTTTCCGGATCTTTGGTAAAATATACGGCAACACCGGGTATGTCTATAATCCGGAGCAGGGAGAAAATGCGCTTTCCAACAAGATGCTGTACACAGGCGGAGTGGGACTGGACATCGTTACCCTGTACGATCTTACCATCCGGCTGGAGTGGTCGTTCAACCAGTTAGGACAAAACGGGCTATTTTTACACCGCAAGACCATTTTTTAACTACATGAAGGCAGCTATTTACAGCAGGGTACTGGAAGAAGGACAGCAAAAGGATGTACAGGTTTTCTTTGATGAACTGGCCGCCCAGAAAATTGAACCGGTGATCTTTGGTCCGTACTTTCAGCAGATAAAGGACAAGATATCCCTGCCGGCCACCACGCATATCTTCACCGAATCCAAGGACCTTACCGAAGAGATCGAATTCATCATCAGTCTCGGTGGCGACGGCACACTGCTGGATACCATTACCCTGGTGCGTAACAAGCATATCGCCATCATGGGTATCAATTTTGGCAGGCTGGGGTTCCTGGCAAGCATTGGCCATGAGGAAGTGCGTTCAGCGGTGAAGGCCATTGCCAACCGCACGTATGTGGTGGACAAACGAACCCTGATCCATGTGGATGCCAGCGTTCCCCTTTTTGGCGATGTGCCCTATGCCCTGAATGAATTCTCCATTCATAAAAGGGATGTGGCGCCCATGATCAAGATACATACCTACCTGAACGGCGAATTCCTGAATACTTACTGGGCCGATGGATTGATCGTGGCCACTCCCACCGGTTCTACTGGTTATTCTTTAAGCTGCAACGGTCCGGTCGTGTTTCCAGATTCCGGCAGTTTTGTGATCACACCCGTCGCCCCGCATAACCTGAACGTAAGACCCATCATCGTTCCGGATAACAATATCATCTCCTTCTCCATTGAAAGCCGTTCCGATGAGATCATCTGCGCATTGGATTCCCGCCGCGAACTCGTCAGTAAGGATATCCAACTGGCAGTAAGAAAGGAGGAATTTAATATCAGCCTGGTCCGCCTTAGCGAGAATAATTTCCTGCAAACACTGCAGAACAAACTTACCTGGGGACTGGATAAGAGGAATTGAGTTTTAATGGCACACGGATGACGCGGATGAAACGGATTCCCGCGGATATTTTTTAGCCACGAAAACACACGAAATTACACGAAAATACAGAGCTATAAAGAATCCTTTCGTGTGCCTTCGTGTGTTTTCGTGGCTAATATTTTGCATCAGATTCTCAGTTCAAATCCAAAAATCCGTTCTGATCCGTTTCATCCGCGTTATCCGTGTGCCATTCCAAGATATCCGTGTGCCATTCCAAGATATCCGTGTGCCATTCCAAGATATCCGTGTGCCATTCCAAGTTATCCATGTGCCATTCCAATGTGCCATTCCCCCTGAAACTAAAATGCTACCCCAATAAAAGAAAATTGCTACTTTTATCGTTCTATAGGATCCCAACCATATTGTAACGTTATGAAGAAATTGATTTTTGCCGTAGCTAGTACTGTAATCGTTTGTCTTTCAGGCACTACGGAGCTGAAAGCACAGGATGCGGTGGTACAGGAAGGTGAATTTGGGATAGGGGTGGGTGCCGGTCATTATTTCGGCGACCTGAACACAAGGGCAAAACTGAACCGGGCCAAAATGGCCGCTTCGCTTTTCTTCCGCAAAAACCTCGGTAACTATATAGCCGTAAGGATTGGCGCTTCCTTCGCCCAACTGGGTTATTCAGATAAATACAATACGCACAACAGCTTTATGCAAATCCGCAACCTGAGCTTTAACAGCCGGGTTTGGGAACTGGCCCTGCAGGGTGATTTCAATTTCTTCCGCTTCATGCCGGGTGATCCCGCTTTCAGCTTTACACCCTATATCACTTTAGGGGTGGGCGTATTCAGCTACGATCCTTACGCCTACCTGAAAGGCAGAAAAGTCCAGTTACGTCCCCTGGGTACCGAAGGCCAGGGCAGCAATACCTACAGCTCCATGGCCATCAGCATACCGTTCGGCGGCGGAGTCAAGTATGCGCTGAACGACCGTTTCAATATCGGCTTTGAAATTCTTCACCGGTTCACCAATACAGACTATCTCGATGATGTCAGCACGGTGTACCCGGATCCCTCCGTTTTTCCTCCCAATCCTGACGGAAGTCCTTCCGACGGATTTCTTTTATATGACCGCTCGTATGAACTGGGGGGCTTTCCTACACCCCCGAAAGATAAAGCAAGAGGCTGGAGCAAACAGAAGGACCAGTTTGTAACAGCCATGTTTCATGTGTCTTTCAACCTGCAGTCGTATAAATGCCCGACGGCGAAATAAGCTTAATAATAACACCCCGGTGTTACCGGCTCCCTGTATTTTTTATTTAATTAGCATCGTGATTAAACCACATCCTTTCTTTGTGTGTCTATGATCAAACTGATTTCTTAACCTAATACCTGAATCTTATGCGCCTGACAAAAGCAATTTTTGGACTTGCCCTGGTTTCATTTTTCACCCTCGGTACCGCTTTCTTACCTGCGAAAAAAACCGCCGGTGACTGGTTTTTTCTCGAAGACAAAAAAGTGGGTTTCGGTGTTGACCACGACGTGATTCATTTCGGGAACTGGAAAGACGATGTTCGCCAGATCAAATTAAAGGTGACCGACGGCCCTTTACGGATGTACAACATGAAAATTTATTTTGACAACAGGTCCGTGCAGAATGTGGAACTCCGCAACCGTTTCAATGCCGGCAGCGAAAGCCGTGTTATTGATATGGACGGCGGGCTCCGTCACCTGACCAGGATCGAATTCTGGTACGAAACAAGAGGATTTGCCCGCGGTAAGTCGAGGGTGGCCGTTTGGGGAAGGAACTAGGACCGATTTCATATTTATTGATTGCCGGTAAGGCGGTAAGACGGGAAGTAACAGGTTTATAAAGCTTTCCGCCTTTCCGTCTTCCCGGTATTTTTTTAAGAAACCTTTCTTTTTGAATGCCGGTTATCAATGGTAACTTTGTGCCCGTTTTAGAAGTGCCGATGTCCGAGTTATTACAGCATATCGATAAGCAGAAACTGCCCCGCCATATCGCGATCATCATGGATGGTAATGGCCGCTGGGCAAGGGAAAAGGGAGAGGATCGCCTCTTCGGGCATTTCCATGGCGTGGAGAGCGTGCGCAATATCGTGGAGGGCTGCGCCGAACTGGGGATCGAATACCTGACACTTTATGCTTTTTCCACCGAGAACTGGGACCGCCCGGAATACGAAGTGGTGGGCCTGATGGAACTCCTGGTCAGCACCATCCGCAAGGAAGTGGAAAGCCTGGATAAGAACAATATCCGCCTGCACGTGATCGGCGATATGAGCATGCTCCCCGAGTATGCCAAAAAGGAACTGGACGAGGCCCTTGAAATGACAAAGGAAAACACCGGTCTCAACCTGATCATGGCGCTCAGTTACAGCGGCCGCTGGGAACTGCTCAATGCCGTTAAGAACATAGCTTACGAGGTAAAACAGGGCCGCCTGAAAGTGGAGGCCATCGACCAGGATACCCTGCAGCGGTTTCTCTGCACCAGCGGTTTCCCCGACCCCGAACTGATGATCCGCACCAGCGGGGAATACCGGATCAGCAATTTCCTTCTCTACCAGCTTGCCTATGCGGAACTCTACTTCACCAACGTCCGCTGGCCTGATTTCCGCAAAAAGAACCTCTACGAGGCCATCCTGGACTACCAGGGCCGGGAGAGGAGGTTTGGAAAGACGAGTGAGCAGGTTGTGGGATAACAGGTTGACAGTCATAGCAGTCTGCAGCCGGCAGTCGGCAGGACATATGCAGGTCACACGTTTTGTATTTGTAACGGGTTACAATTTCAACAACCGTATAAAATCCTCCGGAATCCGGCATAAATAAAATCGATTTACATCGAGGAAAACCGACTGCCGGCTGAAGACTGCCGGCTAACAGACTGATTTCCCTTTTTCTTTAACAAAGACTTCAAATATTTACCGTTATTTTGCCGCCGGTTCAGCCAACTGAACATTTATAAATTAAAGATAATTAGCCGCTTAGGTCTTCCGGAGGAGGTTAAGATCAACCAGAACATATAAACATGCAACGAATTTTACTAAGGTTTTGTGCTGCCCTGATAATGACGGCCGTTTCATTTCTTGCTTCGCAGGCCCAGGATGATACTACCAAACCTACTTCCGTTGATCCCAAACTCATCGAATGGCAGAACGCCCGTATTCCCCGGGAATACACGATCGCCGCTGTTGATATAACCGGTGTACGCTATCTCGATTCTTCCATTGTATTTTCCATTGCCAATCTTCAGCCGGGTGATAAGTTCATGCATCCCGGCTCCGATATTTTCGGA
>JBGATE010000021.1:0-24202 GCA_044229375.1 Chitinophagaceae bacterium
GGAAATGCAGGTAAAATATCAGCAATTGCCATCGTTGATCACCCGTCTGTTTATGGGGAAAGGCCTGGCTGCAATGTTCAGATGGGTCAACAATAATGATGTATTGTTCGCAAAAGATATCGAAGGACTGAAAAGCGAATTCCCGGGAATGACCTCACTCCGAAAATGGATCAGGGATAATTTTTAATAAACTTCAGTTGAAAATCTGCCGGTAGACAATCACTGTTGAATGTTCCGCCGAACCACACTTTAAATTGACCGGCAGCTACTTCTTTCCTGAAAAGGGGCAGTCAATAAACCAGGTCATTTCTGCGACTTATTCAGGTATTTCTCCGGATGCTACCAGCGCTGTTTTTTTTAATATATTTATTTTCAAAACCAGCCATCATGACACCTGCCGCACGTTCTGTATTCTACTTCGGGTTTTATCTGTATGCCACAGGTCTTACCCTGATGATCGCTCCCAATATGTTCCTGAAAGCCTTTCAGCTTCCTGAAACGAACGAAGTGTGGATACGAATCGTGGGCCTGCTTGTCTTTTGCCTGGGATTTTATTATCACCGTACAGGTGTGCAGAATAATACGGCATTCTTCCGGCTGACCGTTCCGGCGCGGGTAATTGCCTGTATAGGGTTCATCACCTTTGTACTGCTGAACTATGCTCCACCCGTGCTGGCTGTTTTCGGCGCGATCGATCTGCTGGCTGCGGCCTGGACCTGGGTTGCACTTAAGAAATAAGGAGAACCCTATTAATTTACGGTCATGTCCGCTTTTTCGTATGGCCCCTTGAAACTTTCGGTGTTGATTGGAAAGTGGCGGGTATAGATATTGTTTTGCTGGAAAATGTTCCGTAGCCAGGTAGCTGTTTTTTCAAACGCCATTCCGTCCTTCGTGTCAAAATCGTTCAACACCAGCCCATTCGCTTCTTTCATCATGGCCTGCGGGTCGTCGAGGTAATAATATAGCACGGCCAGGTTATAATAACAGGCATAACGCAGTTTGCGGTCATGACGGCTGGAGGAAGAGTAATTCCTTTTGATCTTATTGAAATAATCGACAGCGGGCTGAACCTGCTCTTTCGCACCGGTGATGGGCGTGGCGGCGTTCATGGAGAACAACACATCCTGTACCTGCCGTAACGCATTCCGCCATTCGGTGTATTCAGGATGTTTCCGGCTGTCGATCACCCACATGTTGTCATTGGCGGTTACGGCATCAAAACCGAAATTTTCTGTCAGCCGCTCCCCGAGGTAATGCATGGCCCTGTTCACCGATTCGCGGTACAGTTCTTTGGTTATGGCCATTGAATTGATAACGAAATAGCCTTCGGCAAGCGCCCGGATGGCAAACTCGGGACTTTTATAGGTTCTCTTATAACCGCGGCCGGCCAGTTGCTGGTCCATGATATGAACACCCCGGTGATCCGTGATCACCGCTTCGGCCTCGAAAGTATAGACCACTTCCTGGTAATAAAATATTTTAGTACCTGTTGTTTGACCATTCCCGTTACGGGTTGTTACCACCCTTTCCTTCACGGAAACATCACCGGGCAACAGATCGCCGAGTTTTACTTTTACGGCAAGGTGGCCATCCTGTGGCAGGCGGCGCCATCCTTCCAGCCGCACGGTATTCTCCGGTTGCATTTCCTGGAGAAAGGGCCGCATCATTTTTGTGGCTTCCACATCAACATGATAGGTTCGGTAGGTGGAATCGATCTGCATGGCCGGCAGGGAACGAAACTGGACGGAAAAACGGTACTTGTCAAGGTCTACCGATTTTTGCGCCACCAGCGCAAAGGGTAATAAAAGGAAGGCTGCCAGGTAATATTTTTTCACGGGATGGGATTTTCATCATTCTAACGGTCAAAGGAAAGAAATTATTTCCTGCCGGTTGCATACACAGGAGCCTGAAACGGAAATATTTATCGAATTGCTGACAGAACGGTTTGATGGGTGGGGAAATCCCTTCGCTGTTTTACTATACATTGACTGCCGGGCGGTTCGGCGCCTTTTACAGGTCTGTCATGCAACCGGGGGTGCCGGGTTTGTTTAGGAATAGCATGATGATGGCAAGCTGCACTGATCGGTCTGTAACAAGGCCCGATACCGGCCGGTCGCTTCATCGAAGACAGTTCCTTATATTTGCTGACATGGAGAGCGGACCCGCTAAACTAACTTTTTTGCTGTTTATTCTGCTCGCCCTGAGCTGTTTCAGCGCGCTGCAACCCCTTCATGCCAGGAGCAGTACGATAAACAGGCATCCGGTATATTCTTTCCAGGCGCATAAGCCTTTTAAAGGGGAACTAAACAGGGTAAGCCAGCCGGTTTCGGCAAGCAGCACATCCGTTATACGGGAACAGGTTGAACCTTCCGCTTTGTCACAACCTGATGCGTTGCATAATTTGGCGCTTGCCAGGAAAATTTTACGGTTCTCACTCATTCCTGTTCAAATCAAGGAGTACTTGTCACATATTTACCCCTCCCATAATTTCTGGTAAACACAGCCCTCACTTTGTCTTGAAACTGCCTGCAACATTGCGGGCCTGTTCCACATTTATAAACATGCGATTATGAGTCAAGCACTGTTAATGGTGTTGCTCTTTTTCGGCGTGCTGTTCGGTATCATCAGCCTGGTGGTATTCGCCAAAAGCCGGAAAGTGGAGAGAAAATCAAATAAGAATCATGGGAGTAATCCGGGTGATACAGGCTGATCGGCATATTCCCGGGTAATGTAACGGCCCTGTTATCTTTCATTCAACAAGAAAATGTTAGCATATGACCAGGATGAATAAAGTAAAACCGGAACGGGGGCCCGTTTCCTCCTACAAACGTGCAAAGCGTTACCGGGATTCGAAATTGCTGATAAGAGGTCATATCCGTGATGTTGTTCTGATCACGATCGGGATCTTTTCAGCGGCATTCGGATTGAAGGGTTTTTTGCTGACCAATCATTTCATTGACGGTGGGGCGACAGGTGTGTCACTCCTGGTGTCGGCCCTGACCACCGCGCCATTGTATCTGCTGATCATTTGTATCAATATTCCCTTTGTGATCATGGGATATAAAATATTGGGAAAACAATTTGCCGTCAAGACCTTGCTGGCCATTACTGGACTGGCCCTGGTAGTTGCCAATGTGGATTTTCCCAATATTACCGATGATAACCTGCTCGTGGCTGTTTTCGGGGGTTTTTTCCTGGGCGCAGGCATTGGTTTTTCAATCAGGGGCGGAGCCGTTATTGACGGTACGGAAGTGCTGGCCATTTACCTGAGCCGGAAATTAGGTACAACGATCGGTGATATCATCATCGTGATAAACGCTGTCATTTTCTTCACTGCCGCCTATTTACTAACGGTGGAGATCGCGCTCTATTCCATGATCACCTACCTGGCGGCTTCCAAAACGCTTGACTTTATAATCGAGGGCATCGAGGAGTATGTCGGGGTGACGATCGTTGCCTCACATAGCCGTGAGATCAGAGAAATGATTGTGAACTTGATGGGACGGGGTGTGACCGTATACATAGGCAAATACGGATACGGACGGCGGGGTGAGACGGAAAACGCGGAGATCATTTACACGGTGATCACCCGGCTGGAACTGAATAAGCTGAAAACCGAAATTGACAGGATCGAACCCGATGCATTCGTGGTCATGAGCAGCGTGAAAGATACCCGTGGCGGAATGATCAAGAAACGCCCTCTCAAACACTGACGGACGCAACCCGAAGAAGTTCAGGGGGAATTGGTAACTTCCCGTAAACTGTCAGTCATGCGAACGATAATATGTATAGCCGGATTGCTTATTGCACTTGTTTCCCCCGCTCAGAATCTGCGATCCGGTGGACGGCTCAAACCCGAACAGGCCATCATGGATATCCGGCACTATACCGTGGCACTGGAGGTGGATCCGGTGCAAAAAACGATAAACGGGTATACCGAAATTGACCTGGTGCTGAAAGAGCCAACTACTTCACTCTTATTCGACCTCTGGCATGGACTTACCATCAATAAGGTATGGGTGAACGGAAAAGAAAAAAATTTTATCCATGGCAAGGACGATCTTCTTACAATATCTAACGGGGATGTTTTACCCGCGCTTAGAACGAAAGTGAAAATTGCCTATGGCGGTACACCCGCTGTGGCTTCCCGTCCTCCCTGGGTGGGTGGTTTTCAATGGGAAAAAGACATGAATGGCAATCCCTGGATCTCCATTACCTGCCAGGGCGAAGGCGCAAAAATATATTTCCCCTGCAAGGACCATCCCAGCGATGAACCGAATGAAGGTGCGGACATGATCATCACCGTTCCCAAAGGTCTGGTGGTGGCCGCGCCGGGTTTGCTGCAGAAAGTGACCACCAAAAAGAACCGGTCAACGTACCACTGGAAGACCAATTACACGATCAGTAATTATTGCATTCTTTTCAATATCGCTAAATACAAAGTGGCCAAAAGAATATACACCACTGTTTTGGGAAATAAAGTGCCGATGGAGTATTATGTGCTGGAAGAGAATTACGGCAAGGCGGACAAACTGCTGGATCTTTTTGAACAGTCCAGCCATATCCATGAGAAATATTTCGGCGAATATCCATGGGTGAAAGAAAGGATCGCCATATCGGAGACCCCGCACCTGGGTATGGAACACCAGACCAATATCGCCTATGGCAACAAATACAGGTATGAGAAGCTGGGAGATAAGGATTTTGACTGGTTACTGCATCATGAATACGGTCATGAGTGGTGGGCCAATAAAGTAACCAACCGCGACTGGGCGCATATGTGGATACAGGAAGGGATCTGCAGTTTCGGCGATGCCATGGCCACGCGGGAACTGGCGGGTGAGGCGGCGTATATCAAATGGATGCAGCGCACTGCAAGAGGCACGCAGAACAGGTACCCCGTGGTGCGGGGCGAAGAAGTGGATTCTGACAGCGCCTATTACGGAGACATTTACGGCAAGGGGGCTTTCTTTATGCATACGATCCGCTATGTTACGGGTGACGAAATATTCTTTCCCACGCTGAAGAAACTGGCAACCGATCCGCAATACACCTATGATAACACCGTAGTGACCTCGGATGTGGAAAAACTTTTCAGCGGTGCCTATGGGAAAAGCCTGGAGCCGCTGTTCCGTCTCTTTTTATATACCACGGACAAACTGGAAATACATGTCAGGCAAACCGCTGATGATAAATATTTCATCCGGTTACTCAACCTGGATATGCCGGTGCCGCTGGAGATCTTAACGGATGAGGGGAGCAAAAAGTTAATGGTGGACAAGAAAGGGATCAGTGTTAACAGCAAAACGCCGGTACAGGTGGATCCGCAGGTGTTCTATTTGAAGAAAGTGATTATGGAGTGAATGCTGGCTTGCCCGCCGTAGCCTTAGCGTAGGCGGGATGTTGGATGTTGGATGCTGGATGTTGGATGCTGGATGTTGGATGCTGGATGTTGGATGCTGGATACTGGATGCTGGATAGCTCGCCCGCCGACTTGCCTGCCGGAGCATATGCGTGGGAAGGAGCTTTTGCGAAGGCGGGGATATGGACCCTGTAATGATTTAGGTCTAAAAAATTCAATCTTCAATAGCTTTTTTGACTGGAAAAATCAGGGTCATTATTTCTGCAATTCTTTTGCCAGGTTCTGAAAGGTTTCCAGCGGTCCCTTTTCCATGAATGAATTGGCGAGCCAGGCCGGGAGGGAGCCGCCCGGGTCAACTTCGAGGATATAAACGATGCGGATCGTCGCCGATGTGGGCATGGTCACTTTCCAGGACGCTTTGTAATGCGGTATCCGGGTTCGCCCCGGCAGTTCCGGCAGGAAATCCTCCTGGTGTATGCCCTGGATCGTAAGGAAACGGGGGAGGCTGTCGGTCTTTAACTGCATCCGTATGATCACATCCCTGTTGGCGAATGGTACGGGCATCCTCGTTTCCGAATAATAGATATAATCCAGCGGGCTGTTCTTCTTAAGCAAGCTGCTTTGCTTGTTATGGTAGATCCATTTCTGGAAACCGTCGATATTGGTCAGCAGGGAAATGAGTTTTGTGTAGGTGCCGCTGAGGGTACATTCCACTTTTACCGCTTTAAAGGAAGAGCCTTTCACTTCTGATAAAAACACGTTGATGCCATCCTTTGATTTCTCCGGTTTCCAGTCGTACTGCGCCAGCGCGGGCTGGAGAAGGATAAAGCAAAAGGCAATCAGGGAGGACCATCTCAGCACGGAACGTTGGATCATCAGCATATGCGAATTTACGCAAGCGAATGTTACCGGGGGCTTAATTTTACCGGGAACAGGATTACACATGAACCGGTTGCCGCCGGCCCCCGGAAAAATTTATATATTTATTCAAACAAATCAATTTGAAACCAATATTACTCGACGGGATAGGCGCCGGCTTTCTCTTTTTTATTTTCGCCCTGGGAGTACTTTTTATCATTACTGTCATTTTTGTTGAGGCGATCGTCATGCGAAAAATGGGTTACCACCCGGTTTTCCGGCGATCCCTGCTCCATTCCGCTGTGGCGAACATCTTATCGCTTGCCGCGGGATTCGTGCTGACGGAAATTGACAGTGATCTTTTCCAGCTGGATAACATGGCAGGGTTGTCGGTGATGTTCGGGGCTACAATGCTGGAGGAATTTGTCTCGCTTTACCTCATGAACCGGGCAATTCCCGTAAAACGAACATTGGCCGTTTGCTTTGTCATGAATCTTGTCAGCTATGCGATCGCCCTGTTACTCATCCTGCTGAAATAAAAATTACGGTATGCAACTATTTTTTCTCGATGTGGTGGATGCGGATATCTCCCGTTCGGCGGACCTCACCCCGGTTGCCGTGATCGCCATCACCATCCTGGCGGAGGCCGTCGTGATGCTGCTGATGAAATATAACAGCTTCGGTAAGTCATTGCTGCATTCATTGATACTCAATCTCGCGTCTGTGGCGGTGGGTTATATACTCGTGGAAACGGTACCGGCGCTTTTCGGCAACTATGATATCCCGCACCTCTTGCTGCTGATGCTGATCACCATCGCCGTGGAACTCCCGCTGCTTTACCTGCTGAACAGGAAAAAACCGGTCAGGGATACGATCCTGGCCGCATCGCTGGTCAACCTGGTGACCTATATTCTTTTTTACGGTTATATACAAATGACACAATGAAGATCCGGAAAGCGGTCATAGCGGCACTATCTGCTGGCCACGGTCTCAATGATATGCTGGCCGGCTACCTGCTGGTGCATTGCGCTGCAGCAGGAAATGGTGCAGGCCGCTACGGGATTACTGCTGTATAACCTGCTGGCATTTGGTGGCCAATACCCGGTTGCCCTGTGGATCGAAAAGATCGGCGGACATAAAAGATTTCTTACGGGTTCCTGTGTGCTGAACCTGGTTGCCCTTGTTGTGTTTCCCTTGCTGCCGCAACTTTCGGTTGTACTCACAGGGATAGCATCGGCCATCTACCATGTGGCAGGCGGCGCTGTCTGTGCCCGGCAATACAAAGCCGTTCATATCGGAATTTTCGCGGCCCCCGGGGTGGCCGGACTTATCATGGGAGGTTATTTCGCCTGGACGGGTTTCCATCTCGACCTGTTTCTTTTACCCGCAGTTGCTGCTTTTCTCTTGCTGCTGCAAGTAATATATATACCACAAAGGGTGACAAATAAAGAAGGACCCGCTGTAAAACACGGTATCACACCTGACAGGCACGACATCATAATGATACTGCTGCTAACGGTCATTTCCCTCCGTTCAGCTGTCTGGAATATTTTCCAGCTTATTCATGAGCACAATTATTACTGGTTATTTGCCATTGCCCTGGCGGCATTTGCCGGAAAGGTTGCCGGTGGCTGGCTGGCGGACCGGATCGGCTGGAGACTCTATGTATTCATATCCTTGTTTACGGCCGCACCGCTGATTACCTTTTTCCGGAATGAGATCCTGCTCTTTTGCATCGGTATTGGTTTATTGCAATCCGGTATTCCTGCCACAACGGCCCTGATGATAGAGGCTGTAAAGGGGAAGACCGAAAGAGGGATCGGGTTGTCATTTGGTACGGCCATCATAGCCGGATCATTTGCTTTCGCCATTCCGCCCGGCTCTTTTACCCGCAGCGCTTTCATTCCGGCGCTGATCATTCTGCTGATGACGGCATTGCTATTCTTTTCACGCTCCGGGCGATCCGTTCCGGAAAATAGCTGATCACCCCGGTTCATGTAATCTTTCCCGGAAGAAAAAAAGGAGTCTACCTGTAAACCCGATCATTTTTATTGTTCCGGTACCGCCAACAGGGGAATATTGGTATGGTAGGACATTTTCTTTGTCATGCTGCTGTTGAAAACGCTTCCGATCAGCGTTCTCCGGTGAGTCAGCATCACCAGCATATCGATCTTATTGCTGTCGATCCAGTCCTGCAGGCTTTTCCGGAAATGCAGACCGGCCAGGTGCACGGCATTGAATTCCAGGTTCGGGTATTTTTCTTTCATTGAATCCCGGAAGTTTTTGATCCTCCGTTCATGGAGTTTATAGTCCTCCACATAATCATCATCGGTATCGGTAAAAATGGTCAGTTGAATGAGCGCGTTGAAAAGGGCGGCCAGCCGGATGACCGGCTGGAGCAATTCTTCCGCTGTTTCAAACCGGTTGACCGCAACGAGTATCTTTTCGGGCTCCTTCCATTCACTCAGCAGGGGAATGGCCAGAACGGGCACCGGGCTTTTTCCAATGACAACGGCGGTCCTGCTCCCGAAGATCCTTTCGTTGAACCCGGTATTGCCCACTGTGCCCATCAGCACCAGGTCGGCCTTGTATTCGGCTATCGCGTCCAGGATCCCGTTCACCGAAGAATCGGCAACGATCCCGGTTGTGATCTCCACATGTTCCGATTCGCTGATACTTTTTCGGATCAGGGACAGTTTTTCCCGGGCCGCCTCCATGGCCTGTTGTACATTACTGGTTTCGGTGGCATGAATAAGAAATAACTCAGCCCCGGCCTTTTTTGCGATCTGCACGGCAAAGTTGAGGGCCTTTTCAGCATTGGGTGAAAAGTCGGTTGGTACAAGTATGCGCTTCATGTGCTGTATTTTAACAGTGTAAGCAACAATTTATTGCGGTGGTATTGTTTGACTTTTATCATCAGGGGAACTGATTTTCCTGACCGTAAATGTTGATATACTGTGATTTTACGCTGTTCACGGCGGTATTTTATGTTTTTCCCGAAAGAAACCCTGGCGGATCCAGAAGTAAAGTTGAAGCATCCGCTGAAAGCGGAACACTGGCGAAACCAGATATCGCGGTGGAAGGATTGGCGTGACCGCTTTTTGTTTCCTTCGCGCTTCGTAACTGGCGGGTGCAGGTGAAAGCAAAAATAAAACAGCGGTTTTCGCTGTAGTAGGGTTCCCTGTCTCTCCGGATTCAGCGGGTTCATATTATTTATATTAATTTTACGTATGTGTAAAATGGTATACTAATGGTCATGCAAAAAAGACATCAGATAACATTTCTGGCAGGGTTGATAGGGTTGTTTTTATCGGCAATTTCCTGCAGCAAAAACGGCAGTAGTGGCGGGACTGACAATAATAATCCCGGTGGCTCTACCGTTCCGGTAGTTTATATCGCCGGCGCAGGTTTTAATGGAACAAAATGGGTCGCCAAATACTGGAAAGACGGGACTGTTGTAACGCTGACAGATGGAACGAAGAATGCAAAGGCTTATGCCATATTTGTTTCCGGAACGGATGTAATTGTAGGGGGATATGAAAATAACGGAAACAGGGATGTGGCTACTTACTGGAAAAATGGGACGGCTGTACAGTTGACAAATGGCAGTAATGATGCAACGCTACTTTCCATCTTTGTTTCAGGAACAGATATATATGCCGCAGGTTATGAACATGCTCCCGGTGGGTCGCGCCGGGCCCGTTACTGGAAAAATGGCTCAGTAACTGCTCCCGGGAATGTAAACCGGACGTCAGAAGCCCGCTCAATTGTTGTTTCAGGTTCTGATGTATATGTGGCCGGAACTGAATCAAATGGAATGATCAATTTTGCCCAATACTGGAAGAATGGCGTGCCAGTTGTGCTCACAGACGGTACCCAGTATGCGGAAGCATCAGGTATTTATGTTGCCGGTTCTGACGTATATGTTACCGGATTTGAAACAATCTGGCCTTCTTTTAATAACCGCGCAAAATACTGGAAGAACGGAATCGCTTATACTCTTCCCAGCGGGTCCAACAGTACCTGGGGGAATGCGCTCTTTGTTTCCGGAACCGATGTACATGTTGTGGGAGCTGAGAATACAACCGGTAGACATTGGAAGAACGATAATCAACTTTTTTCGGCCGTACAGGCAACCCCGGTTGAATTCAGGTCGCTGTTTGTCAAAGGAACCGATGTGCACATAGTGGGAAATGCAGGTAGTATTGGTAATACAACTGCCAGATATTGGAAAAACGGAACGGAAATAATTCTCGGAACGGAAATTTCCCAGGCGGAATCTGTTTTTGTGAAATAACTTACGGAAGTACATTTCAAAACAGTTAATATGTACCAATTACGAGGTAGTACTTTTTTGCGTAGGAGACCTTATTGGCAAACCTGGTTTGTTTACCCGGCGGTTTTGCTCCTTGGTACGTTGTCAGCAGGTTCCTGCAAAAAGGACAGCGATACAGGAGGTACTGCAATTGTTCCCGGGGGACCGGGCGTGTATATCGCCGGGTATGAAAATAACAGCGCCGGTAAACGGGTGGCCAGGTACTGGAAAAACGGCCAGGCGGTGAGTTTGACCGATGGCATCAATCATGCCTTTGCCCAATCCATCTTTGTTACAGATAAAGACGTTTATGTCAGCGGTGAAGAATTTACTCCGGCTGGCATGCGCATTGCCAAATACTGGAAGAATGGGGTTCCTGTTAACCTGAGCGACGGGACAAAGGAAACTTACGCGTTATCCATCTTTGTGTCGGGAGCGGATGTATATGTCTGCGGGGAAGAAGCCACTCCTACAGGGCGTAAAGCGAAGTACTGGAAAAATGGAGTGGCCTATGACCTGACAGACGGAATAAGAATGGCTTTTGCCTATGATATTTTTGTTGCCGGTACGGATGTTTATGTAGCGGGCGGAGAGCATAACGGAACTTTAATGATTGCCAAATACTGGAAGAACGGGTCAGGTATTTCGCTGGGGAATGGTATGCAGTCCGGCGAGTTGAGGTCCGTTTTTGTTGCTGGAAATGATATCCATGCTGCAGGTTTTGAATCGGGTGGCCCGCAAGAGTTTGCCAAATACTGGAAAAATGGAACAGGGTTTCCCCTGGCAAACGGCAATTTTCAAAGCATAGGGCATGACGTGTTTGTTGACGGGACGGATGTGTATATAAGCGGAATGGAGCGGAATGCCGCGGGGATGCCGGTTGCCAAATACTGGAAGAATGGAATTCCCGTGGCGCTGAGTGATGGTTCAAAAAACGAAGAAGCCATCAGGATTTTTGTTTCGGGGGCAGATCTTTATGTGGCAGGAACAGAATACGTTCCCGGCAGCCTGCGGGTGAAATACTGGAAAAACGGAACGGCTGTTTACCTGACAGATGGGACTCAAAGCGCCTACGCGTTATCTTTGTACGTAAAATAAAAAACTATGAAGTTTATTATCGCGCTTTTCTCCACCTGTTTGATTTTCGGCACAGCTAATGCCCAGTCAAAAGTATCCGTACCCGACCCTAACAAAGCCATCGAAACCGTCGAAGCCTCCTGCGGCGAATGCCAGTTCAAACTCGATGGAAAGGGCTGTCACCTGGCCGTGCGGGTAAACGGTAAAGCCTATTTTGTGGATGGCACATCCATTGATGAGCATGGTGACGCGCATTCCTCCGATGGTTTTTGTGAGACCATCCGGAAGGCAGAAGTGCAGGGGGAAGTGGTGAACGACCGTTTCAAGGTCACTTATTTCAAGCTGATGCCGGTGGTAAAGGAAAAGAAGGACAAGGATAAGTCGAAGGATAAAAAAGAAAGTTAACCGCTTGGGAGGGTCGGGGTGCCGAAAGATTTTTGGCATTCTTGAATACTTATCGTACACTTACTATACAAAACCTCTTAACATGATAAGCCAAACCAAAAAAACTGTCTACCGTTTCCTGGTGGGAGCACTTTTGCTCTCCTTCGTAGTAGTTGCCTGCAATAATAAGGGCAAGGAAAAGAAAGAGGAGGCCCCGGCGGACACAACTAAGACTGAAGTGGCGCCGCCTCCGCCTCCGGTGGACACCACAAAAATGGACACGGTTGATACCCGCCCGGTCAAACCCGCGGATTAATCGCTGACAAAACAAAAATCGTATCACCCGTTCATACTGCCGAGCTGCAGTTGGACGGGTGATCTTATTTTGCTACTGACATTTGCGGGCTGCGTTTCCGTTTTTCCCGGTTCTGGGTCAGTTTATGGATCATCCAGTGTTCCAGTTTGTGATGGGCCGGTATCAGCAGGGCAGCCAGTCCCACGAAGATGAGGATCTCGTAAATGGGATTATGATGCGTGATGGCCGCCACGGTGGGATGCAGTAGCAGGGTGAGGTATTCAAAGAGGAAAAGCAGGGACAAAATGCCCAATAACCGGATCAGCCTCACCGGTATATTGATATGGCTGAGCAGGAGGGTGACCAGGAAAAAGCCCGGGATGAAGATCGCGATCAGCAGCAGTTGCAGCTGCTGGGTCCTTTTTTTCTTCGCCACGCTTCTTTCTTCCTCCAGTTCCAGTTGCCGGAACTGTTCATTACTGGAAATGATCTTGCTGTTCACGGAATCATTCAGTCCCCTAACATAACTCACATAGCTAAAGGCGCTGTCGATATCCCGTATCTTTTTATAATGATCCGTGAGGAATTCCGCCGCTTCCAGTTCCTTGGAAAGGAACCCGTCTTTTTTGGCAATGGCAAGGGAAAGATTGGCGTAATGACCGGCAGAATCATACTTTTTGATCAGTTCAAAGAGTTTGGCCAGCCCCAGCGCGGCTTCACATAACACTTCATCATCCATCGCCGCCTGAAGATAACGGATGCCTTCCTGGTAGTTAGCCTGCGATTCCGGGTACCTGCCCATTTTCCGGTAACTGTGTCCCAGCCCCGTCATGGAAGTGCCGATATAATCACCGTCATCCAGCGCCCTGGCTATTTCCAGTGAGCGGCTGAAATAACGGAAAGCGGAATCATTCTGGTTGAGCCGGTCCCAGGCATCACCGGTATTAAGCGCCGCATTGTAGCGGATATCCTCCAGGTTATACAATTGAATCACCGAATCCGATCTCCTGTAAAACTCCAGCGCCTTGCCATATTCTTCCTCCAGCGCATATACCACACCGGTATTCATTAGCACACTGGCCAGGTTGCGGGGGTTATTCCTTTTTTCCTCGATCTTCAGTTTCTCGATATTCAGTTCCAGCGCACGGGGATAGTTGCCGATCTTCAGGAAGGTATTGGCCAGCACACCCAGCGACCGGGATTCCCCCTCGGTATAACCAATGCCCCGGGCCAGGTAAAGCGCTTTTTGTGCCAGCACCAGTGCGGAATCCGGGTCGTACACCCCGATATCCCTGGCCAGTTGCCACATCAGCCGCACTTTGCTGGTATCCGTTTTTTCGGCAGCCAGCATTTTACCAAGACTGTCCACCCTGGGTGTTTGCGTGAACGCGGTGAGACCTGAATAAATTAGGAACAGCGCCAGCAAAATTTGTTTTGCAGGTTGCCCGGCCGGGAGGATAAGGCGAAGAAGCTTGCAGTTGGTTGGCATTGCTGTCTGTAAATTTAGATTAATTCAATTTACCGGTTCCATGGATTTGGATTTTCTTTGCAATATCCGGCGGGAATAAGTAGATTTATCGGAAGTTCGGATAAACAAAGTATCCCCAATGCGAAACAGGTCATTTATTGTATTGCTGCTGCTGCTTACTTCGGGCATGCTGCATTCCCAGACCCTGTACGAGATCAATTACCATTTCCAGCTGAAAAACGGGCGGGAGGATTACCGTGCCCTGGTGTTGCGCAACGCGGATGGAACGGGTATTATCCGCACAGAATATTATGACCTCAAATCCAAATCGAGGAACCTGGTGGAAATGACGATGGAGGAGCATTACGGTGAGAATAAGGACGGGAGTGAGGATAGTACACTACTCATCTTTGTAGGACTGGAACAGCAGCAGATCATCGGGGAAGTGTTATACAAACCCGACAATTTTGTATTCCAGCTTAGCGAAGAAGGATATTATGAACCCGCCTTTGTGCTGTCCCTCAATGACGACGATACAGAAGATATCGGTGAACTGGATGATGTGCGGCTGCTGAACCAGGAGGACCTGACGGAAGAACTGGTGCTAAAGTATTTCACGACCGATGATGAGTTTTACAAGAACCTGTTCGAAGCGGAAGTAAGAACCCTGAACGCCCAGGAAAAAATGACCCGGCTCCACCTGGTGGTGGTGGCGAACACCAACGATATGAAGATCGGCAAGACCTGCGCCATTGACAAGGATGCCACCAACGCCACTTTTGGGGAAATCGCCGAATTCCTGGGGATCCAGTTCGTGCCCACCATCATCGAAGGGGCCAATTTCAGCAAAGTGAATGTGGAGAAAGCCATCAATGCGCTGCGCCCGGGTCCCAACGACATAGTGGTATTCTATTATTCAGGTCATGGTTTCAGCGATGCCCGCGATGATTACCGTTTTCCCTATATGGACCTGCGGGATAAAACCTACCAGCAATTCGGAGGCCAGTACACCATGAATATGGAAGCGGTTTACCAAAAGATCAAGGCCAAGGGAGCAAGGCTGAACCTTATCCTCAGCGATTGTTGCAATAACGATCCCCGGCAAACCAATAATGTAAGTTCCGAAGCTCCCAGCACCCGTACCTCTTCCATTGGCTGGGATAAGAATAAATGTCTCGCACTCTTCATGAACCAGCGGCGGACATCCATATTGATGACTGCCGCGCAAAAAGGAGAGCTTTCCGCCGGCAACGCCCACGACGGCGGGTTCTTTACTTTCAATTTCAGGGAATCGCTGGAAAAACAGATCGGGCTGTTTGACAAGAGCAAGGAAGTATCATGGGACGGGATCATGACCATGGCCCGGACGCAGACCATTGCCCGCGCCAACCGCACCAAATGCCGGCAGCCCGATGAAAGCCTGAAAGTTTGTGTGCAGAACCCGGTGTTCCGGATGGAATGATCAACCTGATTTTTTCCTATTCAATGATCCCCATCTTCCCGGTTAATTCCCTGAATCGGGGATCCGATCTCATTTCCTTCAGCATCGGGTAACGGATACAAAAGATCATTCCCAGGCAGGCGATCCCCGCACGCTGTTCATACCCTTTATTAAGGAAGTGGAATGCTTTATCATAGTCCTTTAATCCCAGGTAGATAAATGCATAATCTATACACAGCACCGCACCCGGGTCGGCCTTCTCCCTTTCCTTGAGCCGTTCAATGAATTCAAGCGCCTTTTCCGTTTGCCCGGCTACGGCATAGGCATGCCCCAGGCTGGTCAATCCCTTCAACCTGTGACCGATCAAACGATGGTATTCTTCCAGGTCACGGATCGATTTTTGGGTTTCTCCTTTGAGCAGGTAGACCATGCCTCTGCCTTCAAATGCACGCCGGTAGGCGGGATCCATTTCAATCGCCTTATTGTATTGTTCGATGGCCTCATCAAACCGGCTGGCAAAAGAAAAGGCATCAGCAAGGTTACAGATCAGCGGCAGTGAAAGCGGGTCCAGTAATACGGCCTCTTTCATTTTTTCAATGGCCTTGTCAAAATCGCCTTTCGCGATCAGGTACCAGCCGTGTACCTGGTTGATCAGGGATGAATTAAGGCTCAGGCCCAGCGCTTTTTCAAGTGACGCTTCGGCGCCTTCAAAATCCCAGTTATGATAAAATTTTATCGCGGCAAGTGAGAGATAGGATTCGGCATGATTGGGATCCAGTTCAATTGCTTTCAACGTATAGTCCTTCGCCTTCGGATACGCCTCTGTTGGCGGTATCAGGCCCGCCGAGCCCATAAAAGAATAACAATAGGAAAGCGCGCAGTAAGGAAGGGGAAAGGAGGGGTCAATACGGATAGCTTCCTCCAATTCCCTGATCGCCTTTCGCGTATCTTCCGGGGTGGACCGGTTCCAGAAGAAGCGTCCTTTCAGGTAATGATTATAGGCTTCCAGGTTATGAGTGGAAGGGGTAACGAGATGTTCTTTTTTTTCCGTGCCGGAGAAATTTTCTTTCAGCCGGGTCAGGATCTTCAGGGAGATCTCATCCTGTACCTGGAATATGTCTTCCATGTCAGTGTCATACACTTCGGACCAAACATGATACCCGTCTGCCGTATTGATCAGTTGGGCCGTTACCCGCATCCGCTTACCGGATTTGCGCACACTCCCGGCCAGGACGGCCGCCACTCCCAGTTTCTGTCCGATCTGCCGCACATCCTCGTTTTTACCCCTGAAGGAAAAGGAAGAACTCCGGGCGGTTACACGCAGTCCCTCCACGCGGGTCAGCGCGTTGAGGATCTCTTCTGAAATGCCGTCACTGAAATATTCATTTTCAGGATCAGCGCTCATATTCAGGAAGGGGAGCACGGCGATACTCTTTTCCGATCCGGACCGGGCACCAGTTTGTGCTGCGGAGGGGATCACAAGACCTTCATTGGCGATGGCATATACTTCCACCTGCCGCTTTACATTTTTGAGATTGAATTTTCCAAGCAATTCTGTCTTTATATCCGGCTGGTTCTTGACCTCGTCATACATTTTATCGGAAATGAGAACGGCCCCCGGTACCGCTAAGGCCTCGATTCGGGAAGCGAGATTGACACAATCGCCATAAACGCCCTGTGCATCATAAACGATATCGCCGGAATGAATGCCGATGCGCAACAAAACCTTTGGTTCCTGCTGAAGTTCGGTTTGAATGGCGATGGCCGAACGAACGGCATCGGCGGCGCTGCCGAAAATACTCAGCGTGCCATCTCCAAAATACTGGATGATCTTTCCGTTAAAACCGGGGATGAATTTTTCAAGTGTCTGCCGCTGCCGGTCCCGCAACAACCGGGCCCGTTGCTCATTTTCCTGCATCATGGCCGTATAACCCGTCATGTCGGCAAACATGATCGCTGCCAGTTGTCGTACCGGTTTCGTCGCGTCCCCGGGGTTATGTGACAGGTTTTCCAAATTGTTGATGATTGTTTCAGGAATTCCTTACCAAATTTACTGAAATGAAGGATAGGTAGCGGCAGTCTTCTTACGGTCATTTCAGCCTATATTAGCTGATCAATCTCTTAATTTATGCGGAATTTCCTTACCAGTGTTCTTCTGACTGCCTTATTGACGAATCTTTCTTTCACCGCTTTTTCCCGGGAATCTCCGTTTCCCAAAAAGCTGAAAAAGGAGATGGCGGCCAGGGTCGTCGAAGCCTGCCGCCATGCCTGGCAGGGTTACATAAAATATGCCTGGGGTTATGATGACCTTCGCCCGCTGACAAAGGACGGCCGCAACTGGTACAAACAATCCCTGCTGATGTCGCCGGTGGATGCATTCGACACCTTTCTCATACTGGGGATGAAGCAGGAGGCCGCGGAGGCGAAGGAGCTGATCCTTTCCAAGCTCAACTTTGACGTGGACAATGATGTTCAGGTCTTCGAGATCGTTATCCGCCTGCTGGCCGCCCTGCAAACCGCCTATGAAATGGACGGGGATAAGCGCTTTCTTACCTTGGCAACCGACCTGGCAGACAGGCTGATGCCCGCTTTTAATACACCTACAGGTATTCCTTACCGTTATATACACCTGCAAACCGGCAAAACGCGTGACGGACTGAATAACCCGGCCGAGATCGGCACCCTGATGATGGAATTCGGTAAACTGTGGAAACTCACCGGGGATGTCAAATATTACACTGCCGCCAAAAAGGCCATTATGGCCGTATTTGACAAAAGAAGCGGTATCGGCCTGGTGGGGGAGCAGATCGATGTACGGACCGGCAACTGGACCCGCACCCAAAGCCATATCAGCGGGATGATCGATTCCTATTATGAATACCTCTACAAATCATGGCTGCTATTCGGGGATCGCGATTTTAAAACCGCCTGGGACCTTCACGAAGCGGCCATCAAAAAATACCTTATTCTCCGGCAGCCCAATGGCTGGTTCATGGCCCAGGTGGATATGCATACCGGGAAGGAATTGTCAACACAGTATGGCGCGCTGGATGCTTTCTATGCCGGTCTGACCGCTTATGCCGGCGATATCCCGACCGCCAGGGAAATGCAAAAGGCCAATTATTACATGTGGACCCGTTTCGGGATCGAGCCCGAGGTCTTTGATTTTAAAACCGATTCGGTCTTATATGCATCCTATGTGCTGCGGCCGGAGAACCTGGAGAGCTGTTTCTATCTCTACCGCTCCACGAACGATGATACCTACCTCCACATGGGCAAAAGAATGGTGGATGACATCTTCACCCATTGTAAAACAGATGCAGGCTTCGCCGCATTGAAAAGCGTGATCACTAAGGAAAAATCCAACGGCATGGAGAGTTTTCTTTTCGGTGAAACCTTCAAGTATGCGTACCTGTTGTTCGCGCCGCGTTCCGCCCTCAACCTTAAAAAAGTGGTTCTGACTACGGAGGCCCATCCGTTCCGGATCAGTAAATAGTAAGGTTTTAAATGTGAACTATGTTATTCAGAATCGCCACAAAAGAAGACATCCCGCAGATACAATTTGTACGGCATGCGGTAAAAGAGAATACGCTTTCGGATCCATCTCTTGTGCCGGATAAGGATGTGGAAGATTATATCAGCAACAGGGGCAGGGGATGGGTTGCAGAAGAGGAGGGCAGGATCCTTGGGTTTTCCATTGTTTCGGTGAAGGACAACAATGTCTGGGCCCTTTTCCTGCTCCCGGAAGAGGAGGGAAAGGGGATCGGTCAAAAACTGCATGAACTGATGATGGACTGGTACTTCTCCCAGACAGAGAGGGATCTCTGGTTAAGTACCTCTCCGGGCACCCGGGCGGCCGGCTTTTACAGGAGGGCGGGATGGCGGGAAACAGGTTTTTATGGTAAAGGGGAAATAAAGTTTGAGATACGAAAAGAAGAATGGGAGCAGGGAAAGACAAAATCATAATTTTCAAATAACTTTAAGGCCGTTTAAAAGCAACCTCGTCCGATAAAGTCCTGTCTTTGAGGTAACAGCACCAAAATACCACGCATGAAGAATTTTACCCTGGCCCTACTCCCGCTCCTCGTTGCAGGCTTTATCCTGCCCGGGGAGGATTGCAGCGGCCCGCGTCCGCATACCACCCGGGTTGACGGCCCCTATGTTCTGTACCGGAACAACCAGGTTTATGTAAAATATATCGTGGATGATCATGGTGCCAGAAAGGTACAGGCCGACAGCATGGCCCTTTCACAGAAAGCATCGGTAACACTGCAGGTGGCAACAGATGACCCGGCAAAGATGTTTTCGGTAAAACTCAAGGACCGCCTGGAGAATGAGAAAACAGATTACAGCGGGGCCGGCAAGCTATTTATCGTATCGGATATTGAAGGCAATTTCGCAGCGTTTAAGAAATTACTCCTCGCCGGGGGGATCATCGATTCGAATTTCAACTGGACCTTTGGCAACGGGCATCTCGTACTTACCGGCGATTTTGTGGACCGGGGTTCCATGGTAAACGAAGTGCTATGGCTGATCTATTCGCTGGAAGATAAGGCGAAGGCGGTCGGCGGTTACGTACATTATATTCTAGGAAACCATGAGATCATGAACCTGAACGGCGATCTCCGTTACCTGCATGCGAAATACCTGGAAAGCGCAGGGTTACTCGGGGAAGGATTCACTTCCCTTTACGGCAAAAATGCGGAACTGGGCCGCTGGCTGCGCAGTAAGAATGTGATGGAGAAGATAAACGATATCCTGTTTGTACACGGGGGCGTATCGGCGCCGGTGAACCGGATGGATCTTTCCACAACGCGTCTGAACAAGCTGGTGCGGCCCTATTACGCCGACAGCCTGATGGAGTTCAAAAATCCGAACCTGGATACCCTGTACAGCGACCTGGGTCCGTTTTGGTACCGCGGCTATTACAAAACGAATCCCTCATCAGAAGAGGAAACGGTGAATAACACTTTACGATTGTACAAGGTAAACAAAATCGCCACCGGTCATACGGTGATCGCGGATACCATCAGCGTCCGTTTCGGCGGAAGGGTGATCAATACCGACGTGCATCATCTCGGCGGTCATACAGAAGCCCTGCTGATCGATAACGGCACTTATTTCCGGGTGTTGCCAGGCGGGGAAAAGAAACGGATCCTTCAGTAAGAAGGTTCATTTACCACGGATCAGCTTGTCTTCATAATAATCATAACCGGAGGCGCTGCCCCCGGGCAGGTCTATGATCCAAAGCAGGTTTACCTGCCCGCTGCTGAGTTCCTTATTATTTGTTCCCAGTATTACCAGTTGTTTCCCACTAAAGATCCAGTCGGCCCATTCACTCAGCCCGGTATTGAATGTCCACATTTTTTTACCGTTGTGATCCACCCGGCTCACCAGTATGGCGGCATCCCTCGCGACCGATTCTTTATGAATGATAAGGAATGAACCGGCTCCCCCGGGGTGTATGGGCAGGGCGCTGTTCTTATCCAGTAAGAAACCCCCGTGCAGGTATATATCTCCGGTACCCTGCAAACGGGCGGTTGTCTTATCAAGTTTCCAAGTACCCGGGGGATTCTCTGCATATGAACCGATATATAACTCCCGGCGGGCAGCGCCATCGTGTTCGCTGTGGTATTGAAGGTTGTCGTTCAGT
Organism: Chitinophagaceae bacterium; assembly: GCA_044229375.1. Taxonomy (GTDB): domain Bacteria; phylum Bacteroidota; class Bacteroidia; order Chitinophagales; family Chitinophagaceae; genus JJ008. The sequence goes on from JBGATE010000021.1 coordinate 20,854, forward strand.
TTCCGGAATTCTGCCGTTGAATACAAACCATACCAGTTTCCGTTCACGGTATCCTGGTTGATCCGTGCATCGCTGTAACCGGTATGACCCGCTTTCAGATCCTTTAGGTTGCGCAGTCTTTCCCTTGATGAACGTTCTTTTGATTCCAGTTCCCGCCTGACGAGGCGCAGGCTGTCGCGCTCTTTGTTGAGCACTTCCCGTCCTTCCCTGTATTCGCGGGAAAGTTGTTTATATTCCGCCGCACTGATCTGTTTGGCGGCATATTGCTGTGCCGGCCGCCTGCTCTTTTGCTGGTAGAGTGAATCCTGGCCGGCCCTGTTCTTTTTTTCAGCTTCCAGTATCCCGTCGATTTGTTGTTGAAGGGGGTTGTTGTCTTCATCGTATCCGGAAACTGTCGCCTGCAGCGTTTGCGTGTTCAACTCCCACTTACTGCCATCCATCGCGGTGAAAAATAATTTTTCGCCGGAGGGATCGAATTGATAAAAACGCCGTTCTGCCGGGAACTTTCCGGCCAGGTTCCTGTTCTTCTCTTCCAGTATTTTTATATCCGCCTTCTTTTCGAGGGTAAAGGCGTCGAAGGCCATGGGCTCGCCCATAAAGATCCAGGCGTTGGTGCCGGCGGCGCCCATTACTTCCACCGGGTAGCTTTTGATGTCCGTATGGGATTTCAGTTTTACTTCATCCAGCATGGCGGCGGTTGCGGCATCATTGGTCTGGAGATAATAAGTGGTGCTGGCGGATTTGCGGACCATATTGCCCTGCCGGGAATAGGAGTGGATCTTCAGGTGCGATACGATCGTGAGTATAACTCCCTTCCCTTCCTTTTCAAGGTAAAGGGCCGGGGCATTCGCATACTGCTCCCGCATGCCTTTCGGGGCGCCACCGAATCCTTTTCCGCCGCCGAACATGCAACTACGGATTAGGTACAGCGAGCCGGCCGTGATGACGATGATCACGATGATGGCGATGATAAGGGGCCTGGGAAGGGATCTCATGACAATGGGTTAACGGATAAAAAGATACAATTATATTTAATTCCATGTCAACACTTAAATCAGGGTTATTGGCCGGGTGAATTTCCCTGCTGGCAATCCGGCCGATGGCAGCGAAGAACCCCGCGGGATTATTCAAAAGGGGGAATGATTTATTTTCCGGGTTCCGAAACTTTGGCTAATTTGTTCCGGTCTTTCTGCATTACCTTAATAAAGGATGCGTATTAATTTAAACCACAAAACCAAGTAGTATGCGTAAACTGATCATTCTTTTCCTGGCGGCCGGACTTTTTATTGCCTGTAACAATGATAAAAAAACGGATCGCCGTTCCGACCGTGACGCCGAGCGTAACAAAGACGATTATAGCAGCGATGATAAAGATTCAAAAGACCGCGACAGCAAGGATGCCGATTATAAAGAGGGTGACAGCCGCGATAAAGAAGAAGTATCTGACCGCGACAAGGAGAATACCAGTGGTGGTAATTGGTCCCGGAGCGATGTTAACATCTTTGTTGATAATTGTGTTTCCGAAGCGGTAAAAGGCGGTATGCAGCGGACCAAGGCAACCGATTACTGCGAGTGTATGCAGCGGAAACTGGAAGTGCTTTATCCCAATTCAGCTGAAGTAGGCAACCTGGATGTAGAAAGCCCGAATATCAAGGACATGATCAATAAATGTCTCGGACTCTGATCCGTTGATCCGTATAAATTTAGCAAGGGCCTGTACGAATTGTACAGGCCTTTGCTTTAGGTTTTATCCCCATTCCCGCTTAATTTTGCCTCGCCTTCGCTAAAGCTATGGCGGGCAGGCCCTTAAAATGTTTTAGTATGTCAAGATCAATTGCATTCCGGGAAGCGCTTCGCGAGGCGATGAGCGAGGAAATGAGAAGGGACGACCGGGTTTTTTTAATGGGGGAGGAAGTGGCCGAATACAACGGGGCCTATAAAGTGAGCCAGGGTATGCTCGCCGAATTCGGACCCAGGCGGGTGATCGATACTCCCATCTCCGAGCTTGGTTTTGCGGCCGTAGGAGTGGGCGCCGCTCAAAACGGGCTTCGTCCGGTGGTAGAATTCATGACCTGGAATTTCGCCGTTTTGGCCTTAGATCAAATTCTCAATACGGCCTCTAAAATGCTGGCAATGAGCGGCGGACAAGTTAGTTGTCCGATCGTTTTTCGGGGTCCCAACGGTTCGGCCGGACAACTTGGCGCCCAGCATTCCACAGCCTTTGAAAGTCTGTATGCCAATATTCCGGGTATCAAAGTGGTATCTCCCAGCAACGGGTATGATGCCAAGGGCTTGCTAAAACAGGCCATCCGCTACGAAGAAGACCCGGTAGTGTTCATGGAAAGTGAAGTGATGTATGGTGAAAAGAGTGAGGTGCCCGAAGAGGAATACTATATCGAACTGGGCAAGGCCGATATCAAAAAAATGGGCCGCGATGTAACCATCGTTTCTTTCAACAAGATGATGAAAGTGGCGATGGGTGCCGCAGCCGAATTGGAAAAGGAAGGCGTGAGCGCGGAAGTGATCGACCTGCGCACGATCCGTCCGCTGGACTGGATGACCATTCTCGAAAGCGTAAAGAAAACGAATCGCCTAGTGATCGTGGAAGAACAATGGCCCTTCGCTTCCGTTTCTTCCGAGATCACGTACCGCATACAAAAAGAAGGGTTCGATTACCTCGATGCGCCGATCCGCCGCATTACGGCCGCCGATGCGCCGCTGCATTACGCGGGCAACCTGGTGAATGCGGCTTTACCCGATGTGCCGCGTACCGTTAAACTGGTGAAGGAAGTGATGTACCAGGTGAAATAAGTTTTTAAGATATCTTTTGCATTAGCCTTACAATACCTGTAAGGCTTTTTTTTATTCACCGTAATTCTACTAAGACGTGAATATTTTTTCGGTTATAGTGCAACGTTTTGAATATTAATGTGCATCTTTACGACGGTTTTTCATAGGATATTGGATTTTAAAACGAGGCTGGGTTTCTACCCGGCCTCTATTTTTTTTCTCCTTTAAGGGTTTGTTGCCATCTCTCACTCAAAAGGATTGATCTGTATGTTTATCCATTTGTTCCAGGTCCTGTGCGGTTCAACATTTAAAGATTGATTTTATGAACCATAGAGGACATAAAGCACATAGGTAAATCACAGGTGACGTGGAAGACCTGGAATTCCTGTTTTGTGGTGGTTGAAGTGAAAAAGGGACGCCGACTATTAAATGCTCCTCATTTTAAGCGCTCCCACTTCCCCTCAAATAATCTATTTTTGTCCTCCAAATTCAATACGCATGGCCGATATACTGATCATAGACGATGAAAAAGCGATCCGGAAAACACTCACGGAAATTC
>JBGATE010000220.1:0-4601 GCA_044229375.1 Chitinophagaceae bacterium
TTATTTTTCAATGTTTGTATTATCTTTGTTTTTTGGATGAAAAAAACGCTATCAGCCATATTGATCATCTTATACCTTGCCGCCACCAGCGGCATCGTGATCAATTCACATTACTGCATGAAGAGGCTGGTTTCGGTAAATTTATTTGAGAAGAAAGCGAAGGTCTGCGGTCTCTGCGGAATGGACATGCACGACAACAATGGTTGCTGTCATGATGAAGTGAAGGTGCTGAAACTGGTACAGGACCAGGTGAACAACCCGGTCGTTTCTTTCGAAATACCTTCCCTGGATGCAGTACCCGCCGGTCATTCCGATTTTATGGTTGCACTCGTCATCAAGACCGGCGAACAACAACATTTTCAAAATCATTCCCCGCCTTTACTTTCGGCGCAGGACATCTACCTGCAGAATAATGTTTTCAGGATCTGAGATCAGTAAAGTTCATGATGAATGGGCCGGTAAGCTACCGGTGCATTTTCCTGTATTACTTTTTTTTATTTAATTTACTATCTCCAAAAACTTTTTATAATGAAAACATTCAAAATATTTTCAATCGCCGCCCTTTCCCTGGTATTCTCCGCTATAGCCATCGCCCAGGACAAAACGGAAACGTTTAAAGTGTCCGGTAATTGCGGCATGTGCAAGACCAAAATTGAAAAAGCCGCCAAAGATGCCGGCGCGAAAGAAGCCAGTTGGGATGCTGATACCAAGCTGCTCACTGTTTTCTACAAGAGCAAATCCACCAATACGGCAAAGATCCAGCAAAAAATTGCCGAAGTAGGTTATGATAATGTTGGTTTCAAATCAACAAAGGAAGCTTACGACAAACTTCATGGCTGCTGCAAGTATGAAAGGGAAACGGCCATCGCTGAAGTAGCGGCTGAAATGGATTGCTGCAAGGATGGCAAATGCACCATGGCGGGCCACGACGGCAAGGATTGCTGTAAAAAAACCGAAGGTGAAGCCAAATGCAGTATGGCCGGACATGACGGCAAAGACTGCTGCAGCAAAAAGGCGGATGCCAAAATGGATTGCTGTAAGGACGGCAAATGCACCAAGGAAGGCCACGACGGCAAAGACTGCTGCAAAAAATCGGATTAGTAACCCCGTCAATCATACCTGATATGAAAAGACTATTGTTACTGGCAGTGGTATTCCTTGCCGCAACCGTTTCGCGCGCGCAATTTTCAAAAGCAACCCTCCAGGCTACCGGTCTCACCTGTGCCATGTGTAGTAATGCCATCAATAAGGCATTACTGAAAGTGCCCGCGGTGGAAACGGTGGTTTCGGATATTAAGAATTCCTCCTTTAATATCGTTTTCAAAACAGGGAGCCAGGTAAATATCGACGCGCTCAAAGAAGCGGTCGAAGATGCCGGTTTCTCGGTAGGCGGTCTGCATCTCACCGGATCTTTCCGTGATGTGAAGCTCGAAAAGGACAATCATGTCCGGATCGGGAATGAGAATTTTCACTTCCTGAACGGGAACGGGCAGGCGCTGAACGGCGAGCAGGTGATCACGGTGGTGGACAGGAATTTTATTCCCGAGAAACAGTTTAAAAAACTGAGCGCTTCCGCCAAAATGGGTTGTGTGCAAACGGGCAAGGCATCTTCCTGTTGTGTAAAGGACGGTATGGGCGAGGGGGAAAGGATCTACCATGTAACGATCTGAACATTCTTTCTCTTCCCCTGCTTCAACGGGGGAAGAGCTTTTAAAGAATTACTATGATGAACCGTAAACAATATTTCGTTTTATTTCTCAGCATATTCACAGGTGCACTGCTACAGGCACAGCCCCGCCAGGGACAGGCCGCGGCGGAGATCGCGTTACCTACCGCCGCCGGGGATACCCTGCGCTTATCTTCCTTAAAAGGGAAAGTGGTGCTGCTTGATTTCTGGGCTTCCTGGTGCGGCCCCTGCAGGGTGGCCAATAAAGGACTGGCAAAGATCTATTCAAAGTATAAGGAAAAGGGTTTTGAGATATACAGCGTTTCGCTGGATGACAAGAAAGAAGACTGGCTGAAAGCCGTTAAAAAGGATAAGATCACCTGGTTGCAGGTGATCGATCGCGGGGGATGGGAAACGCCCACCGCCCGTAACTGGTTTGTGGAAGCCCTGTTCACTTCTTACCTGATAGACAAAGGCGGCCGCCTGATTGCCATGGACCTCGAGGGAAAAGACCTGGAGAAAGCACTGAAGGATATGCTGGAAGACTGATAATAAAATTGTATGAGAAAGATCTTCCTGGTAATGGTTGTCCTGCTGGCACTGAAAAGCGGGGGGCAGGAATTATATGTTTTTACCGAACCGGCCTCCAACCTGCCCGCGCATACCATCAGCCTTAAGCTCACGGATCATTTTGTTACCCGTGATAATATTTACAACCGTTTTTCACACCGGGTTATGCCGCAGGTGCTGGTAGGGATCAGCAAAAAACTTCAGGTTTCACTGAGCGGTACCATCGCGAATATGCATACGCCGGATTTCCGCTATGAATCCTTAAACCTGTATGCCAAATACCGCTTTCTTTCAAAGGACGGGATACACAAACATTTCAGGATGGCCGCCTTTGCGGAGGGTTCCGCCACGAGGGCCCCGTTCCATTATGATGAGATCACGCTGATGGGAGATAAGGACGGGATCAGGGCGGGTGTTATTGCCACTCAACTCTGGCATAAGCTTGCGGTTTCGGGCACCATCAGCCATACCCAGGTGCTGCATCCCTCGCGAACCGATAAAGTACTTTATATCCCGGCACGGAATTACCAGTCGATGCATTACAGCTTATCGGCAGGGTACCTGCTTTTTCCCAAAGAGTACACCGACTACAAGCAAACCAACCTGAACCTTTACCTCGAAATGCTCGCCCAGCAAACCCTCGACAAGAAAACGCATTATGTGGACCTGGCGCCGGCCGTTCAGTTCATCTTTAACAGTACTGCCAAACTGAATCTCGGCTACCGTTTCCAGGTGAGCAATACCATGCAGCGGATGAACAGCAATAGCTGGCTGATCAGTTTCGAGCAGACCTTCCTGGGGGCTTTGAAGAAAAAGAATTGATGCCGTTGCATTAAAAGTCCAACATGCTACAATTTAAAAAATATATAGCCTTAACGGCAATTGTAATACTGTTCAGCGGCGATCTGTTATCGCAGTCATTTCCCGGCGATACAACACTGATACGTCCCGTTTCCGGCGCCTGCGGAATGTGCAAGGAAAGGATCGAGGAAGCCGCAAAAGGAAAGGGGGTACATGCCGCGGTTTGGGATGTCAATACCCGTCAATTGTCGCTTACCTACAACCCGTCACAAACATCCTTAAATAAGGTGATGAAACGAATTGCGGATACCGGTCATGACACCGAACAGGAAAAAGCAAAGGATGATGTATATAAGGAATTACCCGCCTGTTGTCATTACAGGGAATTAAACCCGCCATTGCATCCGGATAAAGAAGGAGTAACGAAAGGTGAAACGCAGGTTCCCGCCACACTGCAAACGATAAAGGGCGTGGTACTGGAAGAGAACCGGAAAGGTACGTTCAGTCCGTTGGCCGGGGCCTCCGTAGTATGGCAGGGAACGAGTAAGGGAACCATCACTGATTCCGCCGGTGTGTTCGCCATTCAGCAAATCCCCGGCACGGGCAGGCTGATCATCAGTTATACCGGGTACGAGTCGGATACCATTTCGGCATTCAGCGGCACAGACATAAAGATCATACTGGCCACCGGGAAACAGTTGAGCGAAGTGAAGGTGACCGGGAAGCAGCGATCCACTTACCTGTCTTCCCTGAACCCGATCCGAACACAGGTGATGACCGAGCGTGAACTTTTCAAAGCGGCTTGTTGTAACCTGAGCGAGAGTTTTGAAACCAATCCTTCAGTGGATGTATCGTATAACGATGCGGTAACCGGTTCCAAGCAGATCCAGTTATTGGGGCTCAGCGGCAATTATACGCAACTGACCGTGGAGAACCTGCCGGGGCCGAGGGGATTGGCGACGGCACAGGGGTTGAATTTCATTCCGGGACCCTGGGTGGAATCCATACAACTGAACAAAGGAGTGGGTTCCGTTGTGAACGGGTATGAAAGCATTGCCGGCCAGATCAATATTGAACTGAAAAAACCGGAAACGGCGGAAAAGCTGTACGCCAATGCCTACGTGAATGATATGGGAAAAACGGACCTGAACCTGGTTTTGACGCAGAAGATCGGGAAGAACTGGAGTACGGCTTTGTTGCTGCACGATAATTTCCTGGCCAAAAGCAATGTGGATTATAATGAGGATGGATTCAGGGATATGACGACAGGAAATCTCTTCACCGCCGTCAATCGCTGGAAATTTGAGAACGGGAAGGGACTGGAATCTCAATTCGGCGTGAAAATACTCAGCAATGACCTGACGGGCGGTGAAACGTCCTTCGACCCGGATAAGGATAAATTCAGCACACGCAAGTATGGACTGGGGATCCAAATCAAACGTTATGAGGCCTTCGCCAAAACGGGATATGTTTTCCCCGAAAAGAAATACAAGAGCGTTGGTCTTCAACTGGCGGTGTTCGATCATCAGCAGGATTCTTATTTCGGTTTGACCGCTTACGATGC
>JBGATE010000221.1:0-4522 GCA_044229375.1 Chitinophagaceae bacterium
AACCCCGTTTCTATCCTTTTGTAAGGATTTTCTTTGCGATGAAGGTGTCGCAGGGTTCTTTCCGGGGAATTACGGGTCACTACTCTCCCGTTAAACCCGTAAGCGGCATAAATACCGGCTGCTGCGGTTATCCTTTTATCACTTCCCTCCGGGAATTTATAACCCACACTCAATGGAAGTTCAATATAATTTAGCCAGGTAGTGATAGTATCAAAATTATAGGTGGGGTAATGGGCCCTGACCCTGTTCCCTTTCCCGGAATAACAGGGGCCGGTATATAAGAACCAATCATCGTCGTCATTCAAAGGTATTTCTACTTTTATCCCCGCATTAAACCGCGGCAAATTACTGCCGGAACCTTTTTCATCATCGCTGTATTGACGGCCGTAAAGAAATTTACCCAGGTTCAATCCCCCCTTGAATCCATATTTTACCTGGGCCTGTAATTGTTGCACAGAAAAGACAGAAAGTAGAGCGACAAAGAGAAGCTGCTTTTTCATGAAAGATATAATTCCTAAAGTAAATCATTGTCCTATTGACCCAAATGAAGCCTTTCATAAATGTTCCTTAAAGTAAGTGAGTACCTAGTTCTTCCTTTTTAGTATTCATCATGCTCTTTTCCGGATTCCGGGATCATTAACTATTCATCACTACGTCCTGCTCCCGGGACTGCCTGTAACTACTGCATGACCTGTAAGGCAGTTCAGATCCGGAGATAACTGTATTTTCGCAGGGAAATAAAAAAAATCCGGGATTTTTCAGTTCCCTTTTCCTGAAGATGCTATGATAGACACCAAACTATTCCGGGAGTTTTTTAACAGTGAGAAAAGCGGTGGCATCATGCTGATCGCCTGCACCATCGCCAGTTTGCTGCTGGCCAATATTTTCATCGGACCCGCCTTTCTCGATTTCTGGCACCAGAAACTGGGTTTTGATGCGGGCCCGGTCAAGCTAAATTTAAGCCTGGAGCACTGGATCAACGACGGCCTGATGGCCGTCTTCTTCCTGCTGATCGGTCTAGAAATTGAAAGGGAACTCTATGACGGGGAGTTGTCCAGTATCCGCAATGCCATTCTTCCGCTGGCAGCGGCTGTAGGCGGTATGGTTGTGCCGGCCCTGGTACATTTCGCGCTGAACAGGGGCACCGTCTTCCAGGATGGTTTTGGAATCCCGATGGCCACGGATATTGCTTTTGCGCTGGGTATCCTTGCGCTGGCCGGGAAAAGAGTACCGCTGGCATTAAAAGTTTTTCTTACGGCACTGGCCATCATTGATGATCTTGGCGCTATCCTGATCATTGCCATTTTTTATTCCCAGGATCTGCAAACAATCTGGCTGTTTTCGGCATTGGGCATATTTGTGCTGCTGTTGATCCTCAACAGACTGAAAGTACATACCCTGCTTCCCTATATTGCCGGGGGGATCATCCTATGGTATTGTATGCTTCAATCGGGGGTACATGCCACGATCACCGGAGTATTGTTAGCTTTCGCTATTCCCTTTGGTGACGGGAAAGAACGTTCACCCTCCTACCGGCTGCAGCATTTCTTACATATTCCCGTTGCCTTTATCATTGTGCCGCTGTTCGCACTTGCCAACACAGGAATAATGCTGGATACGGGCTCGGGGAAAAATCTTTCAACCCATAACAGCCTTGGGATCATGGCCGGCCTCTTATTCGGAAAGCCCGCAGGTATCCTGCTGTTTTGTTTCCTGGCCATAAAAATGCGTATCACAAAATTACCGGAGGCGGTCAACTGGCGTCACCTGGCCGGCGCCGGGGTACTGGCCGGGATAGGATTTACCATGTCGATCTTTATCACCCTGCTCGCTTTTTCAGATCCGCTCATCGTTCAAAATTCAAAAACCGCGATCCTGGTTTCCTCATTGGTGGCGGGAATCGCGGGATATTTTTTGGTGAAAAGATCAGTGGCCGCATCCCCGGCAGACACGGTTGATGCTGACGAACCTGTATAGACAAATTCTGTTTATAATACCGGCAGGAACATAACGCGAAATTTTATTACATTTCAGAAAAATCCGTATGCTGAAGGGTTTAACAGTATTGATCCTTACCCTCATCGTTTTCAAACAGGGAACGGCCCAGGCCATCTATAAATCCAGCTATGACAGTATCCGGTTTTTTGTTGAAAAAGATGAATACGGTAAGGCGTTAACGGTATGTAATCGTATCATCGAAGCTGACAGTAACCAGATGAATGCCTGGTATTACAGGGGTTACTGCGCAGGGGAGCTGAAACAATTTGAAGAAGCCGCCAAATGCTACAGTAAGATTGCCTGGTTCAAACCGGAAAAAACCACTTATTGGACCAGCGCCGGCTGGTACGCTTTATTATCGGGACAGTACGACAGTGCTGTACTTTTCTGCCAGCAAGCCCTCTCTCTCCAGCCTGAAGACTTTAATTCTTTTCTAAACCTGGCGCATGCATACTACCTTAAGAATGATCTGAAGAAGGCGGAATATTATTACCTGATTGCATCTGAGTACCTGCCCCTTCAACAGGAAATGCTCAACCGGGTTATAAAGGATCTTGATTTAATGGACAGCCTGAAGAGCAGCGCATTTATCCGGACAGTCCGGTTGCTTTTCCCGGACGACTATACCCTGGTTAAAAACAACACCGCCTCCAACCCCATCCTGGATACCATCTACCTGGTTGCAACAGGGGATGGCGAAAACAAGTCCGCAGAGCTGGACCGTTTAAAAACATCCTTTATCCTTGCCCAGGAGAAGGAGGAAACGAAGCGATTACATGTATTGCGCGATTTTTATTACAACCTGGGAAGGAAAAAACTGTTTGCAGGTGATAATAAAAGCGCCATCTATGATTATATCCGGCCAGGCAAAATGGCGGATGAATACTTGCGTGACAGCATTTCGCTGTTCACTATACATATGCAACTGTCCGAAGATGTTTCGGGTATCATGCGGGGCCGGAATAAGTTCAACCCCCGTATGAATGACGCGATATTCTTTGCCGAAGAAGCGCTGCGTTATGCAGAGACCTATAAATTGCCAGGTAAGGCAGAGCTTGCCTTTCTGCAATTGGGAGATTGTTACAGGTATGCCGGCGCACACAACAAGTCCCTCTCCTGGTATTTAAGGGCACTGCCGCTTATACCCCAAAAAAACATCTATGGCCTGTATGAGAACACCCTTAATAATATCGTGAATTGTTATGTTGATAAAAATGACTTTGACTCGGCCGCTTATTATTATTCACTGTTTCAGCAACGGTCAAACAGGGTTCAGGATCCTTACGGGAAGTTCCTGAGCGGCGCTGCAAATTTTCAAACCGTGTTATATCGCAACGGGCAATATAAAACAAGCGCCGGCAATTGCTTAGCGCTTATCAGGGAGGCAAAAAAGAAACAGCATTTTAATGATGATATCTCCCACCTCCTGGAAACAGCCGGGCTGAGCTACTATCAGCTCGGTAAACCGGATTCTGCCATGCTGCTCCTCCGGGAATCGGTGGAGTCATATAAAAAATATGCCGGCGAAAACCACCGGAGGACTCCTGGTGACAAGATCCTCTTTGTCCAGGAAGAAAAAAAAGGCGCCTATGCCTGCCTGAAAAAAATAATGGCGGAAAAAAACGCGACGGATGACCTGTTTCAATTAATGGAGGAAACAAAGGAAAGTTTGCTGTATTATTTGCTGACCTCACAGGTTTACCCGGAGAAACCGGCCACACTAAGGGAGTGCCGGGAAAAGATACCGGCCAACAGCGCCGGGCTGAGCTTTTCAGATTTTTTCAATAAGCAGGGAGGAATGGGGATTGCCTTTAACCGCGACGGGCAGCTTTTTTTTAAACACGACAACAAGTTACTGGCAAAAGAAATGGAGGGAATGAAACAACAATACAGAAGTATTCTCGATCTCATGAATTTGTCAGAGACAACCCTGAAAGACAAGGAAAAAGCAGCCATGTTTTTCCCGCTGGGGTTGTACCTCCAAACATCCGGATTTAAGACGGCAAGCAGGGGGATCATTGCCAGTAACCGGGGTGCTGACAGTTCTGCTTTGTCAGACGGGGCAAGGATCGCCGTCAGCAAGATCCTTTACCGGTTTTATATTAAACCCTATGAGGCACTGCTGAAAGGGAAAGAAGTATTGTACATTTCAACGGACCTTTTCTTAAGTTATATCCCTTTTGAGGTATTGATGGATGAAACCGGTGTTTACCTGGGAGAGAAATACAAGATCATTTATGTTCCCTCTTTCACCGTTAAACATATCCTGGAAAGTAAAACCTATGCAGATACCCGGAACATACTGGTTTTTGGTAATCCCGACTATAAGAAATATCACCCGGAAAACCTGGACGGCCGGGCCTGGGAATATGCGGTCAATGCCGAAATAAAACTCTGGAATGAGTTGCCCGGCACTGAAAAAGAACTTGGCATCATACAGCAAATAATGCCGGGTTGCCGGGTGTACCAGCAATCCTCCCTTTCAGAATCCGGAATAAAACAACTCAGCAAAGAAGGACAACTC